>CAZOJL010000287.1:0-1559 GCA_964580075.1 uncultured Akkermansia sp. | reverse complement strand
ACAGCATCCCGTTGAGACTGGCCACCGGCGCGACGATCTCAAGCGCCACCGGCTGATCCACCTGATCCGCATCGGGGAACCGCCAGCCGAGCTTGCCCTTTTCGGGAAGCGGCTTTCCGTCGAGATTCCCCCCTCGGCCGGGGCCGCCGGCAAAACCATCCCACCGAATCTCGCGCTGCTGTCCGCCCGGGAGACCCAGACACAGCACCCCATCCTGCTCCGAGCCGACATAAACATGCCCGCGGGCCACGGCCGGTGAACTGATGAACGGGCCATTGAACCCCAGGCGCGCTTCCCAGACGCATTCCAAGTCTTCCGTACGCAACCCAAAAAGAGTTCCCTGCTGGGTGACCACGTAGAGATACCCGCCGCTGATGGCCGGCGACGTAAGAAGCGGCGCGCGGGCATTCCATCTGTTGAGGAGCATTCCGGTCAGCGAGAGACAATACACGTAGCCATCGCGGGCGCCGAAGTAGAGCCGGTCATTGTCGGCGGCGACGGCGCCGAGGATAGTGTCGGGCACCTTGAACGTCCAGCGCACCTCTCCGCTCTTTTCCGCCAGACACCAGATTTCGCCCCCTGTGCCCAGGTTTTTCTCGGCGGCGGCGATTTCCGCCTCGCTCGTGCCTGCCTTCCGGAGTTCCTCGATTTTCTTGCCCTTGAGTTCCTCGGCCGAATTGATAAAGTCGCCATTTCCCATGCCTATGATGACCGCGCCATTGACCACGGTGGGCGGTCCGAACACAGGATAAGGGGTGTCGACACGCCAGACCGGATCACCCGTCTCGGCATTCAGGCAAATGATCGCCTGGCCGCCGATGCCCAATCCCGCAAACAGGAGCCCATCGTGGGCGGCCGGCGAGGTTTCAGCATCCGGATAGTGTTCCCCCGGCGCGTGCCAGAGAAGCTGCGCCTGACCATCGGCATCGGGTTCGAGGAGGAAACAGTAATAGCCGTCAGCGCCCGCGCCTACATACACGCGGTCCCCGTCGATGCAGGGAGTTGACTCGACATGGCTGCGGGTCTCGTAGGTCCAGAGCATCTTGCCTCGGTTCGTCACATCCATGCAGACCACGCGCGCGTTGTCGATCCAGTGCAGCCCCTCGCCGCAAACCAGATATTTACCGGCAACCGCGGGAGATGAGAAGGTCGCGCGATAGCCTGGAGGGGCCGCCTTCCAGCCCAAGGCTCCCGTATCGGCGTCAAGACAGTAGACCGCGCCCTTACCCCCGCCACCGAACACGCCGATGTCGGTGGAGGTGATGTAGACCCGGTTACCAACCACCGCTGGACTGGAGTAGAATTTCTTGACGTCGGCGGCGTAGCTCCAGTTGATGCCGCCTGTGGTGGGTGGTTCTGCCGTATCGTTTGAGCCGCGGCGCTCGAGCCCGCCCCGGAACATGGGCCAATCCTCGCCCGCCATCAGGCTACTCCCCGGATGCCCCGTGTGTACAACAGTACGCGCCAGGAAAACCATACCGGTCACGACTCCCGCGAGGATCAACAGGACGATCTTCTGCCGCCACAGCAACTTCAGCAGCGCCAACATGGCGGCCGGT
>CAZOJL010000286.1:0-1598 GCA_964580075.1 uncultured Akkermansia sp. | reverse complement strand
CGTTCAACGAACAGGCGATTCGCGAACATCTGCAAGCGTCCGTGGACGTCTGCGCTCGTCATGGCTGTCCGCTCGAAATCATCCTCAAGGATATCAGTACCGTGAAATATGAACCCCGCCGCCTGTGGCGCTGGGCCGAAATCGCCATGGAGATCGTGGAAGCCTAAGGGACTGTCGCCATGGATCCTCGTCGCACAACAGCCGCCGACCTCGTCGCGCTCAAACCCGCCCATGACGCCTTCGTGGGCGTGGATTCGGACGGGTGCGTGTTTGACACCATGGATGTCAAGCAGAAGCTCCATTTTCATCCGCTGATCTGCTCATGCTGGGGGCTGGGCACAATCGAGACACAGGTGCGTGCCGCCGCAGAGTTCGTCAACATCGGATCGAAGACGCGCGGCCAGAACCGGTTCACCAACCTGTTGTTGACCTTTGAGTTGCTCGACGCGTGGGACGTCGTCCGCGCCTCGGGCGTGCCCCTGCCCAGGCTCGAATCACTGCGTGCCTATTGCCAGTCGGGTCTGCCGCTCGGCAACCCGTCGCTGCAAGCTGAGGTCGCCCGAACCGGCGATCCGGATTTGAAGCGTGTGCTGGAGTGGAGCCTGGCGGTCAATGTCGACATTGATACCCGGATGCGGCCGACGCCCCCCTTCCCGTGGGCGCTCACGAGTCTGACGCGCATCGCACGCGCAAGCGACGTGATCGTGGTTTCGCAGACTCCCGAAGACGCGCTGCTCAAGGAATGGAAACACCACGGCATGGGGCACCTGGTCTCCGCCATCACGGGGCAGGAGGTGGGCTCCAAGGCCCGCCAGATCCGGCTCGCCACCGACGGACGCTATCGCCCCGGGCGCGTGCTGCTGATCGGTGACGCCCCGGGAGACCTCGCCGCGGCAACCGACGCGGGTTGTCTCTTCTATCCCGTCATCCCCGGCCATGAAGATGCCTCGTGGCGGCGATTCCACGACGAGGTCTTTGACCGCTTTCTTGCCGGCGCCTACGCCGGTGCCTATGCCGAAGCCGTCACCCGCGCCTTCCTCGACGCGTTGCCCGACACGCCCCCTTGGGGGGCTCCTGGGCGCATGGCAGTTCTGATGAGGGTTACTCCTTAATCGTAATCGTGATCGTAATCGTGATCTTGATTTCCTGGTGGAGAACGGATTACGATTATGATTATGACTACGAATCAACGACTCCATCAGAACTGCCATGCGCCCGGGGCTCCTAAGCCGGCAACAATTAGATTTGCGGACGGTGTGATGATCGGCTAAGCTGTATCCGTGATGCTTCGGAATGCGTGGCGCATCGTCACGCCTCCCAGATTCCTTCTGCCTCGGCCTGCGTGCGCAGGTTCTGCTTCATCGTGGGCCGGTGGCCGAAAAGGAGCGAGCCGATGCGGATCCATGTGGCGCCTTCGCGGACGGCCGCCTCGAAGTCATTGGACATTCCCATGGAGAGATGGGGCAGGCCGATGCCGAAATCACGCGTGAGCCGGTCGCGCAGCTCGCGCAGCCGCGCGAAAAAAGGCCGCGTCTGCTCGGGATCCGGGCAGAACGGCGCGAGTGTCATCAGACCGACAAGCGTCAGCGCACGGCACG
>CAZOJL010000285.1:0-1640 GCA_964580075.1 uncultured Akkermansia sp. | reverse complement strand
CTGGCGGAACGCGCCCGGCGGGATGACCGCTGCTGTCACGGTGTTGGTAAAGGGGTGCTCGGTGAAGATCTTGCGGCAGCCGGCGACGTCGTCTTCGGCGGTCGGACTCGATGTTACGCCGGTCAGGCGCAGTGACGTTCTGAACTCGGGCGGCGACGGCGGCGGCGACCGAGGCGGCTTGGCTCCGGGTTTGGACTTGGGAATCACGACAGCCGGAATGACGGTTGCGCGCGTCATGCTCAAATCGGTCAACTGGAGGGTCTCGGGAAAAGCAACAGCGATTGCGGTCAGGTCGTCACTCCACTTGTGCCTGACAGTCCGCCAGACGTCTAGGTCGGCGACAATGAATTCGGCGGCCCGAAGCCGTTTGGAGAGCGCCTGAGCCTGCTTGAAATCGGATTCCAACCGGCCCCATTTCCACTCCTCGGCCTTCAGCGCGGTTGCGCGTTGCTGGGACACGATGAAGACCCACCCGAAAACAGCCAGGACGGCCGTGGCGACGAGCGCCCCCGTGAGGCGAATCAGAAAGCGGGGGGTGACCACGCTACAGTCACGCACCTCTTTCTCGGCTATCAGGTTGACGCGCAGTTTCATGCGGGAGTGTTCTCCAAGATGCCAAGGGCTGCACCCACAGCGGCAGCGAAGCGGCACCCCTCTGCGACGGTTTCCGCATCGAGAGCACCAGAAGCCGCCGGGAGGTCCGCCAAAGGATTCCAGATTGTGACGCCGACATCCAAGGCCACTTGGAGCGGCTGCGCCCAGGCCGGCGATCGGAACAAACCGCCGGAGACGTACACGTGATCGGGGCGGACATTGAAGCGCCGCGACACAAAATCCCGGCCGAGAATGATCTGGTTGGTGAGGGGGTCAAAGACGGCTCGGATCTGTTCCGTAGCATCCACGACCCCCCCTCCCACCGCCTCGCGCGCCGTCTCGGCGTCCATACCGAGCCGCTCACCGAGTTTTTTCATGATCGTGTTCGCACCGATGCGAAACTGTCGCACAAATGCGAGTCGGCGCGGCGTGGTAATGGCCACTGTGGCGACTTCGGCGCCAAGGTCGAGAAGGATGGCGCTCTGCTCCTCAATGGCAGGCGTGCACAGGATAAGCCCGTTGATGGCCGCCAAACCCGCGACCTCAAGCGACTGGGGGGCCGGGATGCCCTGAGCGAACGGGTGAAGCGCGGCAGCGGCATCAGTCTCCGGGATGGCGGCGAGCAGGACGTGGGTTTCGGAGGCGTGAGAATGCGCGATCTCCATGGCCATGCGGAATGCCTGCGGATCGGCAATGCCGAGCAAATCGGCGAAGGGAACGTCGTCCAGCTTGCTCGCCGGCCTTGGAATGAAGAGGAGTCTCGCGACGGCGTCGGGGTGCGACACCGCAATCGCAGCCGCCCGGGCCCGCATCTCATGCGGAAATACCAACGGGTCCGTGAGGGGCGCCTCCGCCGACCAGACTCCAGAGACGACAACGCCCTCCCGGCCGGTAGCCAGACGGACAGCGCGCACGCCCGAAGCTCCAAAATCAAAGCCCACAACATCCCTCAGCCGCCTGCCGCCAAAGGAGAAAGCCGACTTGATGCCTGACACATCCATGTCGTTAATTTAGCAAATTCGATGCCAATTAGCAATGTTAATTAT
>CAZOJL010000284.1:0-1655 GCA_964580075.1 uncultured Akkermansia sp. | reverse complement strand
CACACCGACATCTTGCCGCGCGACAAGAGCGTGCTCGACATGATCCGCGTGGCCACCTACATCCACCAGATTCCAACCGCCGTTGACATGATCAAGGACGCCCACGACAAGGGGTACGAAACGACTGTCAACCTGATGGCTATTTCGACGGTTCAAGAAAGGGAGCTGGACAGCGCCCTGGAGGTGCTGGCGCAGACAGATGTCGGCGTGATCTACCTCGTGGACAGCTTTGGCACGATGTATTCCGAAGAGATTCGGGCGATGATGGAGAAGTTCCGGCGCGTGACCGATGCGACGGGCAAACACGTGGGCATACACACCCACAACAACTGCCAGCTCGCCTATGCCAACACGATCGAAGCGATCATCTGTGGCGCCAACTACCTCGACGCCAGCATCGCGGGACTCGGCCGCGGCGCCGGCAACTGTCAGATGGAACTGCTGCTGGGTTTCCTGCACAACCCCAAGTACCTGTTGCGGCCGCTGTTGGAGTGTATCCGCGACCACATCGCGCCGTTGCGCAAGGAGTTCTTCTGGGGGTACAGCATCCCTTACATGATCACCGGGATCCTCAACCAGCACCCCCGCACCGCCATCAAGTTCATGGAAAGCGGAAAATGCGACGACATCGTCAAGTTCTACGACGATACGTGCGCGGAAGAATAACTCTCGGAGGGGTATCACGCTCAAAGGCCGGAGGTGTGATCGATGTGTCATCATTGCAAACGTGTGGCCCTGTTCGGCATGCTCGTATGGTGCGCGGCGACCAGAGGGTCGGAGGGAGGGGCGCGGATGAACCCCGAGTGGCAGGAATTGACAGCCGATGAAGCCCGCGTCATCGTCGGAAAGGGGACGGAACGTCCGTTCAGCGGGGTGTTTGACAAGCATGACGCGGCGGGCGTCTACACCTGTCGGCGGTGTGGTGCGGCGTTGTACCGTTCGTCAGATAAATTTGACGCGCGTTGCGGCTGGCCCGCATTTGATGCGGAGGTGCCGGGGGCCGTCAAACGCGTGCCGGACGCGGACGGAAGGCGCACGGAGATCGTGTGCGCCACCTGTGCCGCGCATCTTGGCCATGTTTTCATCGGCGAACGGCTCACCCCGCGTGACACGCGCCATTGCGTGAATTCGATCTCCATGGCTTTTGTTGGCGAAACCGCATACGACGCCACCTTCGCCCGCGCGGTGTTTGCGGGCGGCTGTTTCTGGGGCGTCGAGTACTATCTCCAACAGGCGACGGGCGTCATTTACGCGGTCAGCGGCTACACCGGGGGGACCGTCGAGCATCCCACCTATAAACAGGTATGTGCGGGTGGCACCGGCCACATCGAGGCGGTTGAGGTGCTCTACGATCCGCGCCAGACCGATTACGAAACGCTCGCGCGCCTCTTCTTCGAGATACACGATCCGACCCAGGTTGATCGGCAGGGGCCTGATATCGGCGAGCAGTACCGTTCGGTGGTGTATTACCAGGATGAAGCCCAGAAGCGGACGGCTGAGGCGCTTGTCGCGCATCTGGCAAAAAAAGGATTTGAGGTCGCCACCCGCATCGTGCCAGCCTCCCGGTTCTGGCCCGCTGAAACGTACCATCAGGACCACTATTTTACCACGGGCAAGACACCCTACTGCCACCGCCGGGTCAAGCGGTTTGAAGA
>CAZOJL010000283.1:0-1699 GCA_964580075.1 uncultured Akkermansia sp. | reverse complement strand
CCGGGTTGAACGCGACAAACTGGTCCGACATGAGCGACACATGGACGAGCGCGGTGAGTTGCAGCTCGGTCACATCAAGGAAAATGCCGAAGCTTGTCACCCGGGAAACCACCGCGGCGTAGACGACCGGATTCTGATCGTCGAGCTGCTGCTGCAGGAAACGGAATTTTTTGATCTCGATCAGCGCGCGCGCGGCGTCATCGGCCCGCTGTTCCATCTCGGTGCTGTGCGCGGCCGCCACCGTGAGGTAACCCGCGGGCAGCGCGCCCTTGCCGCCCCGCCCGACCAGATACGCCGCAAGCTGGCGGTGCAGCACCAGGTCGGGATAGCGTCGGATCGGCGACGTGAAATGGGAATACCACCGTTTAGCCAGGCCGAAATGCCCCGCGGCGTCGGCCGAATAGATCGCCCGCTTCATGCTTCGCAACACGAGCGTATGGGCGTGATGCTTTAACGGATGGTTCGCCGTTTCCGCCAGAAAGCTGGCCATGCGTTTCGGGCTGTGCAGGTCACCCGGACGAAAGCCCAGCAGTGTCAACGCCGCCTGCAGCTCGTCGATCTTCTCCGGATCCGGCGGTTCGTGCAGACGTGACAGGATTTTGAGGCCGTGCGAGGCGAGTTCGCTGGCCACCGCCTCATTGGCGGCAACCATGCACTCCTCGATCATCTGGTGCGACGCATCCGACGGGTTGATGCGGATGCGGGTCATGCGGCCGGTTTCATCGAGCAGCACCTCGCACTCGGGCACTTCCAGGTCGAGTGCGCCGGCTTGCATCCGGTTCTGGCGAAGCTGTTGAGCCAGCGCGTGTGCATCGCGAATCAGCGCACTCGCCGGAGCTGGCGGCTTCGCCATCCCCTCGACCGGTTGATCGTCGATGATCGCCATCGCCTGCTCGTAGTTCAGCCGCAATTTCGAGCGGATGATCGTCTTGGCGAATCGGCGGCCGACCATTTTTGCGTCGTCGTCAAACGTCAAAAAAGCGGAGAAGCAGAGCCGGTCCTCATCGGGACGCAGGCTGCACACGCCGTTGGAGAGTTGCTCGGGCAGCATCGGGATCACCTTGTCCACGAGGTAGACGCTGGTGGCGCGTTCGCGGGCCTCCTCGTCAAGCGCAGATCCCGGCCGCACAAAATGGGCGACATCGGCGATATGCACGCCCAGCACGCGTTGCCCCCGCGCGTCGCGGCTGAACGACAGGGCATCGTCAAAGTCGCGCGCCCTGGCGGGGTCAACGGTCAGGATGGTGGTGTCGCGCAGATCCAGACGCTCGCCGGGATCGGTCAACAGCGACGCCACGCGCTCCGCCTCGCGCAGCGCGGCCTGCGGGAACGCCTTGGGAAGGTCGTACTGGCGACAGACCACATCCGTGTCGAGCGACGGCTTGTCGGCGGGTCCGATCACGTCGACGATCTCGCCTTGCGGCGCACGGTTGCGGTCTTCCCATGCGATCAGCCGAATCACCACGCGGTCGCCGTCATGGGCCCCTTTGACGTCGGCTACGGCAAAGTCCTGCCGGAACGCGGGATCGAGCGGCACGACGTACACGTGCTGCCCCTTGGAAAACAGCGTGCCGACGATGTCACGCGCCGACCGCTGATCAATTTGAACCACCTTGCCGCGCGCTTCGTCGCCATCGGCAGGGAACTGGCGCACCGTGACGGTGTCGCCGGGAAGCGCCGTTCCCTGGTCCGCGTTCTG
>CAZOJL010000282.1:0-1726 GCA_964580075.1 uncultured Akkermansia sp. | reverse complement strand
TAGTTCAGGGTCGGTCTCATAGTGCCCAGCCAGACATTCCGCCGCGCGGGCGAGCAGGACGTCGCGCTGGTCGGACGGCAACGCGCGCAGGTCGGAGGCTCTCGACCTTCCCCCATCCCCGCCCGTCAGCGCAGGACCGATCTGCGGACAGAGATCAAGGGCCTCTTTCCGGCTCATCATGCCTTCGGCCAGCGCCCGCAAGACCATCTGCATAAACCGCTGCGGATGTTCGCGCCCCTTGTATGCCACGGGTTCTTTCCGCCTCATCCCCAAACGGCTCATCTGATCGAAGAGGAAGCGAAAGTGCCGGTCGTCGATGATCCCGCAATCGCGCGCGCGGTAGATCCACGCCTGCATGCTCAGCCCGTGCTTCATCTTGAGGATCTTCAGCTCTTCAAACGAAAGACGCGTACGTTTTGCGCCCAGTTCCTTGACCGCGATCCCCTTCGGGACAAGGAATGCGGAGGCAAAGCGATTCGCCAGCCGCTCCCCCACAGCCGGATCGGAGACCGCCTCCTTGTCCATCACCAGATGCCCCAGCTCGTGCGCCAGCGTGAAGCGCTTGCGGTCGTCTTCGACTGCGGGGTCGACGACGACCACGGCGTGACGCCCGTTCGCAAGCCCCGCCAAACCGTCGACGGCATCCTCGGAACCTTCAAGTTCCACGACGATGCCCTCCCGGTCCTCAATCAGGTCGGTCAGACTCTCAATGGACCTATCATCCAAGCTCCATGCGCTACGCAAGCGGCCGGCAGCGGCTTCCGCGTCATCCAAGGTGGCAAAAGGGAGGCAGTTTGGAAACGGAGCCACGGATTCATGCGTCAGGCGCTCCCTGAGCCGCACGTACGACTCGACCCGTTCCAAGGCAACCGCCTTGACGCGATCCTGTTCGCGCGTTCCCACCGCGGCACGTTTGCGGAAGGCGATCCAGGCGATCGAGACGCCCGGTTCGCGAAGGAAATACTCCGCTGGAACGCGCAACACCGCGCCCAACTGCTTCAGCAAGGACGCCCGAGGTACGCTGGCCCCGCGCTCATACTTCGACAGCGCCGCTTTGGTCAACGGCACGCCGCAGCCGCCGAGCGCCCGCACGACCTCATCCTGACTCAGCCCCGCGATGGTTCTCGCCTGACGAATCCTTTGGCTAATCATGGTTCCTCCTTCCTGTCGATCCGATAGAAGCTTAACACGTGTTCTTGATGTTGACAATAAACAATTCTATGTGATATAAATCAACGCATCGAATACAAAGAGTGCCGACTGCGCTTCGAACACAGTCGGCACCGACCTCCCAAAAGCGGTGTCGCGGCTTCGCCTTGCCACCGCATTCCAAATGGCTCGCGCGGCGTTCCGGAGCCTTCGCCCCGGCGGCAGCGTCTCGGAGTGCGGCGGCAAGCGGTATCCCGCGCGACGCCGCTTTTCGCCACCGCAGTGTCTCAAAAATCATCCGGCACTTTCAACATGTCGGTCTTGAACCCGTCCAGTTGCCGCACAAAGGCCGGCGTCGCCGTCCGCTCCAGCCAGGCGCGTGAGCACCAGCGGTACGTCGACGCGTCTGGAACAACCCCGTGGTGCGCCGGGTTGTCATGCACATACTTCAGCCGCGCATAGTACGAGGTCTCGAAGGTGATGTGCGATTCCCAATAGTTGTGCCACACCTTTCGCCCCGGCGTCCCGTCCTCATGATTGAGGCTTTTGGCGGAGCGCTCGTGCGTTTGCGCGACCA
>CAZOJL010000281.1:0-1765 GCA_964580075.1 uncultured Akkermansia sp. | reverse complement strand
GCGCGTAGGCGCGTAGGCCCGTCAGACGGGTCTGCGCGGCTTTAACCAGCCCTGCAGCCAGTCCGGCGATGTCGCCCGGCTCGACCAGCCAGCCGGTGACGCCTTCCCGCATGATGTCCAGGGCGCCGCCATGCCGGGTGGCGACGACAGGACGTGCCATGGCGAGCGCCTCCACCATGCTGCGGCCGAAGGTTTCGGGCTTGGACGTGCTGCACGAAACAACCACGTCGGCCGCCTGATAGATCTCGGCCATGCGGCTCTGACTGCCCGCAAACACCACCGCATCGTCCATCTGCAGCCTGGCGGTGAGCGCATGCAGATCGGCTGCATAAGACTCCTGTCCCTGCTGCACCCCCCCCACGATCACCACCTTCAGATGGGGCACGTCCTGCCGCGCGACAGCCGCCGCTTGAATCAGTTCCCGATAGCCTTTCAGACCGGAAATACGGCCCACCGCCAGGACCACGAACTTGCCGTCGAGACACTGTTGCTTTTTGAAGGCCCGGACATAATCGGCATCCACCCGGTCGGGATCAAAGGCAACGGGGTCGAGGCCGCGATGGACCAGCCGCAGGAGCGATGCGGGCGTGCCGTAGTGGCGGCGGACGTAATCCACCGTGCCCTGGCTGACACAAATCACCCGGTCGGCGCGGGTCATGATCCGGCTGTAGGCGTTGACGCTGTAGAATCCGTGAACCGTCGAGACGACCGGTCGCCGCGGATTGCGGTTGGCGAAGTGAACCAGCCACGCCGGCACCCGGCTGCGGACATGGATGATGTCGGGGTTCAGCGCGCGCAGCAGGGCGCGCAGGCGGTAGACACGGATGGGGACGGTCAGGATGTTCTTCGATTTCACGTCCAGCGTCATGTGCCGCCCGCCGTCGGCCTCAATCTGCGGCGCCAGCCGCCCCCCCACGGAGATGACGGTATTCCGAATGCCGCGCCGGATCAGCTCGCGGTTGAGCTCAACGACGCCGCGCTCGACGCCGCCTTCGTTGAGGGCCGGTAACAGTTGTACGATGTGCATCATAAGACGGAAAGAGCGATCATCGTACCCCTATTTCGTCAAACCTGCAATGTGTCTTACCACACCACATGGATGCCGGGATAGTGGGCGATCAGCTTATCTGACGAAATCAGGGTGAACCGTTTTGCAAGACATTCCGCAACCAGCACGCGATCGAAAGGATCGTTGTGAATGTCGGGCAGCATTACCGAACGCTGTACAATCTCCCGTTCCAGCGGTATCTCAAGCAACGCAAGATGCTCAACCGCCTCTTCCACATACCGTTCTGGCGACAAGGGCAACTCCAATCTCCCTTTCCGCACAAGAATCGAGATTTCCCATGCGGAAACAACCGAGATATGCAACCGCGAAGCATTAGCGGTAATCAGATGTTTTGCCTTTGCGGACAAATTTCGGGAACTGGAAGCAAGCCAGATCAAGGCATGTGTGTCGAGCAGGATCATCGCAGCGCCTCTGGCCAATCATCCTTGCCCAGTGGCGCCGTCGGATCACAGAGATATTTCGCTCCGACAAGCGATTCTCGAACACGGAATGGATTACTCGTAGCTTGATGCGGGACAAGATCTGCCACCGGAACACCATGACGACAGATCACGAAGGTGCAGTTTTTCTCTCTAACCTCATTCAACAAACTCGAAAACCGGGCCTTCGCCTCATAAACGCTTTGTAGTGCTTTCATGCGGGCAACGTACTAAATCTGGTCAGACTAGTCAACCTTAATTTGCATAAGAAAAGAAC
>CAZOJL010000280.1:0-1826 GCA_964580075.1 uncultured Akkermansia sp. | reverse complement strand
TCGCCGAATCACCGGCCTCACGCGCGCGCCCGACCCCATAAAGCACGGCAGCGGCAAGCGTCGCAATGATTGCGACCACCACCAGCAATTCGACCAGGGTAAACCCGCGCCACCCGTCACGTTTCATACAAATCCTTTGACCGGCGATCCGCGGCGGATCCCGGACGCTATTCGGCTGTTGGTCCATTATGCCACACCCCGTGATTGACAGGCAACTCAAACTTTCAAATTGCGCCTCCTGCCAATATCGCGTATATCTATACCCGACCGATATGCCGGACCGACCTGCCTGTGAAGGATTCCGACACGCCGGCAGCCACAGCCCGGATTGGAGATCGCCCCATGTCCACCCCGATTGACCCGCTGACCGCCCTCAGCCCCCTCGACGGCCGCTATGCATCCAAAACCGGAGCCCTCCGCCCGATTTTTTCCGAGTTCGGGCTGATCGCGCGCCGCGTCCGCGTCGAAACCGCCTGGCTCCAGGCGCTGTGCGCCGAACCGGGAATCCCAGAAGCCCGCGCGCTGACCCCCGCCGAAACCGCCTGGCTGCACGCGCTCGCCGCCGACTTTTCCATGCAGGACGCCGCACGCGTCAAGGCCATCGAGTCCGAAACCAACCACGACGTCAAGGCGGTCGAATATTTCATCAAGGAGAAGCTCGCGGCGTCTTCCCTGGCCGGTCTCTCCGAGTTCGTCCACTTCGCCTGCACCTCGGAGGATATCAACAACGTCGCCCACGCCCTGATGCTGCGGGATGGCCTCGCGGTCCTCCGCGCCGCCCAGGACGCCGTCATCGCCGTTTTGGCCGATCTCGCCGCCGCCATGCGCGACGCCGCCATGCTCGCCCGCACCCACGGCCAACCCGCCTCCCCCACCACCCTGGGCAAGGAGCTGGCGGTCTTTGTCCTGCGCCTCCGCAGGCAGTCCGAACAGCTTGCCTCGCTGACCTTCCCCGCCAAGATGAACGGCGCCGTCGGCAATTACAACGCCCACGGCGCCGCCTATCCCGACGTCGACTGGCCGGCGCTCGCCGCGCGCGTCCTCGAAGGAACGTTCGGGCTGCGGCAGAATCCGCTCACCACCCAGATCGAGCCGCATGACGGCATGGCCGAGGCCTTTGACGCCCTCGCCCGCTGGAACACCGTCCTCCTCGATCTGGATCGCGACATCTGGTCTTACATCGCGCTGGGATATCTCGGCCAGAAAACCGTGGCCGGCGAGGTCGGATCGTCCACCATGCCCCACAAGGTCAATCCGATCGACTTTGAGAACAGCGAGGGGAACCTCGGCATCGCCAACGCCCTGCTGGACCACATGGCGCGCAAGCTGCCCGTCTCCCGCCTCCAGCGCGACCTGACCGATTCGACCGTGCTCCGCAACATGGGCGTCGCCTTCGGGTACTGCCTCACCGCCTATCACGCCACGCTGAAGGGCCTCGGAAAGGTGCGCCTCAACGCCGTCCGGCTCGCCGAGGATCTGGATCACGCCTGGGAGGTCATCGCCGAGCCCATTCAAACCGTCATGCGAAAACACGGGTTGCCGAACCCGTACGAGCGCCTGAAAGAGCTGACGCGGGGCAAGGCAATCGACGCCGCGCGCGTCCGCGCCTTTATTGCCACGCTTGAAATTCCCGATTCCGACAAGCAGCGGCTGCTGGCGCTCACCCCGGCCACCTACACCGGCATCGCGCCGCAACTGGCCGATCGCGTCCGCCTGTGATCCTGCCGCCTACAAGTTCTGGCAGTAGTAATCGTGTATCCGCCTGCCGCAACCGAAGGTCTCGGCGATCAGGGCGGCGCGGATCCACATGCCGTTGCGCATCTGGC
>CAZOJL010000279.1:0-1876 GCA_964580075.1 uncultured Akkermansia sp. | reverse complement strand
GGCATCGTGATCGTGTGGTATGTGACGGGCGGGAAGAAGTGAGGAGCAGGGACTAGGCGTTAGGCGCCAGGAGTTGGGACATGACGACTACGGTGGACGCGAGGGGCTGAAGGACATTGGGTTGAAACCGGTGAACTAAGAGGAACTTGTCGAATGTCGTCGATAGCGATCGACTGCTGCCGACTGCAATCGAAACAACAGAAAGGACAAAATGAACTCCCCCCTCCCCACGCCTGCCCAACCCCTTCGCCTCGCGCTCATCGGTGCCGGCGACCGGGCCCAGACCGGCTACCACAACGACTCGCGCTGGATCGCCTTCGCCAAGTGCCATCCGGAGTGGGTGCAGTGCATCGAGCACGACATGGCGCATCCGGCCTTCTACTCCAGGCCGCAACGTCGGCACGAGAAGGAGAAGCTCACTGCCAGGTTCTTCCGCTTCCCCAATGACATGATGGTGATGGACGTCGGTAGCGGGCACGTGAAGGGGCACCTCGGCCGCCATCCGCGCCCCGGCTACACCGAGTTTCAGGGTGAACGCGGCACGCTGGTGCATCGGGCGCCCGGGGTGTACTGGGGCAGCGAACAGACCGAACTGCGCTTCGTTTCCGACGCAAAACTGGCGCCGGCGCAGGAGGCCGCCAACAATCTCTGGGGCGGCGGCTATGCTGACGTCGTCACGCCGGTGAGCCACGACACCACGGGTGAAGTCTGGACGGGAGTGCACGCCGACACCCCGACCGGCCGCATCGCATACCTCAGTCCGCTCACCACACACCTGAAGTTCGGCTCAGTCGCCGGCCGCGATTGGTACGGCGTAGCCGTGATGGATCACCTGGTTGACTTCGCGCTCGCCGTGAAGGGGCTCCGCGACAGCGAGTTCACCGCCGAGGACGCCCTGATGTCCGACATGATGGAGATCGGCGCGTACGAATCCGTGCTCCAGGAGGGGCGCCGCATCAAGCTGCCGATCGCGGGCGACCTGGAGAGCGACGCCATCGAGCGGGAAAAGCAGCGGAAACAGTTCGGCTGCGACCCGCTGGATGTGAATGCGATGCTGGCGGTGAGCTTTCCAAGACCGTAGGAGGAAGGGCGGATGGTCAATGGCGGATGGCTGATGGCAATCGACTGCTAACAATAGCTATCGGTCAAGAAGACCACACTTGGGAGCATAACGATGAAAAAGCGAGTGAAAGGCCGGACACGGTTCACGATTCACCTTTCGACTACGCTCAGGGCAGGCTGCTCAGTGTTCACAGCTCTCCTGCTGACGGTATGGCTGGCGGGGGCGGCGGGCGCGCTGGCTGCGGATCCACCGACGGAGCCAACCTTTACCAATTCGTTCGGTATGGTGTTGGTTCGGTTTGAGCCGGGCACGTTCACCATGGGCGCGGGCAGCGACCTGCGAATCGCGGATACCAATACGTTGGACTACGATGAACAACCTGCGCATCCGGTAACCTTCACCGCGCCATTCTACGTGCTGACGGGCCGCGTCTCCAAGGCGCAATTCGATCTTGCGGGCTTGCCGGCCGCGCCTGCCGATGGCCGCGTGAGTTGGGAACGCGCCGCCGCGTTCTGCGCCTGGCTGAGTCAGCAAGAAGGGTTCAACTAACCGTGGTCACCCATTCGGCCATGGTCGGCATGACCGCGGGCGTCAATAATGCGAATGTTGTGATTGTGATCGGAGGGCAATACGACACTCCCAGCGCATCCTTTGTCGGGCCGGCTGCGGAGGAAATCGCGGAGCGCTATTTCTTTGATCGGGTGTCTCTGTCGACCAAAGGATTCGTGCCGCGGGAGGGCACGTTCGAGTCGGCGCAGAGCAGATTAGGGACGGGCCTCCCCTCAGCACAAAGTCGACAATGATCAAGACAAG
>CAZOJL010000278.1:0-1906 GCA_964580075.1 uncultured Akkermansia sp. | reverse complement strand
AGCGGCTTACGTGAATCCGCCCGCCACACCCGGTCTGACGGCTGACGCCTGGGCCGCCGCACAGCGCGAGCAGATTGCCGCCTGGCGCGCGCTGCAGTGATCGCCCGTCAGAGAATAACATGCTCAATCCACCTTTGTGGTGCAGGCGTCTCGCCGAATGGCGCTAAGTTAAGGGGCTATTGCCATCTTAATCGTAATCCTAATCTTGATCTTAATCGACTGGTGGAGAACGGATTACGATTACGATTAGGATTATGATCTCAAGCAAGATGAACCTCCTGCGCGACGCGGGTGCTCGTGACGTCGTATAATTAAACTTTTCCACGTTTAATGATCACCCCCAGCACAGCCAGATCCGCAGGCGTCACACCCGGAATGCGGCCGGCTTGGCCCAGATTCTCGGGCCGCACGCGACTGAGTTTCTCGCGGCATTCATACCGCAGGGAGCTAACTTTCCAATAGTCAAGCCAGTTCGGGAGCACATCAGCCTCCATCTTCTGCGCCCGATCGGCGTGTCGCCGTTCCTGTTCGATGTAGCCGCGATACTTGATCTCCAGTTCAACCTGTTCGACAACGGCGGTCGGCAGCGTACGATCCGCACACGGCAGCGCCACGTAACGCTGTCCGGGGCGTGCCACGTGTCGGGCTGCTGTTGATCCGTCCTCGAAAAACGTCGCATCGAGCCTCGCACACTCCGCGGCAACCAAACGCGCATAATGTTCGGTTTCATCCATGAAGACCGGATCGGCAACTCCAAGCCGACGCGCCTGCGCGATCAACCGAAACCGCGCGTTGTCCTGCCGCAACAACAAACGCCGTTCCGCCCGTGATGTGAACATTCGATACGGCTCGTTCGTCCCTTTAGTCACCAGGTCATCAATCATAACACCGATATACGACTCCTGGCGGCTCAGGCATAACGGCTTCTGTCCTTGCACACGCAGCGCCGCATTCGCTCCGGCCACAAACCCTTGCGCGGCTGCCTCTTCATAACCGGTTGTACCGTTAATTTGCCCGGCAAAATACACACCCGGATATCGCTTGGACTCTAGGGCGTGTGTCAGCTCACGCGCATCAATGGCGTCATACTCGATCGCGTAGGCGTAGGCCAGAAATCGGGCGCGTTCCAACCCGGGGATCATGCGCAAAAATGTTTCCTGGATGTCACGTGGCAGGCTGTTTGAGATCCCGTTCGGATATATCCAAGCCGTCTCGCCCCAGCCTTCCGGCTCCAAAAAGACGTGATGCTGCTCTCGATCCCCGAACTTGACGATTTTATCCTCGAGCGATGGACAATAACGCACGCCTGTCCCACGGATTCCGCCGCCGTATAGCGCGCTGCGTCCGAGGTTATCCTTGATCACGGTGTGGCAGGCGGGCGTGGTGTGCGTGAGCCAGCACGAGACCTGTTTGGATCCCGAAAGGATGCTTTTCCGGCTCAAAATGACAGAAGACGGGTTGAACACCGCCGTGGTCGCGCTCTTTTCTGTGTTCCACGTGGAACATTCGACTGTTTTGACACCCGGGTCCCTCGCGTTGTCCTTGTCAGCGGACTCATGACCGGGCAATTCATCGGTCTGCGCCGCCAGTAACCCTCTCATTTCAGCATTTGGTACGGCCCGCTGACCCGAAAACACGCCTCGCAAGCGCATGCCCCGCCACGAGAAGAGCGGCGGCGGTTCGTCACCGACCTGCTCTTGAGTATGGTTCACGTCAATTGAGGCCCGCTCCAAACGGGGGGGCGTGCCGGTCTTCAGGCGTAACAGCTCAAATCCCGCCTGGCGCAGACTCGAGGAGAGCGCATGTGCCGCTGGACGTCCGTCTCCGCCACCCGGCGTCACCTCCGCCCCGATATGAATCGTACCGCCCAGAGCCGTTCCTGTTGTCAAAATTACACATCGGCCTG
>CAZOJL010000277.1:0-1912 GCA_964580075.1 uncultured Akkermansia sp. | reverse complement strand
CCGCTTCCGCCGCCCGACGGTGCTCGGCAAACTGCGGTGCGTCGTCGGATCGCGGGACAAAGCCGAGTCCGACCTGACGAATCTCCACGCCGGACAGCGTCCGCAGCGCCGCGCACTCGCCGGTCGAACTGTCGGTCTTGATGAACTGCATGATCAGCGTCGGCAGGCCATGCCCGGCCGCGCGTAGCGCGATACCGAGTGCGGCCGTCGTCTTTCCCTTTCCGTCGCCCGTGAAGAGCAGCACCCGCGGCGCAGACGGTGCGCCCCGGGGCGGCGCCGGGCGGTGGCCGGGGCGCCGTGATTTTGGGTCTTCGCTGTTCAAACCGCACTGCGTATCATCTGTTGCCATGAAGTACCTCACCCGTCAGGATATCCTTCTGCACCTGCCGCTCCCGGATCCGTTTCTCGACAAAGACCGGCTCACCCGTGTCCGGATCGAGGCCGGTCCACCAGATGGCGGCGGACCAGGTAGAGGGCGAGGGCGTGAAAAGCTGCACTTGCTCGGGATTGAGACGCAGGCGCGTTTGCGTGAAGTTGTGAAGGCGGCGCATGTCCTCCTCGGTGCAACCGGGATGCGCGGCAATGAAGTAGTAGGTCAGAAACTGTTTCAACCCGTGCGCACGGCTGCGCGCCTCAAAGCGGCTGCGAAAAGCCAGCACGCCTTCGATGCCGGGTTTGCGCATCAGGCGCAGGACGCCCGGCTCGCTATGCTCGGGCGCGAGCTTGAGCTGGCCCGAGACATGGCAGGCCGTGAGCGCATCGATGTAGGCGTCGCCATGCCGGGAATCGGCCAGAACCAGATCGGGACGGATTCCCGAACCCACAAACACCTTGCGCACGCCGGGGATTTCGCGCAACGCCCGCAACAGCCGGATCTGCGGTTCGTGCGTCACCGGCAGCGACGGGCACACGGTCGGGAAGAGACAGGATTTGTCGGCGCACGCGCCGGTCTCCTTTTTGATGGCGCACTCAAAACCATACATGTTGGCAGTCGGCCCGCCGACGTCACGAATGATTCCCGTGAAGGCCGGATGACGGGTGTAGCCGGTTGCTTCCGCAACCAGCGACGGGAGCGATCGCCAGGTCACGCGGCGTCCCTGGTGCATGGCAATGGCACAGAAGGCACACCCGCCGTAACACCCACGGTGGCTCGTCAGGGAGAAGCGGACGGTATCGAGGGCGCGCACGGGGCCGCGCGCCAGGTCATGCGGATGGACATTTTGCGTGAACGGCAGCGCATACAC
Organism: uncultured Akkermansia sp.; assembly: GCA_964580075.1. Lineage (GTDB taxonomy): Bacteria > Verrucomicrobiota > Kiritimatiellia > RFP12 > JAAYNR01 > VGWG01. The sequence continues at coordinate 668 of CAZOJL010000277.1, read as the reverse complement.
CCGGTCCAACGCGTCGGTTTCCAACGGCACGGCGGGCGGGTTGTGAATGAGCCAGCGCGAATCGACCCGCTGCGCGAGGGTCCGGGCCGTCACGGGGTCCTGGTTGTCGGCAAACGTGCGAAACATCGCCATGAACCGCCGTTTTGCCGCGTCGGCGTCGACGGGATCCGTCAGCGCGGCGAAATCGGGCAGGCAGACCGCGTCGGCCGGAGGCGCTGACGCGGCGTAGCAGAGGCCGGGAATCCCCCGCCACTCCGTGCCGTCGCGCAAGGCCGAGGCCACGTGGAGGAGGGCCCGTTCCGCCATGCCGTAGACCAGCAGATCGGCCTTGGCATCAAAGAGGAGCGGACGGCGCAGACGGTCGGCCCAGAAATCGTAATGGACGATCCGGCGCAGACTCGCCTCGACGCCCCCCAGCACGATCGGCGCGCAGGGGCGAAAGGCGCTGCGAATCAGGTTGGCATAAGCGATCGAGGCGCGGTCGGGGCGGCGCGTATTCTCCCCGCCCGGCGTAAAATCATCCTGCCGGCGACGCCGTCCCGAGGCGGTGATGTTGGCAACCAGGGAGTCGACACATCCGGCGGTGACACCCCAAAACAGGCGAGGAGCACCCAGGCGGCTGATATCCGCCGCCGTACGACAATCGGGTTGCGCAATGACGCCCACCC
>CAZOJL010000276.1:0-1936 GCA_964580075.1 uncultured Akkermansia sp. | reverse complement strand
ATCTCTCGCGAAGGGACCGGTCCGGACTATACCTACGTGCAGACCATGTCCACTCGCGGCGTTGTGGCGCGCGGATGGACGTCCGGGATGCGCTGGCTGAACTGGGAGGGTGGCGCGACCTTCGCGGCCTGGGCGGGTTTGCGGCCGTTTACGGAACTGGAGTTCGAGAAATACATGCGCGGACCGCGCCAGCCGGTGCCCGACGAGGCGCATCACAGCTACTGGGGGATTCAAACACGATACAAGCGCAGCCCTTGGCCGCGTGAGCGACCGGTTTCGGCTGCCAGGACGGATGGGTGGAATCCGAAAACCTTCACGGGGACGCACGGCCTTGGCACAGCCGACGTGCCGGCGGATTGGCCGAAGAAGGATGCGGTTGGCGTCGGGTTTCGGGGCGGCTGGAGCCTGTTTCTGTTATTCGATCACCTAGGCGATCCGGGTTTCTATCGCACGTCGGCCCGCGGAAAGATGACGTTGGTAGATCCGAATCCCTTGGTCACCTACAGTTTTCGCGGCGCGCGCACTGCGCCGGTCGAAGCGGCGCAATTTTCGGAAGAGGAGTAGCCATGAGACAGATCGGCAACAGAGGAGATAACAAAATGAAGCGTCATGCTATGTGTCCTATGTGTCTCTTGGCCCTGATGGTTCTATTCGGAACCGCTGTGTCCTTGCTGGCGCAGGAGCCGGAAGAGGTGCCTACGTCCTACGGTGCCGCCGGCAAGGTTGATACGCCGATTCTGCGGGTGCCGCTCCTGACCAAGCCGCCTGTGATTGACGGCATCATGTCGCCGGGCGAATGGGACGATGCCTCGGCGCTGTCCGGCTTCTGGTACGACCATGGTTTCGGCAGTTTCAGAAACATGGCTCCGCCACAGACGCAATTGCAGGTCTACTCGGGGTATGACAAGGAAAATCTCTATTTCTGCTGGACATCGCCGATCTATCCGGTGGACTCGTGGCTCAAGGCGCGGGGCCGTTTTCCCGATACGCTGTTCCATCCACTCTACGGTACGCTCTGGGACGACCATACCGAATTGGAAATCCGACCCTTTGAGGATCTGACCGAAGGGTACAATCTCGGGATGCTGCGATGGGATGTCAATCCGATCGGCACGATCTCCGACTGGTACTGGAGCAAGCAAACCGATAAAGACATGCGTTTTGCTCCGCGCGCGACGATTAGGTCGGTTGCCGATGGCCGGCGCTGGGTGATCGAGTACAAAATCCCGCTGAAATCGTTGCGCTATGGCAACTACGACGCCAAGGATGCGGACGGGCGACCGCTGGTGACGATCCCGCCCACGGACGGCTCGGCCTTCCGCGTCTGGTTTGCGCGCGGCATCGGCGGCAATGGCGACTTCTACAACGCCTTCGACGCGCACGGGTGGAATACGACCAAGATGAAGCTGGTGTTCGACGCGCGATCCCCGATTTTCCAGATCAATGAAATCGGCCCGCTCATGGACAACGTCCTGAACATGCAGATGACCGTCAAGAACCACAACACCCGGTCCGAGACGGTGCGTCTCGGGTTTCATATCGAGACCGATGGAGAGTTGATGTATTCCACCTATCAATCCAGTGAAATCCCGAACGGGTTGCTGGAACTGCCGCCGGGCGAAACGAAAGTGTTGAGGTTGCGGCAGCAAATGCCCGGCTTGAGCGGCGGCAACGTGCTCTGGTTCGACGTGCGCTCCGCGGGGGAGCCGGCCAAGACGCTTTTCCTCACGCGCCTGATCAATTTCCACCTCATGGATTCCACGGTGAACCTCCGCTATGGAGGAGGCAAAAGTGGGACGTTCCGCGAGGCACGTATCGACGCCATCGCGAACCTGCGGCCGCCGCGCAATCCCGACTTCGATCTGCGGGTGGATGTCTCGCCCTACACCAAGCGGCTGTCGGCCGTGGTGGACCGGGGCATCGCGGGCGTCAAGGA
>CAZOJL010000275.1:0-1943 GCA_964580075.1 uncultured Akkermansia sp. | reverse complement strand
AGAATCTAGAAAGTGCAGGATCTCGGGGTCGGCGACCTCCTCGGGCTCTGAATCGTCGGAAAAGACGCTTTCACGGATGACCCGCTCGGTGATGTCGTCCAGGAAGGCGCGCAGGGTGGCGGAAAGCTTCTCGAACTCGGGCCACAGCGTCTCATCGACGAATCGGCGCGGGACGCGGACCATGACCGTGGTGCGCCGCTGCCTGCGGTAGCGGTAGGGGTTGATTCCGTGGCGCCGGAGCAGGGCCACGAACAGGCGCCGGGACCAGCCGTCACCCAATGTGAACTTGTACTCCGCCTCTGGATCCGTCTCTTTCAACTCCGCCAGGCGCTGCCGGACGCGGTCCATGGCACCGGCGGCTGCTGTCCGCTCGCCGGGCGTGGTCGCGCCCGCGAACAAGCGCTCGATGCTGCGCAACCGCTCGATCAGTTTCTCTTCGTCCGCGTTCATAGTGAGGCTACTCTTTCCCGCCCAGGAAACTGAACCCGGACTGCCGCAGGCACGCTTCCGCATCCTGCGTGTCCTCGTCGTGAAGGATCCAGACTTCCGGCCAGGCGAATCCGAGGGCGCTGCCCAGGCCCGCGCCGGCCGTGTGGCACGTGTGCTCATTTCGCAGCACGGCGGGGATGCCGGACGCTTCCAGCATGCCGCGTACCAGGTCGCAGTGGGTCAGGTTCCGGTCGGTGTAGATCTGTTTCATAAGGTTCACTTGCCGCACGCCTCGTTTTCTTGCGAATGCGGCGGTCATTTCGGACTTCGGGCGTGCAACAAATTCGGCATCTCGGGGAATCTGTGTCCTCGGAGTAGCGGATGGGGGGCTGGATGAAGAGTTTGTTGAGCGCGGTTCCGCCGCGGAGCGCGACCTGCTTCGCCAACTCCGGTTGCTGGAAAATCGCCACAACCGCGCGAGAAAGCACCAGATCCTGCTCGACCTGGGCATCGTCCTGCCACGGGGCTACGGCACGCCAAGCGGTGATGTAAGCTTGCTGGATCATGGCTCCACCTCCAGCGGCGTGTTGATCAAGAGCCGCCAGCGGGCGTCTTCCTTTGCGTCGACGGCGCTTCTCCCTGGCCGCAGGAGTTGCGTGCGCGAAATGCGCGGCGCGAGATGCGCATGCAGGGCGTCAGCAAGTTCGCGTTGTTGGAGTTGATCCAGAATGTACCCCAAGCGCTGGGCATTGGGAAGGTCGTCCACCGTACGCACGGCGGCAACCAGCCGTTTCGCCTGAAGCGAACCGGCGAGTCCGGCAAGGACCGAGGCCACGTGATCCAAGTGCCCCGCCGCCTTGGCGAAGCGCACGAGGTCGACGGCCGTCGTCTCGGGGGTCGAGACCCGCATCACACCGGTGGGCGTCTTAAGTTCCGTGACCGCCGTCTGCTCCACATGTTTGCTGGCGAAGAACTGGAGGCGTGTGCGGCCTGCGACCATCGGCCTCACCGAGCGGTCCGTCATCACCTGAAACGCCTGCGGCTGCTGATGGGCCGCTCCGTGCAGCGCGGCGGCACTCAGCAGCGCGACGTAATAGGGCAGCCCCATCGCCGCCATCAGCTCGTGAATGAACCAGGACGGCGGCGGCGACCCCGCGACGCGGTATTCCAGCGGCACAACAACGAACACATACTCTTTCAGTTGCAGAATGCGCTGATCCCTGACCGCTTGGCGCAAGGCCTTCGAGACAGCGGCCGGCGTCAGTCCGCTGTCGCGGACGGCTTCCGATCTCAGGAATGAATACCGGCCGCCAGCCTGCAGCCGGTCAATCCATGCTTTCAACAGAGGAGGAGGCATGACGAACCCTCTTAAGTTTCTGCGCTAAAGGATAACTGTTGGTCTTTTGTGCAGACTAAATTATCAGAAGGACTGCCGCCTTGCAAGCGGTTCCACGGAGGTGAACGGTGTTGGGTTTCACGCTTGAATATTTCTGCGTCAGCGTGGCCCAGAAGGC
>CAZOJL010000274.1:0-2013 GCA_964580075.1 uncultured Akkermansia sp. | reverse complement strand
GGATCGTTTCCGTGACGTAGTCGATCTTCGCTTGTGTCAGACCGGGGTAGACGCCCATGAAGAGGGTGTTGTTCATGATGAAGTCGGTGTTTTCGAGACCGCCCACGACGCGGTGCTCGATGTTCATGTAGCCGGGCTGGCGCAGCAGGTTGCCGGCGAACAGACCGCGCGTTTCGATCAGGTTCTCGTCGAGATGCCGCGCCAGTTCCACCCGGCTGAAAGGGGCGTTTTCACGCAGCGTGAGGATATAGGCAAACCAAGACGGATCGCTGTGCTCGGTGGCCCGCGGCAAGATGAAGAATTCGTCCAGTCCCCGCAAGCCTTCCGTAATCAGCCGGAAGTTTTCTTTGCGCCGCGCGGTGAAGGTCTCCAGCTTGTCCATTTGCGCGGCGCCGATGGCGGCCTGCATGTCGGTCATCTTCATGTTGTAGCCGATATGCGAGTAGACGTATTTGTGGTCGTAGCCCTTGGGCAACGTCCCGTACTGCTTCGTGAACCGGCAGCCGCAGGTGTTGCTTTCGCCGCCTTCGCAGTAACAATCGCGGCCCCAGTCGCGAAAACTCTTGATGATGCGGGCAAGCGCCGGGTCGTTGGTCAGGACGCAACCGCCTTCGCCGGTCGTGATGTGATGCGCGGGATAAAAGGACCCGGTTGCGATGTGACCAAAGGTGCCGGTCAGCTTGCCGCGGTAGCGGCTGCCGAGAGCGTCGCAGTTGTCTTCAATCAGCCAGAGTCCGTGTTTTTTGGAAAAGGCGCACACGGCATCCAGGTTGAACGGGTTGCCGAGCGTGTGGGCGATGAAGATCGCCTTGGTCCTGGAAGAACAGGCCGCTTCCAGCTTCGACACGTCGATGTTATAGGTGCCGATCTCCACATCGACAAACACGGGCACCAGCCGGTTTTGAACAATCGGGGCAACCGTTGAAGGAAATCCAGAGGCAACTGTGATCACTTCATCGCCCGGAACCAGCCGGCGATCACCCAGTGATTCGGCGGTCAGCGCCGAGACGGCCAGCAGGTTGGAGGATGATCCGGAGTTGGTCAGGATCACATCCGACACATCGTAGAAATCCTCAAGTTTTCCGGTGAACGCTTCGGCATAGCGTCCGGCGGTCAGCCAGAAATCGAGGGACGATTCGACGAGGTTCACCAATTCATCCTGGTCGAAGACGCGACCTGCGTAATTGACGCGGGTTTTTCCCGGCACGAACGGCGCGTCTTGAACCGGCGCGTGCGCCTGGCGGTAGTACTCCGCAACCTTCTCCAGAATCTCCGTTTTCAATTGCTCTTTTGATGTCATTTTAAGCAGTTTCCGTATGCCTCAATATCGATCAGGCAAGCCGCGCGGGCGTCCCCCGCGTCGCACAGCACGGTTCGATACCAGCGCGCGGTTCGTTTCACGGTCTCGTCGCAGCTCCAACACGGACGCCAGCCGAGCTCCCGTCCGGCTTTTTCGATGCTCAGCCTGAGAATGGACGCCTCATGAGGCTGTCCGGGAGCGCTCTGGTCGGTCCATTCGCCTTTTCCCCACGTTTTCACGAACGCGTCCGCCAGTTTTCCGACCGGCAGTTCCGTTCCTGAAACCGGACCAAAATTCCAGCCTTCGCACCATCTGGGATCGGGTTTTGTCAGCATAGACGAGGCGAGCGCCAGATACCCGGAGAGCGGTTCGAGGACATGTTGCCAGGGGCGAATGGCGTGCGGATTGCGCACCGGCGCCGGGAGACCGGCAATCAGCGCCGAGACGATGTCGGTGACGATCCGATCCTTCGCCCAATCACCACCGCCGATCACGTTGCCGGCGCGGGCAGAGGCCAGTTGAATGCCATGGTCCCCGATGCGGTCCGACGCAAAGAACGAGCGGCGGTAAGCGGCGATCAGGATTTCCGCCGCGCCCTTGCTGGCGCTGTAGGGGTCGTGGCCGCCCATGGGGTCGCACTCGCGGTAGCCCCAGACTTGTTCGCGGTTTTCGTAGCACTTGTCGGTCGTGATGCAGACCACGGCGCAGGGCTG
>CAZOJL010000273.1:0-2013 GCA_964580075.1 uncultured Akkermansia sp. | reverse complement strand
GAAAAGAAGGCTTCCAACTGTGGGCGCATCGCGGGATCGCCCGTCTCCGCCTGGCGGCGGTTGTACGACGTAACCCGACGGATTCGCGCCTTGGATCCGTGGCACTGGATGACACTCGGCGATGTGTTCGGCATCCATCCGCACGGGGCGGTTGGGCCCGGTTTCGTGATCTTCTCGGAACAGGGAGACCCCGCGCGGCGGATGATCTCGGTCTATCCGGGATGGACCGCCTTTCGCGACGCGATCTTGAGTCAGACCCGCGATGACGGCCTGGCACCGCTGGCGCGGGCGGTCGAAGAATCCTGGGTTCGGATGATGTTCATCCCGGAGGCCTCGTTGGGCCGGTTTGACCGCGCCGTCCTGGTCCGACTCGGCGTCGATCTCACCTGCGGGGACGAATTTCCGGCATTTTGCAGCCAGCGGGTGGGCTATTTCCCCGATCGGCTCGACCCGTCCGAGGTGGCTTGGCTCGCCCAAATCCTCTACCAAGCCTACGGCATGGCCATGCGCATCGAGGCCATCCCCGACCTCCCCCGGCAGCGTCTGCCCCGACTGTTCCTGGTGTGGACGCAAGACGCCGCAGGCGACTGGCACGACACCTGGGTGGAGGAGCCAGCCACGCGCACGGAGATGGATGTGAGCCTGGCGCTCGATCAGGTGCGACGCGTCCGGCAACACCCGGCCGACGCGACGGTGCTACAAGCCGATCTGGTGCTGTCACCGCTCAAGATGAAGAGCATCGGCAACCACCGCGCCGAGGCGGTCTTCACGCTACTCCTGGTCAATCGCGAGACCGAGATGATCGTCTCCTGTGACGCGTTACAGGCGACCGCCGGCATCGCGGCGATGTGGGCACAGGTCCCCGGCGGGGTACTGAAGGGGCTGGAACAGCTCGACGCGCTGCCCGCCGAAATCGAAGTGTGCAACGAGCGGATGCTGAATGTGCTGCGACCGCTCACCGAACTGCTCCCCTTCAAGCTCACGCGGCGGGAGAACTTGAATGCTCTGGCCGTGGCGCGCGATTCGCTGAGCGCGCTGTTACGGGTGCAGCGAAAGAAACGATCCGCACTGCGGTCCTAAACGCATTCCGACCGCCGCTGCCGAATCCTCTGCCTGAAGGGCAAAAAAAGAGCCGCGCATGATGCGCGGCTCTTCTTTCATCTCGGTTTTGTTCCGAGCGTACTATTAGCTGCCTGACGCGGCGTTATGGTCCGTGACTCCCGATGTGCAGGTAATCACCGGTGCCGCGACCGTTCCGCCCAGAGTATACGCCGCATTCCCAACTTTGCACGTGGGAACCGCCCCGCCCTTGATGTAGGGAGCGACGTCACCATCGGTGGGGACAGCCGTTCCCGCCTGATTGGTCGCCAGCGCCCACTGGTCGATGGCGTCTGAGATCAGACGCTTGTTGTTGGCGCAGGTGCTCCTCTGGGTCGCTTCACGAGCCTTGATCAGGTTCGGCACGGCAATAACCGCCAGCAACGCGATGATCGCAACTACGATCATAATTTCGACGAGTGTGAAGCCTTTACGGTTGAATTTCATGATAGGATCCCTTCTCTCTTGATGTTTTCTTCAGTGTACCAACTTGCTTAATCACATTACCCGGCAGTTTCATCACCGACTCGTCGTGAGCCGATTAGGCCGGACAACGGATGATTATAAGCACCCAATGTGCCAATGCAAGCATAAAAACATTTTTCTCTGCTACGGGTGATTCGGCGGGTAATCCGCTTCATAGGGGGCTGGATGTTTTATCATATAAAGGGCAGAAGACTGTGAGGCTGTAAGGCTTGGGTTGCAATCGGTTATGCAAACGGGGTCTGTTCCCCATTGGGTACGCACGAATCAAACGGGTACCTGTTCATTATCGGCCTTATAGCCTTACCGTCTTACCGCCTATAGCCGTTTCAAGGTTTATTCACGGAGGCCCCTTAATGGGGCAGCGGGTGTTTTTTTGCAAAAATGAGAACTGAATGCATCAGAAACGACAAAACGTCGCGTTATTGACCT
>CAZOJL010000272.1:0-2015 GCA_964580075.1 uncultured Akkermansia sp. | reverse complement strand
TATGCCACGTACCAAACAAATCGTCGGCCTTGATATCGGCTCCCGGACGGTCCGGGCGGCCTGGGTCTGCATTCGGAACCGGAAACCGGTTGTCACCCGCACCGAACAGCTTGCCCTGCCACCCGACACCCAGGATCCGGCGGACATCATCCGCGCCTGGATCGACAAGTGCGGCCTGACCCGTCAGTTCTGCGCGATCGCCCTCCCCGGCAACAGCACCATCTTCCAGCCCGGCAAGATCCCCCATGCCGACCCGCGTAGCGCCCGGCAGGTCGCCGCCATGGAGTTGGCCTCCTTCAACGATATGGCCGGCGACACCATGACCTTTGATGTCGCCGACTCCCGCATCGAAGCCGATCCCGCCAACCGTTACTACCTGATGGCCATGGCTCGCCCGGCCAGCGTCGATCGCGCGCTCCAATACGCCGCGCAGATCGGGGTTCGGCCCGCCGACCTCGTGCCCGCGCCCGTGGCGCTTTTCAACCGCCTCGAACGGGCCGCCGGCGCTCACACCACGCCCACCCTCTATCTCGACATCGGCCATGAGCAGACCGAAATTGCGGTCGGCCTCCCCGCAGGGCTTCTTTTTGCCCGCTCCGTGCCGATCGGCGGTAAAGCCTTCACCGACGTTCTCGCCCAGGCGGCCGGTCTCTCGGTCCACCAGGCCGAGATCCGCAAACACGCCGACGGTCTCACGGGCGAGACAGGAGCCTTCCTCAAATCCGCCGTGGATCGTTGGCTCTCCCAAGTGGCCTCGTGCGTGAGCGTCTGCCGCAGCGTCCTCACGTCCCCCGCCCTGGCCCCCGGGCAGATCGTCCTCGCTGGCGCCAGTGCCGCGCTCCCCGGTCTGCGCGATGTCGTCGCCGACCGCTTCAAGCTGACGGTATGCCTCGCCTCCGAACTGCCCGGGTGCGCGGATCTTGCGCGCGACACCCCGTCACGCGCCGCCGACTCCGGGTTCAGCCTCGCCATCGGCCTGGCCGTCTCCGCACTCGAGCTCGGTCCCACGCATCTCTCGATGCTCCCCGGCCGCCTCCGCGACGAAGTTGTTTTCCGCGACAAAAAACCTTACTGGATCGCGGCGGCCATCTGCAGCGCTCTCGCCATCGGTGTCTTCACGGTCGGCGGCCTGCGCGCCCTCGCGCGCGAAGACCGCCTCCTCCAACAGGAACGCGCCCGTCTGCGCGAACGCGAGCAGATCGACAAACAGATCAGCGGCATCCGCAGCCACGCCGACACCCACCGCGCCCGGGCCGATCTCGTGCTGGACCTGTTGCTGAACGCGCCGCTCGCGCGCGAAGCGCTCACCCTGGCAGCCAACAGCATGGGCCCTGATGATTGGATTGTCCTCTTCTGCGACGAATCGAGCTACACTCCGCAACCCGCCGAAGGCGCCCCTCCCGCCGCTGCCCGGTCGTCCGCCGGCGTATCCCGTTTCGCGCCGATCATCATCGCCCCGCCCAAGTCAAAACCCCGCCCGGCCGCCACCCCCGCCCGCGCCGCGAACCCCGCCCGCGCCGCGAACCCCGCCACCCTCCCCCCCCGTGAAGCCACCCAGACGTTCATCATCGAGGGCTACACGACAGACCCGAGCTGGGACTCGGTGAAAAACATCATCGGCCGCTTGCGCACCTCCACGCTGGTCGCGGCTGTCGACCTTCGTGCCGATGATCGCGTGTTGCCGCCCGTCGGCATCGCCGCTTCGGTCGATTCCGCCACGCTTCCCCTGTTTCGGCGGTTCGTCATTTCCCTGGAGGTCAAACGCCCATGACCCGACGCGTCCACATCTCCGAACGTCAGCAGGTCGCGCTGATCCTGTTTGTCGCCATTCTCGGTCTGGTGCTTTTCTGGTCGCTCTTGCTCCAACCGCAAATGCGCGTCCGCGAAGAGAACGAACAGATCCGGCAGCAACTGGCCAACAGCCGCTACGCCAATCTGAGCATGGAAAGTCTCAAAGAGGTGGCCGATCTGGAAACCCAGGCGGAGCAGCGACTGCGGGACGAATGGGCGACCGC
>CAZOJL010000271.1:0-2068 GCA_964580075.1 uncultured Akkermansia sp. | reverse complement strand
CTGGGCGCCGTGACGATGCACGAACATCTGCATCTGGATCAATATGCGGAAGCGGAGGGAACGACGCCACCGGATCGGATCAATCTCATGCGTGATGTCGGTATTCCCGCGCTCCGCAGTTTGCATGCGCATGGTTGTCACACGCTGGTGGATGCCACGCCTATGCCGATGCGGGCCGAGCCGTGGGTTTACACGATGCTGGCGCGTGAAGCCAATCTGCACATCGTACTCGCGACCGGGTTCTACCTCGAAGCGTGGGAACGGGAATCATGGGAGTACGCGGGGTGTCCCTCCTATCCCCATCGCTGGATGGACCGGCGCGTGGCCGCATGGGATGTCAATGCGCTTGCGGATTTGCTGGTGCAGGAGTGCGAGCAGGGGATCCGCGGATCGGATGTGCGTGCCGGGATCATCAAGCTGGCGAGTACCCGCACCGCCTTCACCCCGCTGGAGGAGAAGGCGTTTCGTGCGGGAGCGCTGGCTCAGCGCCGCACCGGGCTCTGTATCACGACTCATGTGGAACCCGCGCTGGAACCGCTCGCGTCTCCCGTGCCCCAACTGGACCTCCTGGAGACGGCCGGCGCTGACCCTTCGCGGGTGATCCTCGGTCATGTGCAACCCCACCTGGTGCGTCTGCCGGGCGAAGTGCGGCAGTGTCTGGATCGGGGAGCGTCACTGAGCATCACCAATCTGCAGGCGGAAGGCAACGATGCCTACTGGCGCGCGGTGGTGGACGCCATTCGCCGCCTCTTCGATGCCGGTTTTGGAGACCGGCTCACACTCGGCTTGGACTGGGCTTTTGACAACGTCGCCGGGCCTTTCACGCCCTGTTCGTGGATGCCGCTTCCGCCATACGTTTATCTCTTTGAACAGGTCTTGCCCAAGTGGAAGGAATTTGGATTGACCGACGAGGAGGTTTTGCAGATACTGGTGCGCAATCCGCTCCGGTTGCTGCCGCGTGGCTAGGAAGAAGAACATGGCTAACGATGTAATGACCACGATTTGGGACTGTGGAACTATTTTTGATCCGACTGCGGAGCGCTTCTGGCTCGCGCGGTTGTGCGGTCTGCCGGTCGGACGCGAAGGCGTGGACAACGGCCCGGCGGCCACCCGGGGTGTGGCAGGAACAGGTTGTGGTGTGCGTGATCAGGCCGGCGCGCGCGTGAATTCGGCGAGAGGTGCGGATTGATGAGAAACACGCGTAAACCGACTGACAAGCCCCAGCTACATCTTATCTGCAACGCCCACCTTGATCCGTACTGGCAATGGGAGTGGGAGGAGGGCGCAGCCGCGGCGGTTTCCACGTTCCGCACGGCGGCGGATTGCTGCGACCTTTCCGACGCGTTCATCTTCTGCCACAACGAAGTCATCCTCTATCAGTGGGTCGAATCGTTCGAGCCGGAGCTTTTCAAGCGCATCCGCCGGCTGGTCAAGGCCGGGCGCTGGCATATCATGGGCGGGTGGTATCTCCAGCCCGACTGTAACATGCCGTGCGGCGAATCGTTCGTGCGCCAGATGCTGCTCGGTAAACGATGGTTCCTGGAGAAGTTCGGGGTGGAACCGCGCACGGCGATCAACTTCGATTCTTTCGGCCACACCCGCGGGCTGGTCCAGATTCTCCGTAAGGGCGGATATGACAGTTACATCGCCTTGCGCCTAGGCGACAACCCGCAACCGCCTCCCGAATTCATTTGGGTCGGCTACGACGGGTCCGAGATCATCGTCAAGAGGGACGAGTGCTGGTACAGCACCCCGCTGGGTCAGGCCGCCGAAAAGGTGCGGGAGGTCAAGGAACAGTTCCGGCGCGGGCGGCCGGTGACCATGCGCCTGTGGGGCGTCGGCAACCATGGCGGCGGTCCGTCCCGAAAGGATGTCGAGGACCTGGACGCGTATATCGCCGCCACGACCGACTGCGAGATCAAGCACTCGACGCCCGAAGCGTTCTTCGATGCCTTGCGCGCCTCGGGGGTGACCTTGCCGCGTGTGGAGCGCGATCTCAATTCCGTTATGGTTGGTTGCTACACCTCCCAGGTGCGGATCAAGCAGAAGCACCGCCTGCTCGAAAACG
>CAZOJL010000270.1:0-2081 GCA_964580075.1 uncultured Akkermansia sp. | reverse complement strand
AAGGATCCGGGCTCATGGAGCTATCCGTACGTCCAGGCGCGCCGCTATTTCCACGCCCCGCTTGAGTATCGTGGCCGGCCAATCGGCGTCAACAGCACATCGCCGGTGACCAAACTTGAGAGCGGGCAGCGGATGGACGTATTAGTGGATATGTCCCACCATTCGATAAACTGGTATCTGGTTGTCGAGGAGCCGTTGCCTGCGGGGACAACGCTGGTGGAGGGCTCGCTCCGGGGAAACTACAGCCATTACGAGATGGCGCCGGGAAAGATCGTGCTGTACTACGCGAACACGTCGGTGGACGACATTCGTTATCAGGTGGTGGCCTACGCGCCGGGCGTCTTCCGTGTATTGCCGACGACGATGCGCGACGCCATGAATCCCGCGCGGATGCGGGTCGGGCCGGCGTCGAAGATCGAAGTGCTGGGGCCGGGCAAGCGTTCGCCCGATCCGTTCCAGATCAACAACGAGGAACTGTTCGCGCTGGGGCGGCTGTACTTCGAGGATGGGGTCTATGACGAGGCGCTGGAGAACCTGGCAGAACTGTTCAAGCGCAATCGGACCTGGAACGAGCGCGAGACGGCGCGCATGCTCCTGTGGATTCACACGATGCCGGCCTGGTACGACGCCCGCAAGATCGTCGAGATGTTCGAGATCCTGCGGGAGCGCTACCCGGAACTGGAGATCCCGTTCGACAAAATCCTGGTCGTGGCCCGGGCCTACCGGGACATTGGCGAGTTCGAGCGCGCCTGCCTGGTCGCGCGGGCGACCATCGCCGCCAGTTTCATCAACGATTCCGGCGTGAGCGCGACGCTTCAGGACCAGGGCCGGCTGCTGGGCGCCATTGACTACCAGGAACGGCTCTGGCGTGAGTATCCCGACACCGCGGAAGTGGTCAGTTCCTGGTTCGCGCTCGCGCAGACGCTGCTGGAAAAAGCGCCGAATGCGCACCAGCTTCCCAAGGAAGGCGCGCGCGTGCCGGAGAAGATCGCCATGCTGGGGCGCGCGGCCGCCACGCTGAACCAGTTCCTGGCCCTGTATCCGAACGATCCGCTGGCGGACGACGCGGCTTTCAGCCTGTGCAACACGTGGCTGGATCTCAAGGGATATGGCCGGGTGGTGGATTTGAGCCGTCGGTTCACGGCGCTTTACACCAACAGCCCGGTGTTGAGCAGCTTCCAGTACATGACGGCCCTCGGCTTGTTCTGGCAGAACGATTACCAGGGCGCGCTGAAAGCGGCGCGGGCCGTGGCCGAGGGGGATAGCGCCGACCACGACTTCGCCGGGTATATCGTCGGCCAAATCTTCCATGCCCAAGGCCAGCCGGCTGAAGCGATCGAATGGTATCGCAAGGTGCAGGACACGTACCGCGACGCGAAGGAGGCAATCGCGTATTTCGAGGAGAAGCGACTGACCTTGGAGGAGGTCACGGTATTCCGGCCGGGGGCGCCGGTAGATCTGAAGATCAAGTACCGGAACATCCGAGAAGCGGCGCTGCAGGTTTACCGGGTCGACCTGATGAAACTCTACCTGCGCGAGAAGAACCTGAGCGGCATCACCAGTGTGCGGCTGGCGGGGATCAAGCCCGAGGTCGAGACGACCGTCCCGCTCGGTGATGGCAAGGACTATGTCGAAAAGGAGAAGACGGCACGGATGGCCATCAAGGAAGACGGCGCGTACCTGGTGATTTGCCGCGGGGACGATTTGTTCTCGAGCGGCCTGGTGCTGGTGACGCCGCTCAAGATGGAGGTCCAGGAGGACGCCGTCAGCGGGCAGGTGCGCGCCAACGTCCTCGACGCGGCGAAGGGCGGCTACCGGGCGGGGGTCCACGTGAAGGCGATCGGCAGCGCCGACCGCGAGTTCAAGGGCGGCGAGACGGACCTGCGCGGGATCTTCGCGGCCGACGGGCTGCGCGGAAAGGCGACGGTCATTGCGCGGGACGGCGATGCGCGGTACGCCTTTTACCGCGGCGCCAACTGGCTGGGGGCGCCGGAGAAGGCGGAGCCGCAACCGGCGGCCGCCCAACCCGCGAAGCAGACGATGGACTACCAGTACAACCTGCGGCAGGGCCAGCAGGACAT
>CAZOJL010000269.1:0-2094 GCA_964580075.1 uncultured Akkermansia sp. | reverse complement strand
ACGGTGTCGGTAAACAGCTTCCCCAAGGGACGCAGTTGGCTCGGGCGCTGGTCGGCTGGCAGGGCGTCCAAGGCCACTTTTTTCGGCGTCTGGCGCCGTTTCAGGCGTTGTTCCGCGGCGAGCATCTCCAGAGACTGGATGTCCTGGATCTTCTGGGCTTGCCACTCGATGTCGCCGCCATTCTCGCACAGCGTGTACGCGCCGAGTTCGGCTTGCAGTTTGCGGAGGCGCCGGCGCGTGTCGTTGACGGCCTTGTCTGCGGCGCGCCAGGCGGGGTTGACGACCTGCGTGGTGCCAGGAATCTCCTCGCTGCCGTACTGCACAAGTCCATCAATGTCATAGTGTTGCATCATGTAAGCGAAAAAATTTTCCTGGCACCATCGGGAGAACATCCGCCCCGCCACGACCGGGCTTTGCAGGCTTCGGGCGGTGGTGATGATGGCCGTCTGGTGGCCGGTCAGCGTCAGACGGCGAACCTCCAGCACGGGGACGGACGCGCCCGCCGCCGCGAGTGCCGTCTGGCGGGTCGCCAACCGCATGCGCGAGACGCCGCCGCCGGGCGTCGGCACCTCGACCTCCGAGAAATCCCCAGTCGGCCAGAGATCCTTGACGGACTTGCGGTAGGTGATGGCCCCGATGCGCTTCTGCCACAGCTTGGAGAGCAGGCTGTGCGTCGCCCCCTCGCGGTCGAACACGACCACGAAGCGGTGCAGCATCGGGTCGGCGGCCAGTTCGGCTTCGGACGGCTGGCCGGGGACGCTGTCAAGCAGGTCCGGCGCGATCTCGTTGACCAAGGCGGCCGCCAACCCGTCGGTGACGGCCTGCGAAACCACGAAGAACGGGCGACCGATGGCATCGTTGACCCAGTAGTCCGTGGTGCCGCGCAGACAAAGCCTCTCGCGCGACACGTACCGCCGGGGCAGGCGCGCATCCGCGCCGTGGTAGACCCGCACATGGCCGTCCACGTACAGATAGCCCGCTTCCTCCGGGTCGGCCTCCATCCACCGACGGGACAACTCCCGCATCCACTCGCGCGGTTGGCCGGCCTCCGCCAGCTGCGCGACCTTCTCGCGCAATGTGCGCACTTCCGGCACCCGATCCAGCCCGACGGCCTTGCCCAGCTCGCCCGGCGGCGCATGCCGCAACCCTTCGGGGCGGCGGATCCGCGCCAGCGCCATGAACCCCAGGAGCGTCAGGATATGCAGGGCACCGTAGTACCCGCCGGGCAGCGACAGATGCCGCTCCAAGCCGCTCAGCAGGCCGTTGCCGCACAGCGCGGGCAACCCGGCCAGGACCCCACCCATCGCCACGTCGCGACACCGCTCGAAACGTGCGCGCGCGCGCTCGATCAAGCCCATCGCTGCGGCCAGGCGCTCGCCGGCGCGGGTGCAGGCCGTGCCCATCCCCTCCGCAGCCAGCGCGTCCGCCCGACCGCGCTCCGACTTGTCCGTCGCCTCCGGGCGCACCGGCCCGCCGTCGGCACCGCATCCCGGAACGCGGGGCACCCGCCCGGCCTTGACCGCCTTGCGCAGCGTCGATGCATGCACCCTCGCCAGCCGCGCGGCGGTCGCGACCGTCGCCCCTCCGTCCAGGTGCCGCCCGCACTCGGTCGCCTTCTCCGCCGTCATGACCGCCCCGCCGCGACGGCTGCGGGGACCAAAGAACGAGTCCGCGCCCCGCGCATCCAACTGCCCGCACCAGTTCATCAGCGTCCGGTGCGGTATCCCCAGGTCGGAACGTTCCACCTCGCTGGGGCGCACGTGCCCGTTGGCGACGAGCATCGCGATGGCGTAACGTTGTGCGCCGCTCTCCGACTCGCGGTGCGAGAAGATGTTGTCCGAACCGACGAAATAGGTGACCCGACCGTCCTTCTTCAACACGCTGAGCGCTGGGCCGATTCGGATTGCGCCGTCCGGAAATCCCTGCAATAATAACTGCGGCATGGCGGAACCTCTTTGGGTTTAGATCCCTCAAGGGAATCTTGTTTGCACCCCAAAGAATCCGCCATGCCGCTTCAATTGTCACGCGGTAAAAAGTGCCAAGTCATTTTCCCGGAAACCACACGAAAACCCCGTCGAGATCAGGAAGTCTGAA
>CAZOJL010000268.1:0-2112 GCA_964580075.1 uncultured Akkermansia sp. | reverse complement strand
CAGGTACGTGAAATACGTCGCCGTGTCGACCACCTCGTCCTTGACGTTCTCCGGCCACAGAGGTGCCCGTTCGGCATCCTGGCGGTCAATATTGGCATCGACAACCGCGATCCAGATGCGGCGCCCCCGTTCTTTCATCGTCGTCGCATGGGCCTGATTGATTGCGCCCCGGATGGCCGGCGCCAACGCGAACACCAGTACCGCGAGAATCACAATCACGACCAGCAGATCAAACAGGGAGAATCCTTGATGTTTGCGAACAGTCATGGCTCAACGTCCTTCTGTGCGACTCGCCTCGGAAAACCGGCTTCGACCCCGCCGTCAGTGTTCGTGAGTGTGACACGCGACCCGTAATCCGTCAACTTAAAAACATCCGTTTGATGGCCGCCGCGCGCTCGGCACCGATGCCGGGGACGGCGGCGATCTCGTCGAACGCGGCGCGCGCGAGCCGGTAAACCGAACCAAAACGCGCCAGCAACGCCGTCTTTCGGGCAGGGCCGATGCCGGGTATTTCGTCCAGAGCCGATTCGCGGATGAGGCGATGACGCAGCCGGTGGTGGTAGTCGAGCGCGAAGCGGTGGGCCTCGTCCCGCAGGCGGGTGAGGACTTGCAGGGCCCGTGAGTGACGCGGCAGGAGGAGCGGCGGACGTCCGTCGTCCAGCACGATCTCTTCCTGCCGCTTGGCCAGGCCGACCGCCGGCATCTCCCCGAGTCCCAGCGCGGCAAGGGCCTCGCGTGTGGCGCGGAGCTGGGTGATGCCGCCGTCGATGAGCACCAACCCCGGCAGGGGCCTTCCGTCGTCACGCAGACGGGCGAAGCGCCGGCCGACCACCTCGGCCATGGCGCGCGGATCGTCCGCGCCTTCGACCGTGCGGATCCGGAACCGGCGGTACAGGCGCCGGTCGGGGTGGCCGTCCGTTGCGACGACCACGCTGGCGACCGAATGGGTCCCGAACAGGTTGGAAATGTCAAACGCCTCGATGCGTGTCGGCGGGGCGGACAAGCCGATGAGGTGTTGCAGTTCTTCAATACCGGCCTGGGCGTCCGCCGCGCGCAGCTCTGGCGTGGTGACGACCCGGGCGCGCTGACGCACCACCTGGCGCAGGGCGATGAACGTGTCACGTAAGAGCGCCGCCTTCTCGAAGTCATGCCCGGCCGCGGCGTCCACCATCTGCGCCTTAACCTCTTCGATCACTCCCAGGCGCTCGCCGCGCAGAAAGGCGCAGGCCTCCTCAAACCGGGCTCCGTAATCGGCCGCCGCGATGCGCCCGACGCAGGGGGCCGAACAGAAACGGACGATGTCATTGATGCAGTGCGTGTAATCGTCGGGCCCCGGCGTGATGGGCGGACACTTCCGCAGCCCGTACCGTTTTTCCGCAAAGTCGAGCGTCGCGCGGACCACGGGGGAGGATGGGAACGGACCGAAGTAACGGGCGCCGTCGTGACGGATGAGGCGGCAGGTGGTGAGCCGCGGAAACGGCTCGCGCGGGTCCGCGCGAATGGCCAGATAGCGTTTGTCATCCCGCAGCACGACGTTGTAGCGCGGCCGGTATTGCTTGATCAGATTCCCTTCGGTGAGCAGCGCCTCGGCTTCGTTGCGGACGACCACCACGTCCAGGTCGGCGACCGAGTGGATCAAACTGCGCAGCTTCGGCGGCGCGGAACCGAGGGTCGAGTCGCGGAAATACGACTGCACCCGCTTGCGCAGCGACACCGCCTTCCCCACATAAATGATCCTCCCCGCCCGGTCGCGATACAGATAGCAGCCGGGCTTGTCAGGCAAATCGGCCAGTTTGGCACGAAGGGCTTCGGTCATGGCCACGCAGTATATCACCCGCCGCCCATCCCTCCAAACCAATAACACAGTAATGGATCAGTTAGGGCGCATGGCAGTTCTGATGAGGGTTATAGCTTGTCTTAATCGTAATCGTAATCCCCCAACCCTCGCCGATCCGACTCGTAGACGGCTCCCGGCTCATGCCGGGGCAAACGCATCACATATTCAGGCACTTTTGCCACTTCTGGCTCTCGACGCCGTTGCGAGGGGTCTGCATTCTTGGCGAAGCCGGGAAAAGCGGTGTCGCGCGGAATACCGCTTGCCACCGCACTCCA
>CAZOJL010000267.1:0-2142 GCA_964580075.1 uncultured Akkermansia sp. | reverse complement strand
CACTCGGATGCCTCACCCGTGGATACACGGACGGCATACCGGTGAAACCGCTGAAGGACGCAATAAAAACGGTTTTGAGCGAATGTTCGTTCCGCCGTCCGTGTATTCACGGGTGAGGCGGACGAAACATTCGCTGATTTTTTGCGGTTTTTGCGAAAAGTGTTCATTTTTTGCAGCAGGGGCATAAATTTAGATGCGTTCGCCCTGGTGGGGCTGTCGTGCAGCTTGCCTTGATCCTCCGACCGTGTCACAATGTCCGCCAACGCGCAGCGCGTGCCTGCGCCATCCGGGCCGCGCGGTTGCCGCCGCCGCGCGGGGGAACAAGATCGCGCTTCAGGCAGCCAGGGAGATCACGAAAACATGATCCGCGGAAATATGCTTATCGCCCAGAGCGGCGGCCCCTCGATGGTGATCAATCAGAGCCTGGTCGGCGCGGTGCTTGCCGCGCGCGATGCGCCGGAGATCGGCAAGATTTACGGGTCGCGTCACGGGATCAAGGGCATTTTGGAGGAGCACCTCGTCAACCTGCGTCAGCAAAGCCGCAAAGTCCTCGAAGCCGTCGCGGCAACCCCCTCCTCGGCCCTGGGCTCGGTGCGGCGCAAACCAACCCCCGAGGACTGCGCCACGATCTTTCGGGTGCTGCGCGCGCGCGACGTCCGCTATTTCTTTTACATCGGCGGCAATGACTCGGCCGAAACGGTGCACATCATCGACGAAGAGGCCCGCCGCGCCCGCTACGATATTGCCTGCTTCCACATTCCCAAAACGATTGACAACGACCTGTGCGAGAACGACCACACACCCGGCTTCGGCTCGGCCGCCCGGTTCGTCGCTTTGGCGATCATGGGCGATACTCTCGACAACCGCGCCTTGGGCGGGGTCAAGATCGACGTCATCATGGGCCGCCACGCCGGCTTCCTCACCGCCGCCTCGGCCTTGGCCCGCGTCTATCCCGACGACGGCCCCCACCTGATCTACCTTCCGGAGCGCCCCTTCGTCATCGACCGCTTCGCTGCGGATGTGCGACGGGTCATGCAGACCGTCGGACGCTGCGTGGTCGCGGTTTCCGAAGGGATCTCCGGCCCCGACGGCAAGCCGATCATTTCGAGCTTCATCACCGAAACCGATTCCCACGGCAACGCCCAACTCTCCGGCACCGGGGCGTTAGGCGACCTCCTGACCACGGTGGTCAAGAAACAAGCGGGCGTCTCACGCGTCCGTGCCGACACCTTCGGCTACCTCCAGCGGAGCTTTCCCGGGGTGATCTCGCCGACCGACGCGTTGGAGGCCCGCCTTGTCGGCGCCACCGCCGTGCGCGTTGCCATTGAGGGAACGGTATCCAGCGGTTCCGTGGCGATCAAGCGGAAGCCCGGCAAAAAATACGCTGTCACTTTTGAAGTCGTTCCGCTGCGCGCCGTCGCCCGCAAAACCCGCCACATGCCGGCCGCCTTTATCAACAGAGCCGGCAACGATGTGACCGCGGCATTCCTCGACTACGTCCGTCCGCTCGTCGGTACCCTCCCCCCCGTCGGCCGCTTGAGGGGATGTTGAACGCTCCGGCGGAGGCGCTGTACTCAGTCGCCTCCCGCCGGTGGTTGGCGGTTGCCGGTAACGTCTTCTCCTCGAGGTCGGTATCGGTATCGGGGTCGGGGTCGGGGTCGATTTCTCCCGTCCGGTATTCACCCCGGTCCTCATGCACAGCATAGCCCCGCTGACCGAGTGTGGCCAAACGCCATCTCGATCTCCTTTTCGACCCCGATACCGATACCGACCCCGACCCCGACGCCGATGGGCCCATCTCCCATCTCCAAAATGAGAATTGCTGGACTGAGCTGAAAGCCGCTATACCATCATCCCTTTTTTTGTTACTATTCCGGCCTGCCATTTGACACAGGAAGGTGGACGCATGTTTGGGAGACGGACGAAAAAAGCGATCAAGGCGGCACACCCTTTCCCGCAGGGACCGGCGCGCGATCCGCTTGAAGCGATCCCGATGGTGGCCGAAGGGGTGCGAACGGAGGTCGGGGAAAACGGCGCAACCGTCCTGGTGAGCGCGACCCCGGTGCCGATGCGTTACGCGCGGCTCCTGGGGCGGTTTCTCGGCCGCGAGCGGATTGCGCGCGTCATCCTGGACGAGAATGG
>CAZOJL010000266.1:0-2163 GCA_964580075.1 uncultured Akkermansia sp. | reverse complement strand
CGATTTGGCCGTAGTTGCTGCAGAGTTCGCGCACCAGGCCGCGCGTGTAGGCCGTGAAACGCTTGCGGGCCGCCTCGTCGCGGGCGCAGGCATGGCCGTCCGGATGATGCCAATCCATCAGCGAATAGTAGAATCCGACCTTGAGGCCGAACTCCCGCGCCGCATCGACATACTCACGCACCAGATCACGGCCCGGCCCGCATTTGACGGCGTTGAAGTCCGAGCGTTTCGAGTCCCACAGAAGGAACCCCTCGTGGTGCTTGGTGGTCATCACCATGTACTTCATGCCCGCTTGCTTGGCGAGCGCGGCCCACTTACGGGCGGCGCCGGGCTTCGGCTTCCAAGTGGCGGCCAGCTTCTCGTACTCCGCAATTGGGATCCGCTCACGGTTCATCACCCATTCATGCCGGGCGAGCTGCGAGTACAGCCCCCAGTGGATGAACATGCCGAACCGCGCGTCGTGCCACCACTGCATGCGTTTGGCCTGGCTGGCCTTGACGCTATCCAGATACCGCTTCTTTGCGGCTTCATCTTTCATAACGATCTCCTTGCTCCTTGTTGCTGTCGGATGAATTATACGGTTTCCGCTGCGCGTCTGTCACGTCTGTTTGTATTACCGGTGGAGCCGGCGGAGCCGGCCGGGCGGAATGCCGAGACAACGGCGGAAGACGCCGTCCATGGCGAAGGCGTCGCCGAAACCGGATTGCGCCGCAACCTCCTTGAGAGTCATCCGGGTGCTGATCAGCAGTTGCCGGGCGCGCTGCAGGCGCATGGCTCGGACTGCGGCCATGGGAGTGTGACCGGTGGCCCGTTTGTACATGCGGAGAAAATGGTACGGGGAGAGCTGGGCGACTTGCGCCAGCGCAGGGAGCGACAAGTCGCCAGCCAGATGCGCCTGAATATGATCCTGGACCTGCTTGACCCAGGGCGCCTGGTAGGACTCGGTAATGCCCCGATCGAACTCGGCCAGGATGGCCACGAGCATGGCCCGCAGTTCCGGGTGCGTCGGTTCGCGGCCGTCGAGCGTGTCCTCGTTCATCCAACTCGCGATCTCGGCGATTCGCCGACGCGGGTCACGCAGGACGACCATGCCGGTCGGTTTCTCGTTGAGCGGACAGGCGAATCCGATCCACAGGATTTCCGCCGGGGCTGCGGCGTCGGTCCAGTCGAGATGGCGCGTTTCCGCCGGATAGAGCATCACGTCCCCGGCGGTGAACACCCGCGTGCGGCGGCCTGCCGCCACATGGAAATGCCCATGCAGCACGCAGATCAACTCGTGAAACGTGTGGTGCGTCGGAGCCATAATGGGGCGAGACGGGGCGGGGCGAAACCGGCCCAAGCCGATGATCTCGCTGATTTGGGCTGGGTAGTTGAACATGGCTGGGTGACCTGGTGACTGGGTGACTCGGTGACGCCGAAGATGCAGCCCCTCCGGGCGTCACCAGGTCACCCAGTCACCCGGTCATTCTCCTCCTCAATTCGCCGCACCCCCTTGCACTCAGGATACCCGCTGCACCCCCAGAACTCGCCCTTCGCGGACCGCCGCTTTCTCATCGGCTTCTCGCATTGCGGGCAGGCCGGGGTGTCGGGCGCGGCAGTGACACCGCGCGCCTCCACTCGCGCCTGAAACATCTTCTCCTTGATGCCGCCCTTGGCGACAAACGCCTCTTCGAGGCTGTTCAGTTGCCGCCCCAGCAGACCCGTGGTCCGCTGGATCAGGACGATCAGGGCATTCGCCGCCGTGATGTCATCCCGGCCTTCGAGCCACGGATCGAACTTCTTCTTCTCGCCGAGCAGATAGACCCAGTAGTCGTGCAGCAGGTCGTCCGTGTACTCGAAGGACGCGAGCATGATTGCCGAAACCGCCTGATGGTCGGGGTTGCGGACGCTCCAGGGGACGCTCCCCTTCTGGATCAGGTAGTCTTCGAAGTCGCCCTGCAATTCCGACAGGCTCGCCTTGGCCACGTCGGTGAGGCGGATCTCGGTCTCGGACGAGGTCTTCGCCCGCTCGGAACCCTCGATGATGTTCTGCTTGCCGGAACGTGACGCGCCGACCATCTGCCCGAGCGTCTTGCCCAGCGGGTCATCCTTCCAGGGAATGTACCGCTTGCAGAAACTGATCGTGCCCAGGTGAATGATCGTGGCGAAGTTGAAGGAGTGGAG
>CAZOJL010000265.1:0-2179 GCA_964580075.1 uncultured Akkermansia sp. | reverse complement strand
AGCCATTTTGGAGTGCGGTGGCAAGCGGTATTCCGCGCGACACCGCTTTGAGGAGAATGAGGGCTGTTCACCATTGGGTGCGTGCGAACAAATCTGTAACCTGTTCATTCTCAACGTTATAGCCTTACTTGCCAACCACTTAGGCATGGCTTTGCCTCTCTTTGTCATGTCCTCAAAACCGGAAACACACAAATCTTCAGGAAAGATGACATAAAGCCTTGACTCTTAACTCCTGACTCCTGTGCGAATTCAACAAAGTTGAATCGCACCCCATTCCCGCATCCGCGGTATTTCCGGTTGCGGCCGTCAGCCTGACCCGCTACAATGGCGCCCATCGATATGACCTGTGCCCTCTCCTACCGCTTTTCGTGCACCTTTATGTCGCCGGCCCCACGGTTCCGGTCGGCTCGGTAGTTGTTTGCGCAACGAAGAGTCGATCAGAACCGCGGATCCGGCGTAAGCGACGGAACGCGGTTTTTTGTTTGGCCGTGCCCCCGCTTTTCCCCACCCTTCCACCGTAACAGACCCGTAGAAAAGGAACAGACCATGATCATCGTACTGAAACCCAATGTGACCGACGCGGATATTCAGGCGGTCAGTGAACTTGTCAAAACGCTGCGCTACCAGCCGCGGGTCATCCGCGGCGTCGAACGCACCGTCGTCGCCTGCATCGGCGACGAACTCGGAAACCGCTCGCTCGAGGTGCTCAACAACCTGCCGACCGTCGAGTCGGTCATGCCCGTCCAGCAGCGCTACAAGCTCGTCTCCCGCGAATACCATCCCGATGACACGGTCGTCACGGTCAACGGCACGCCGATCGGCGGCGGCGCCATCGCGATCATTGCCGGCCCCTGCGCGATCGAAACGGCGGAGCAGTTCCGCGCCGCCGTGCGCGACCTCAAGGCGGCGGGAGTCACCCTCATCCGGGCCATGGCCTTCAAGCCGCGGACCTCGCCCTACGATTTTCAGGGACTGAAGGCCGACGCCGTCGCGATCATGCGCGACGTCAAGGCGGAGTTCGGCGTCTCGATGGTGACCGAGATCCTCGGGCCCGCCCACGTGGAACTGGTGCACGAAACCGCCGACGTGCTGCAGATCGGCGCGCGCAATGCGCAGAACTATGACCTGCTCGAATCGGTCGCCCAGGCGCGCAAGCCGGTGCTGCTCAAGCGCGGCATGGCCTCGACAGTCGAGGAGTGGCTCGCCGCCGCCGAATATCTCCTGGTCAACGGCTGCTCCAATGTGATGCTGTGCGAACGGGGGCTCCGGTCGTTCGACAAGTCGGTGCGCAATCTCCTCGATCTCGGGGGCGTCGCCGTGGCCAAGCAGGAGACCCACCTGCCCGTGCTGGTCGATCCCAGCCACGCCGCCGGCAAACGGTCGCTCGTGCTGCCCCTCGCCAAGGCCGCGCTCGGCGCGGGAGCCGACGGGCTGATCATCGAAGCCCACCCGAACCCCAACGAGGCCTACAGCGACGCGGCCCAGCAACTGCCGAGCGCCACGTTCAAGGAAACCCTTGACGAACTCGCCCCCTGGATCGCCCTCGCCCGCCACGGGCGCTGAGCGGCGGCGCTCACACCAGACCGCAACCGGTCCCGCGGCCGCCGGGAACGCGCGTCCCGGCGGAGTCCTGCCCCCCCTCAGCCATCCGCCCCCCGGCTGGTTCCGGGATCGGATTGCGCCTCCCGACGGCCTGCAAAAAAAATCGGGAACAAATTCCACGGGGCGCATGTCTAATACGGAGAGCGGCATGATGGACATGCGGCAATGGGAGATGGACAATTCCGTCGGAGCGGCGTATGCTCATCTCCCGTGGAGAGTAAAATAGTGAGCGTCAGAGGCAATAAACACCCCGCGAGGGACGTATCAGGAGCGATGTGTCGTGTCACAATGAGGAGTTCAATCATGAGAAAACATCCCCTATCCCTGTTTTCAGCCGGGTTCGCGCTGATTGCGACGGCGGGTCTGCTGTGGCCGGTTGCGGCTTCGGCCCGGATCAAGCTGATCACCCTGCCGCTGCGCGAGCGCGTCGAAATACAGCTCGATCACCCCAACGCCACGCTGGTGGAAGAGGAGCGCGTGGTCCCGCTGGTCAAAACCATCCGCGCCGAAGAACCCAATCAGGTGGATTTCTCCTGGGCCAACACGGCCATCGACCCCGAAACCATTGTCTTTCGCG
>CAZOJL010000264.1:0-2188 GCA_964580075.1 uncultured Akkermansia sp. | reverse complement strand
TCCGGTTTGGCGTAGGGTTGTGGTTCTGGTTTCTTCTTGGCCATGTTGGCTCCTAATCACACAGTGGATTCGCGAAAGACTCGGTGGCGGATCTTATCTTCATGCCCGTCCTCGTGGCAGTCGTTTCTTAACGGTTCGATACTTCGTTCTGCGTTCGTGGACGACCTTTCCGCCATCCGATTCGGCAGTCTCGCCACCGATGTACTGGAAACCGATGGCAGGCGGACGTTCGCTCGTCATCTGCTGCATGGCGTCGAACAGCGTGCCAATGGCCTTCGCGTGCGAGGTGACCTCCCGTTCCAGTTGGCGCAGGCGCTTTGACAACTTGGCCTGCGAGGCGAGGAACTCGCGCAGGCGCACGAACGCGCGCATGATGGCAATATTCACCTCGATCGCCTGTCGGCTGTTCAGGACGCTGGACAACATGGCGACACCTTGCTCGGTGAAAGCATAGGGTGTGGCGCGCCGAATGCCGCCCCAACTTGAAGTCACAATCTGTGACTTCAAGATTGTAAACTCTTGCGGTGCAATCTGAAACATGAAGTCATCTGGGAAGCGTTCGCGGTTCCGTTTGACCGCCTGCACAAGGACCTTGGCTTCCACGCCATAGAGTCGCGCCAGATCCGTGCTCAACATGACCTTCTGTCCCCGGATCAGGTAGATGCATCGCTCAACGCGCTCAAACAAAACAATCTCCGCTTTCTGCGCCTCAGCGTCATCCATTGTTGTCCCTCCAATCGCTTTCCGCTCCCGCTGGGGGCTGATCTCATTCGACGACGAGTTCCTCGATCCGTCCCTCGTCGGAGTAGCTGTAATGCTCGGACTCGCCCACTATAACATGATCCAGCAGGACCAACTGCACCAGTTTGCAGGCCTTTTGCAGATCGCACGTGGTGGCATCGTCCCCGGTGGACGGCTCCGGATTGCCGGATGGGTGGTTGTGGACCAACACCACGGCGGCGGCAGAGAGGTGCAGCGCCTCCTCGATCACGCGGCGGACATAGACCGTCGCCTGGGTCGGCGTCCCCTCCGTGATATCCTTCTCGCCCAGCCGCTGATTCTGGCCGTTCAGGAACACAGCGATGACGATCTCCTGTCTCTTACCGGTGAATCGGGGCCTGAAATGGTTAGCGATGGCCTGAGACGACTCGAAAGCCGGTGCCGTCAGCTTTCCGGCACAGACCTTCTTGCCGAGTTCGAACGCCGCCTTGATCTGGGCGACCTTCGCCGGCCCGAGTCCCGGCACCTTCAGCAAGTCCTGCACATGCGCCCGGTCCAGCCCGCGCAGCCCGTTAAAATCCTTCAGCAGCGACCGCGCAAAATCCGAAGCATTTTGCCCCCGCACCCCCGCCTTGAACGTCCCCTGCCCCACCCGGAGAATGATCGCCAGCAACTCAGCCTCGGTCAGCTTCTCTACCCCCTCCGCCAGCAACCGTTCTCTCGGTCGCTCCGCCTTCGGCCAGGAGACAATGCCTTTTGATTTGAGTTTCATCTCTGTATTTCGTCATCCATTTGCGGTTGAAATCTCGACACGCGCCCCCGTATTCGGCGTCACCAGCCCCACCGGCGGATTATTCACCCGACGCTTATCCCGATGATCGAAAACTCGACCTGCCTGCGCCACTCTTGCGGCAGGCAGGTCACCCGCTTATTCCCGTCCGTTTTTCCTCGACGACCGGTACTGTGCGCGGCGCTCTTTGACGCAGAACCCAATAGCCTTCCGCTCTTGTTCGGGGGGCGGCAGAAGCAGCGGACGGATCTTCTGGTAGAGGTCGCGCAGGGCCGAATCGTGGGTCAGCAGCAGCTTTTCGACTTCGGCCAACCGTTTGGCCAGGGTGGTCGTAGCCAGCAACTGCTCGCGCATCTTGATGAATGCCCGCACGACAAACACGCTCATCTCGACGGCCTGCGGACTGTTCAGGACTGTGGCGGCCATGATCGCACCGTGTTCGGTGAAGGCGTAGGGTTGGTAACGCACATTGCGTTTTTCGGATGCGGTCACAGATTGTGACCGCATATCCCCCCGCTTTAAGGTCACAGATTGTGACCTTAAACGCCGCCATTCCTCAGCCTCGTCCCTGCCGAGTTGGAAGATGAAGTCGGCGGGAAACCGCGCCATGTTACGCTTGACGGCTTGATTCAACGCCTTCGTAGGAACGCCATACAGAAGGGCCAGGTCGGCATCGAG
>CAZOJL010000263.1:0-2285 GCA_964580075.1 uncultured Akkermansia sp. | reverse complement strand
GGTGCGATGGCCGAGCGGTTAGGCAGAGGTCTGCAAAACCTCGAACAGCGGTTCAACTCCGCTTCGCACCTCCAGCTTCAAGACGTTTGAACTTCCGGCTTGTAACGGCCGGGAGTTCTTCGTTTTTGTCGGAATGGGTAAAAAAAGGAGACGCTCGTGCGTAGATGCCACACGTTGATTATCGGGTCTGGCGCCGCCGGCCTGAACGCCGCCGTCCAGCTCCGTCGATTGGGCGTCGAAGACATCCTGATCGTCACCGAAGGGCTCGACCAGGGGACGTCGATCAATACCGGTTCGGACAAGCAGACCTATTACAAGCTGGCGATGTGTGCCGATGCCTCGGACTCGCCGCGTGAATTGGCCGACACGTTCTTTGCCGGCGGCTCGATGCATGGCGACCTGGCCATGGCCGAGGCGGCCAATTCCGCCCGCTCCTTTCTCAACCTCGTCAATCTCGGCGTCCCTTTTCCGCGTGACCGCTACGGCCAGTTCGTCGGCTACAAGACCGACCACGACCCGCGGCAGCGGGCCACATCGGTCGGGCCCTACACATCCCGCGACATGTGCCGCGCGCTGATCGCCGAGGTCGGCCGTCTCGGGATTACCGTCCTGGAGCGGCACAACGTCATTTCGCTGGTGACGATTCCCCATGGCGAGCTTGATCGCCCGTGCCGCGCCGCGGGGGCGATCGTGATGGACGCGACGGGCAAGGCCGAGGCGATTCTGGCTGAAAACACCGTGTTTGCCGTCGGCGGGCCGGGCGGGCTCTACCAGACGAGCGTCTATCCCACCTGCCACACCGGCGGTATCGGTCTCGCCATCGAGGCGGGCGCCCGCGCGCAGTCGCTGCCCGAGTCGCAGTATGGCCTCGCGTCGATCGGGTTTCGCTGGAACGTGTCGGGAACCTACATGCAGGTGGTGCCGAAGTTTGTGAGCACGGCGGCCGATGGCGTCTCCGATCCGCGCGAGTTCCTGCTGCCGTGGTTTGACGATCCGGCCGACGCCTATTCCCGCGTGTTTCTCAAGGGGTATCAATGGCCGTTCGACACCCGGAAAGTGGTGGGCGGCTCCTCGCTCGTCGACATTCTGGTCTATATCGAGACGGTCATCCGCGGGCGCCGTGTTTTTCTCGATTTCCGGGGCAATCCGGCCGGTTTTGACCTCTCTTGTTTATCCGAAGAGGCGCGCGCCTATCTCGAAAAGTCCCGCGCCACGACCGGTACGCCGCTGGACCGGCTGCACACGATGAACCCCGGCGCCATCCAGCTTTACCGCGACCACGGGATTGATCTGGCCGCCGCGCCGCTCGAGGTCGCCGTCTGCGCCCAGCACAACAACGGCGGGGTGGCCGCCGACGCCTGGTGGGAGTCGCTGAACATCCGCGGCCTGTTCCCCGTCGGCGAGGTGAACGGTTCGCACGGTGTCTGTCGTCCGGGGGGGTCGGCGCTCAATTCGGGACAGGTCGGCTCGCTCCGCGCCGCCGAACAGATCGCCGCCACGCGTCGCGAACCCACGCTCGACATCGCGGCGGCGCAGCAGGCTGCCGCTGTGAGAATGGCCGAAATTCAGGAGTGGCTCGCCCGCGCCGCCGGCGCGCCAGCCGACTGGAGTGACGAGCGGCGCCAGATTCAGGCCCGGATGAGCCGTGCCGGCGCGCACATCCGTTCGGCTGAGGCGGTGCGCGAGGCCTGCGCGGAAGCCCGCGCCCAGGTGAGCCGCCTGCAGTCGGCCGGATGCCGTCACACCGGCGGCGCCACCTGCGCCGAGGCGCTTCGTACCCGTTCGCTCGCGGTCGCCCAGCTTGCCTATCTCGATGCCATCGTCTTCCAACTCGCCAGCGGGGTCGGCAGCCGCGGCTCCGCGCTGGTTCAGGATCCGGCCGGCACACGCATCCATCCGAGTCTTCCTGCCGCGTGGGCCTTCGTGCCCGAGGATCCCGCCTTCCGCGCGCAGGTGCTCGAAACCCTGCCCGCTGCCGACGGCTCCTTCGCCCACCGCTGGGTGCCATGCCGCCCCATTCCCGAAACAGA
Source organism: uncultured Akkermansia sp. (assembly GCA_964580075.1). GTDB lineage: Bacteria > Verrucomicrobiota > Kiritimatiellia > RFP12 > JAAYNR01 > VGWG01. The sequence continues at coordinate 255 of CAZOJL010000263.1, read as the reverse complement.
CACCTGGTTTGAAACCGCCTGGACGACCTTCCGCTCCGGCGCGATCTACCGGTAAGGCTATCAGGTTGAAGATGAACAGGTTACAGGTTTGTTCGCGCGCACCCACTGGTGGACCAGCAATTCTCAATATGGCAGTCTCTATCGTAATCCATTCTCCACCAGTAGATTAAGATCAAGATTAGGATTAGGATTACGATTACGATGACAAAAGCCCCTTAAGTAAGTGTCATTCGCCTCACAGCCTCACGGTCTTCT
>CAZOJL010000262.1:0-2286 GCA_964580075.1 uncultured Akkermansia sp. | reverse complement strand
AAAAATCGCAGCGGGGTGTCCAAAAGGCAGGATTTTGACGATTGGCCTTGACTAAACGGCAAAGGCTTGAATAATAGTCACCATGAAACGTTATCTTCACGATCAGATCCGAAAAGACCTTGAAAGGAAGATGGTTCTGTTGAGCGGCGCCCGGCAGGTGGGCAAGACGGTTTTGGCCAAGGCGATCATGACGGAGTTCAAGCGTCCGCAATATCTTAACTTCGATCATCCGGATGATGCCTTGATCATTCAGCGGCGTACGTGGGCCGAGAGTGCCGATCTCCTAGTTATGGATGAGATCCATAAGATGCGCGACTGGAAGTCTTTTTTGAAGGGGGTCGTGGATACACGCCCAGCAGGACAGGCTATTTTGGTAACGGGGAGCGCGCGTCTCGATACGTTCCGTCAATCTGGAGCGTCGCTTGCGGGGCGTTATCTTTCGTTTCATCTTCATCCGCTCTCGGTCAAGGAACTTGCCGGAGTCTTGTCGCCGGATGAGGCGCTGGTCCGCCTGAACCGTCTGGGGGGCTTTCCGGAGCCGTTTCTCGCCGGATCCGAACGTGAAGCCGCCCGTTGGCGAAATCAGTACTACACCGATCTGATCCGTGAGGATATCCTCGATTGCAGCCGCATTCATGAAGTGCGCGTGATGCGGCTATTGCTGGAAATGCTGCGTAAACGCGTGGGATCGCCGCTTTCATATGCCTCGCTGGCCGGTGACCTGAAGGTGGCGCCGAACACCGTACGGAGTTACCTGGAGATCTTGGAGAGCCTGCATATCGTCTTTCCGGTCAGACCCTTTCACCTGAACATCGCCCGTGCCATTCAGAAGGAGCCCAAAATCTATTTCTACGATACGGGATATGTGGATGGCGATGAAGGGGTCCGCCTCGAAAACACGGTCGCGGTCTCACTGCTCAAACATGTGAACTACCAGCAGGATGTCCTGGGAGAGAGGATGTCGCTCCATTATGTGCGGACAAAGGAGGGACGGGAAGTTGATTTTGCGCTGGCTTCTCCTGAGCGTGTCAGCGCCCTGATCGAGGTTAAGCTGTCGGAGCATACGCCGGCGTTGGGATTAAAATATCTGGCGCGCGAACTCGAGGTCTCCCATGCGTACCAAGTGGTGCAAAATCTGCGGCAACCTGAATCGATCAGCGGGTTGCAGATCGTGAAAGCAGCCGATTGGCTTGCCATGCTTAGCGCTTGAGGTCAGACTGGGAGATTGAGGCGAATGCAGCCGAATGGCGCGTGCGCTCCCGAATGCGTGACAGTGAAATTTCTGAAATGAGAGTTTCCGCAACGGTGCCCATGAGCAACACGTTGTTTTCCATCGTCATCCCGTCGCTGAACGCGACGCCCTATCTGGATCGGGCGCTGCGGTCGGTGTTAATCCAGGCGGGGGATGATACCGAGGTGCTGGTCGTGGATGGCGGCAGCACGGACGGAAGCGTGGAGATCATCCGGCGTCATGAGCGACAACTGGCGTGGTAGTGTTCGGAGCCGGACGGCGGGCAGAGCGCGGCGTTGAACAAGGGGTTTGCCCGCGCCCAGGGCCGATACCTGTTCTGGGTGAATGCCGATGACCTGCTGCTTCCCGGAACGCTCGACCGCGCACGCCAACACGTTCAACGGCATCCGGATTGCCGATGGCTGGCGGGAAACCTGATCTATCTGGATGCGCGTGATCGCGTGATCCGATGCGCGCGGGATGGCGCATGGCATGACTGGCTGTTTCGGCATGCACCGGTGCGCGTCTACGGGCCCACTTCGATTTTCAGCAAAGCGCTGTTCGATCAGGTCGGCGGTCTGGATGAATCGTTGCATTATGTCATGGACACGGATCTCTGGTGGCGCTTCAAGGCCGCAGGCGCACGGTTTGAACGGCTGCCGCACTATTGCTGGGCGTTTCGTGTGCATGAGGGGTCCAAGACGGCCGGGGATCTGGCGGGAAAGACCGATCCGCGCATGGCTGCCGAGCAGGCGCGGATGTATGCGAAAAATGGGTGCGTGGTGACGCAACGGGGATTGTGGACACAGCGGCTGTGGCGGATGGCGAACGGATGCTATCTGCGGGCGTGGCTCGACACACGGCGATGGAATGGGCAACCCGTGGACTTGGTATTTTAGCGCAAGGGCGCAAAGGGATGGGTTGCAGGGGTAAACGCATCTAAACTTCTTTCATTGTTTACTTTAATTGGTCAAATATTTAGGCACTTTTGCCTATTCTGGCTTTCTACGCCGTTGCGAGGGGGGTGCATTCGTGGCGAAGCCGGGAAAAGCGGT
>CAZOJL010000261.1:0-2325 GCA_964580075.1 uncultured Akkermansia sp. | reverse complement strand
ATTTTACCACGGGCAAGACACCCTACTGCCACCGCCGGGTCAAGCGGTTTGAAGAAAAGTTGTGGCTTGACGCATCTTACGACCATTTGCTATAAGACCGTCACAGTCCAGACAAGGTCTCTCCCCTACTCCAATCTCCGGAGCATGAGGATCGTCTTCTCTACAAAGATCATCACGCTTGAAGAGGGGGACACCATGCTCAAACGCTACGTTTTTTATCTTGCGCGCTGGCAGTTCTCGACACCGATTCTCGCCGGGTGCATCACCAGCTTCTCCTTTCTGGGTAATTTCTGGGCACCCGTGATCGCCAATTTTATTGGCGGTCTTGTTTTTTTCTGGATTGATCGGAAGATCTTCCACCATCCCACGCGCGCAGAGGGGGGCGTCATCCGTGAAGCCTAGACCGTCCTTCATCGAACGGCTGCGTCAGCGCATCGTTCTGGGCGACGGCGCGATTGGAACCGAACTGCTGGCCCGGGGCGCATTGCCCGGATCGGGAGTCGAGCGGCTGAACCTGATCGCGCCCGACGCCGTTCTCGCCCTCCATCGCGCCTACGTTGCGGCCGGAAGCGAATTGATCACCACAAACACCTTCGCCGCAAACCGGCTCGTGCTGGACCGATACGGCGACGCCCATCGGACCCGGGATGTTTTGATGGCGGGCGCCCGACTGGCGCGCCAAGCCGCCACAGATGCGGTTTATGTTGCGGGGTCGATTGGCCCCTTGCCGCCCGTCGACGGCGTGCCGCTCACCCTTCCCGAACAGGCCGCCCTGTTTCTGGAACAGGCTTCCACCCTTCTGGATGCAGGAGTGGATGTCATTCAGTTCGAGACCTTCATCAATCTGACCGAACTCGTCCATGCCGTGCGCAGCGTCCGCAGACTCGGCGGGTTTCCCGTTCTGGCCCAGATGGCCTTTGAGTCGGGCGGCATTGCGCCTTCGGGAGAGCATCCCGCCGATGTCGCCTGCCGGTGCATCGCGGCCGGCGCCGACCTGGTCGGGACCAACTGCGGCGACGGGATTTCAACCATCGCGGTTGCCGTGGACGGTCTCCGCACGGCCGGTCGACCGGTCAGCGCATACGTCAACAGCGGCATTGCCGAATGGATCGAGGGCCGCCGCGTCTATGGCGCTTCGCGCGATTATCTCGTGCAACGCACGGCTGAACTGCTCGACAGGGGCGTCACGTTGATCGGCGGCTGCTGCGGGACGAACCCCGAATTTATTCAGGCCCTCAGCCGGATCGTCGCAGAAAGAAACACACGCCGCACGGTTTCACGAGCGATCATCGTTTCACCTGGGACCGCCGCAGAAGCGGTGCCGACACCCCCGCCGGCCGCGCCGAAACTGGTCATTCCCCGCGGCATCATCGTCGAAGTGGATCCGCCGCACGGATTCAATCCGAACCCCGTGCTCGAAACCGTGGCTGCCCTGCACCGTGCGGGTGCGACCGCCGTGACCGTGGCCGACAACCCGCTCGCCTCCGCCTGCATGGACAATCTCGTCGTCGCTGGCTTGATCAGCCGACAGATCGGTTGCGCCGTCATTCCGCACCTCGTGGGACGCGACCGTAATCGGATTGCCCTGCAATCCTATCTGATGGGCGCCCATGCCAGCGGCATACGCTCCGTCTTGTGCATCACCGGCGACCCCGTGCGCATGTATAACGAAACCAATACGAAAGGGGTGTTCGACGTCACCTCCGTCGGACTGGTCAAACTCGTCAACGAGTTCAATCAGGGGCAGCGCTCGGGCGATGGGTCCAAAAGCGCCTTCGTGATTGGCGTCGCACTCAATCCGAATGTGCGTACGCTCAGCGGCCAGATTGACCTGTTAAAGCGCAAGGTGGACGCCGGCGCGCATTTTGCGCTGACGCAGCCGATTTTTGATGAGAAGCGGATCGTTGATCTTCGTGCGGCGCTCGATGCCGCCGGGCTGTCGATCCCGATCTTCATCGGAATATTGCCTCTGATGTCCGCCCGCAACGCCGAATTTCTTCACAACGAGGTGCCTGGGATCAGCATACCGGATGATATCCGCAAACGGCTGGCCTCTTTTCAAGATCCCGCCGACCAAAGGCGCGCGGCCCGTGATTTGACGGCCGCATTCGTGAGCCGGCTCGCGCCGCACATCCGGGACTTTTTCTTCATCACCCCGCGCAACACGGTCGATCTGGTGCTTCCGTTAATCCAGATTGTCCGCGCATCTCCGGCGATGAATGACGGCATGAAACGCCGTGACCGCCAGTAGGATACGGTCATGGGTGGGGCTTCCATTATTGCTGCGTCGCCAGGAGTATGGTACCTTCTGGATGTGGGTGGGGC
>CAZOJL010000260.1:0-2384 GCA_964580075.1 uncultured Akkermansia sp. | reverse complement strand
ACATGCGGAAGGTGAAGATGTTGTTTTTATGCACCGGTAATTCATGCCGGAGCCAGATGGGAGGGGGGCATGAGTGATCCAACGGGTGCGGGTGCGGAACGGAAATTGACAAACGTGTTTGAGCGCTACCTGACCGTCTGGGTCGGGTTATGCATCGTGGGCGGTATCGTCCTGGGGAAGGTTGCGCCGGAGATGGCCGCGAAACTGGACGGCATGGCTGTTTTCGTCGACGGCGCGCCGGTGGTGTCGATCCCGATCGCCATCTGCCTGTTTTTCATGATGTACCCCATCATGGTGAAGATCGACTTCGCCTCGGTTGTGAAGGCGGGGAAAAGCGGCAAGCCGGTGTGGCTGACCCTGTTCGTCAACTGGGCGGTGAAACCGTTCACCATGTATGCCATCGCCTATCTGTTCCTCGGCGTGCTGTTCAAGACATTCATCGGCACGGCGGCGACCGATCTGGTGAAGATGCCGTTCGGGCTCGATCTGGCCGTGGGCGCCACGCATGGCGCGGGGACGGTGGTGCTGCAGGACGGGATCAAGATGTTGCAGGTGCCGCTGTGGCGCAGCTACTTTGCCGGGTGCATCCTGCTGGGGATCGCGCCCTGCACCGCGATGGTGCTCGTGTGGGGGTATCTGGCGCGCGGCAATGACGGCCTGACACTGGTGATGGTGGCGATCAACTCGTTGACGATGCTGCTCCTCTACGGCCTGCTGGGCGGTTTTCTGCTGGGCGTGGGCAAGCTGCCCGTGCCGTGGCAGGCGCTGGTGCTCTCCATCGCGATCTACGTGGCGCTGCCGCTCGCGTGCGGTTATGGCTCCCGGCTCTGGATTCTGAAGGCCAGGGGCGAAACGTGGTTCAAGGAGAAGTTCCTGCATGTGCTGACCCCCGTCACGATCATTGCGCTGCTCACGACCCTGGTGCTGTTGTTCAGTTTCAAAGGGGCAATCATCCTGGCGCAGCCGCTCACCATTGTGTGGATCGCCATTCCGCTGTTCGTCCAGACCGTCTTCATCTTCACGCTCACCTACGGACTGGCCAGACTGCTCAAACTGAATTATGCGGACGCCGCGCCTGCGGCGCTGATCGGCGCATCCAACCATTTCGAAGTCGCAATCGCCACGGCCGTCATGCTCTTCGGCCTCTCCTCTGGCGCGGCGCTCGCCACGGTCGTCGGCGTGCTGATCGAAGTGCCGCTGATGCTGGGGCTGGTTCGGATCTGTCTGCGGACGCAGAAGCTGTTCAGGCCGGTTACATGAGCGCGCGCGACTGGCTTGGCGTGCCCCACGGAAGCCCCACAACGTGTCGGCTGGTCGGGATGCCGCTGGAAAAGCATATGAATCATGGATGGACCTATCAGGACCGCATTCATCCCGCCGACGCGGGAATGACTGTTCTGGCCTATTATCTGCGGACGCAAACCCATTCCTCTGAAGCCGCGTGGCTGGAGCGTATCGGCGAGGGGCGCGTGACGTGCAACGGGCAACCCGTGTCGGTCACGACACGGCTTTCAGCCGGCGACCGCCTGGCGTGGAGGCGTCCGCCGTGGGAGGAGCCGGCGGTGCCGTGTGCCTTCGGAGTGCTTTACGAGGACGACGACATCGTGGCTGTGGACAAGCCCTCCGGGCTTCCGGTGTTGCCGGGCGGCGGCTATGTTGAGAACACCTTGCTCCACCTGGTGCACGAGAGGTATCCTGAGAATCCGCCCTTTCCGGTTCACCGCCTCGGACGCGGTACCTCGGGCGTGATGCTGTTTGCCCGTTCGGATGCGGCCCGGCGCCTGTTGGCTGCCGACTTCCGCGATGCCACGCAGCGCGACACGGGTCCGATGCGCAAGATCTACCGTGCGCTGACCGGGCCCGCGCCGGGTGTGCCGGACGCCTTGGATATCCGTCAGCCCATCGGACCTGTCGTCCATCCCACGCTGGGCACCGTGCATGCAGCTTCGGTCGGCGGCAAACCGGCGCGCAGCCTGTGCCGCATTCTGCGCCGCACGGCCGACGACACCGTGTGGGAGATCACCCTCATCACGGGGCGGCCGCATCAGATTCGCATTCATCTCGCCTGGGCCGGCATGCCGTTGCTGGGAGACCCGCTCTATGTCAACGGGGGGGTGCCACGTCCCACCCCAGCCGGTCCCAACGGCCGTTATCCCGTTCCCGGAGACTGTGGCTACCGGCTCCACGCCTGGTCACTCACCTTCACGCACCCCCGCACCCGTCACCTGTTCACACTTACCGCCCCGCCGCCGGAAAAACTTGCGTAAGTACCTCCCGTCGGCCAGTTTTCCCACAGGCGTGCCGCCTTGGAGAATGATGACGGTTTCGCCGTCCCGAAGCCCTCCGTCCCGGCGGCAGCTCTTTTCCCTCTCCGAACCTCCTCA
>CAZOJL010000259.1:0-2437 GCA_964580075.1 uncultured Akkermansia sp. | reverse complement strand
ATCGGGGTCGAAAACCCTTTGTTTTGTCGATACCGATACCGACCCCGACCCCGACGCCGATGGTTACATCTCCATATTGAGAATTGCTGCCACAGTCCACAGGCGCCACGCCAGGATGCGCGAGAGGGACGAAAGCGCTTTCGTCCCGGCCCCGTCACTCCTGCGCCGCGGCGGCTTCTCCCTCATCGAAATCCTCGTCGCGGTCACCTTGCTGCTCCTCATTACCGTCATGATTTCCATGGTCTTCCAGCAGGCCGGTGGCGCATGGGCTTCGGGAACATCACGGGTCAGATCCGAAAGCGCAATCCGCGCAGCGCTGGGCAGCGTCGAACGCGACCTCCTCAACGCCGTGGATCCGCGGGATTATCCGGGCGCTCCCCTCGGTCCCAGTTCCGCCAATACCATCAGCTTCGTCGCCCTCCAGCACCGCTATGATCACCGCGTTCCGCCCAATTCGGGCCGCCACCCCGCTGTGATCACCTACGTGTTCGGCGCGGGGATTCTAAGCCGCTGGGAAACACCCATGAACCCGGATGGTTCTTGGGGTACGGCAACGGAGTCCATAATCAACAGCGGCCTCCCCCTGACCGCCGAATCGGGTATCACGTTCACCACCGTGCCCCGCCCGTCGGATCCGGACGGCCTGCCGCTGCGGGTGGATATCCGGGCCGAAGCCCCCGCACTGATCAACGTCTTCACGATCAGCGGACGCAGTTCCGGGAAAAACCGCGTTTTTGAATTGGACGCCGAACGAAGCGACGACATCCGCGTGGGAGGCCGGTTGTGACCGGCGAAGCGGTTTAACTGGAGCCGGGGTGCCCCCACCCCGGCCGGCCACTGAAAATGAACCTGGAATCCGGCGATGGAATTCACCACGAAGGACACGAAGACCACGAAGATGAGAGAAAAGGTTTTGTGAGAATGAAACTGGAAATTGGATACGGAAACGGCAAGGCGCGCGCCTGCGGACACACCGGCCGGCGGCTGCGGCAGCGCGTGCGCGCCGGCTTCACCCTCATCGAAATGCTGGTGGTGATTGCGATCATCGGCATCCTCATGACCGTGCTCGCCTCGTCGCTCATGCAGGCCAAAAACCACGCGCGCAGGACCAAGGCCGAGACCCAGCTTCGCGAGATGATATCGGCCTTCATTTCCTACTACAACGCCTATGGCGCATGGCCGGAGGGGTTCAGCGGCGGGGACGTGCGTGTCACCGAGGCCCTGCTCCAACCGCTGCTCGACCCCGCGCATGAAGATAACGACCTCGGGCTGGTCTTTCTGAACAAGACCTTCACCGAGATTGAAAAGGCGAGAAGTCAGCGACTCTACCCAGGTTACGTCTATTACCTCGACCCGTGGGATCAGCCCTACGAACTGACCTTCGACGCAGCCGCGCTTCCCAGCGGCGGGTCGACCAACCGGATCGCCCAGACGGTCAGCGTCTGGTTCCCCAACAAGGACAGACGGTGGGAGGAGTAGCGCTTGCAAAACTTTGTTTTGCAAGCGGAGTGTTCAGTGTTCAGTGTTCAGTGTTCAGTGTTCAGGTTTCAGGAAAGGCGTGAAGCCGGTAGGGCGGCGGCGTCCCCGCCGCGCCGAAGGATAAAGGCGAATGCTTAAGGGAAAGCCCGGGGGGCGAGAGAGAGAGAGAGAGAGAGTGTGTGTGTGTGTGTATATGGGGGTGTTGTCGGTATCGGGGTCGGTATCGGAATCGGGGTCGAAAAACCTTTGTTTTGTCGATACCGACCCCGACGCCGATGGTTACATCTCCATATTGAGAAATGCTGCCCTCACACACACCTAACATTGTTTTCCCCAACAACCGGTGTATAATGCTCGCCAGAACGGATGAGCAGGAATAAGGAGTCACCATGAAAACCAAATGCGCGGCTAATCGGAATCAGGGCGCAGCGACCCGGGTTCAGCAACCGGCCTGCGGACCGCGGCTCGCGAGATCCCACTGGCGCAGCCGCCGGGGCGTCGCGCTCATCATCGTCCTCGGGCTTCTGGGCCTCCTGCTGATCTCGGCCGTCTCGTTCGCGGTGCTCATGCGAACCGAGCGCAACGCCGCCACCAACTACCGCCACACGTCATCGGCCCGCCAGATGCTCTTCGCCTCCCTCGCCCGGGCGATCGAAGCGATTGACGCGGACATCGGCGACGACCTCTGCCCCGCGTGGACGAACAGAACGGTCATCGTTGGAAGTGGAAGTTCCACCAATCGCACTCCCGATGGGATGTTATTCTCTTATTTCGATCCCGGGGGGACGGATCAGGACCCCGTCGTGGCCCGCCTCCTCACCACAGACGTGATGACCTACATTCCGGTCCTGTATCACCGGCGGTTGACCGAAGCGATTTACAATCCCCCCGAATGGACCCCTTTCAATTACGACGGTTCCGTCATCGGCCGATACGCTTACGCGATCATCGACACCTC
>CAZOJL010000258.1:0-2446 GCA_964580075.1 uncultured Akkermansia sp. | reverse complement strand
CTCGGCGACGTCTCCACCCGCATCGCCCGCCGCGAAGCGCTCCTCGGCATCTCGATGACCGGCATGATGGAGCACCCGGCCATCTCCTTCGACCCCACGCTGCAGCGCAAGATGGCCAGACTCATCCTCGACGTCAATGCCCAGGTCGCCGCCCGCATCGGCATCGGCCCCGCCGCCCGCGTCACCTGTGTCAAGCCTGCGGGAACCACATCCTGCATCCTCGGCACCTCCTCGGGCATCCACCCCCACCACTCCCGCCGCTACATCCGGCGCGCCCAGGCCAACGAGGACGAGTTGCTTGTCGACTTCTTCCGCGGCCAGAACCCCCTCGCCGTCGAGAAATCGGTCTGGAACCCCAACGGCACCGACGTCGTGCTGAATTTCTGCATCGAGGCTTCGCCCGACGCCAAGACCAAACGCGATGTGACCGCCATGGATTTGCTGAATTACGTCAAAATCACCAAAGAAAACTGGATTGATGCCGGCAAGCGCACGGATCTCTGCGCCCAGCCTTGGCTGTCGCACAACGTCTCCAACACGATTTCCGTGAAGGACGACGAATGGGCCAGCGTCGAACAATTCATTTACGACAACCGCGCCATCTTCGCCGGCATCTCGCTTCTTCCCGACGGCGGCGACCTGGATTACCCCCAGGCGCCCTTCTGCGAAATTCTGTCGGCAGACGAGATCGTCGATCTCTACGGGGCGGGCGCCCTCATGTCCTCCGGCCTCATTGTCGACGGACTCTACGCGTTCGACGACAACCTCTGGGCCGCCTGTGACTGCGTCCTCGGCCGCGGCGAGGACCTCAACGCGCCGATTTCCGGAAACCCGCCTAAACGGGTCCGCGAGGCGATCGAGGCCGTGCGTGAAGAAAAGCGGGACTGGGTGCGCCGCGCCCACAAATTTGCCCAGAACTATTTCAGCGGCGATCCGCTCAAGATGACCCGCTGCCTCAAGCGCGTCCATAGCTGCAAGCTCTGGGAAGACCTCACCCGCACCTATCTGCCGGTCGACTACACCCAGCTTCAGGAGCGCCACGACACCACCACCGTCGCCCAGACGATCGCCTGCGCGGGCGGTCAGTGTGAGTTGATCTGATCCGGGAGTTGGACATGCTCTACTGGATGTCTTCTTATCTGAGCGCCCTCTGGGGGCCGTTTCGATTGCTGGGATCGCACCTGATCCTGCTGGCCTCGGGGACGCTGCTCGCCGGAGTCGTGGTCTACCGCTTCCTGCCGCGCACGTGGAACCGACTGCCACGGGACCACGGAAAAATGCGGGTCAAGGACGGCGAACGATCGGCCGGAAAGCCGACCGGCGCTGGCCTGGCGGTCGGTCTGCTGATCCTGCCGGTGATTCTCCTGGTCGCGCCGCTCGACGTCTGGGGGTATGGCGTGTTGATCTGCCTTTACCTCTGCATGGTGTTCGGCTATCTCGACGATGCCAGCGCGTCGCCGTGGGGGGAACTGAAGAAGGGGTCGCTCGACCTCCTCGTGGCGCTCGCGGCGGCGTTCTGCCTGAGCAAGGGTCGTGACGTCACGATCTGGCTGCCGGTTTACAAGGACGCGATCCTCGTGCCGCTCGCCCTCTACCTGCCGCTGGCGACGGCCGTGCTGTGGTTCACGACCAACGCCACCAACTGCTCCGACGGTGTGGACGGCTTGGCGGGCACGTTGACCCTCTTCTCGCTGTTCGCCATGGGAGCGCTGCTCTACGGCGTGATCGGGTACCGCCCCATCGCCGATTACCTGCTTATCCCGCACCACCCGGATGGCGCGCGCTGGGCGATCCTCACCACGACCGTTGCAGGCGGCCTGGCGGGCTACCTCTGGCACAATGCCGAACCGAGCCGCGTGCTGATGGGAGACGCCGGTTCGCGGCTGCTGGGTCTGCTGGTGGGCGTCGCCGCCCTGGCTGCGGGAAATCCGTTCCTGATCATCGTCGTCGCACCGGTCGTGCTCGCCAACGGCGGCACCGGATTGTTCAAACTGATCCTCCTCCGGATGCTCAAGAAAATCGGGTTCGACACCACGCCGCCTCACACCGCCACACCCGAACAGGCGGCCGAACAGCACGTGCTCGTCAAAATGCTGCACAGCGTCCGCTTCCCCCTTCATGACCACTGCCGCCAGAATCTCCACTGGAGCAACGCCCAGGTGCTGATGCGCTTCGTGCTGCTCCAGTCTTTCCTGACGCCGCTGCTCTTCGTGCTGTTGGTCAAGATCCGGTGACGGCTTGGAGGCGCCCTTAATCTTAATCCTAATCTTAATCTTAATCCCCAAACCCTCGCCGATCCGACTCGTAGACGGCTCCCTGCTCATGCCGGGGCAAACGCATCAAATATTCAGGCACTTTTGCCTATTCTGGCTCTCGACCCCGTTGCGAGGTGTCTGCATTCGTGGCGAAGCCGGGAAAAGCGGTGTCGCGCGGAATACCGCTTGCC
>CAZOJL010000257.1:0-2449 GCA_964580075.1 uncultured Akkermansia sp. | reverse complement strand
CGTTCATGTCCAATCACTTCCACATTATCTTGCAGGCGCCGCTGGAGGCGCCTTCTGAGGAGGATGCCGCCGCCCGTTATGCGGCGTTCCACCGGGGAAAGCGCGAAATCCACCCCGGAACGGCGATCTGCCGGGAGTGGACCGGACGGCTGCGGGACGTGAGCTGGTTTATGCGTCATTTCCAGCACCTCTGCACCGCCTGGTACAATCGGACGCGCCCGGAACGACGGCGCGGACCCCTCTGGGCCAGCCGGTTCAAGAATACCGTGCTGGAATCCGGCCTGGCGGTCTGGGCCTGCTGGACCTATGTCGAACGCAACCCCGTTCGCGCCCACCTGGTTGCCGATCCCGCCGATTACCGTTTCTGCTCCTACGGCGAGTGGGCGCAAACCGGCCACCACCCCTTTGCCGACGCCATTGCGCATTATCTTCTGCCTTCTCTGCCGCTTCCTTTTGAAGGACTCGATGCAAACGGCCTCCTGAACACGCTCAAGGCGCGGTTTGCGCGGGACGCCGCAGAAGACGCCGCTCAGAAGGGCAATCCGGCTGTCTCAACCCCGTGCGAGTTCATGCTCACCGCCCGTCGCCGGGTTCGGCATTGGGTGGACGGTCTCTGCATCGGATCCGAACTCTTCGTCCGGGAGGCTGTCCGCCGCGCCCGGCCATCCAGTACGAAGCCCAATCACCGGCTCGCCAAGGCCCCGCCGACGCCCGACGCCCCCGACGGCGTCTGCTGCTGGCGTCATCTGCGCCTCTCCCTCGAATGAGCGACATTCCTGACGTTATTTAAACTTCCTGCCTGCAGACCGACCACCGCAACACCCGTTGCGACGATCCCGCTTTGACCGCTGATCCGGTTCGAAGCAATATAACAGCCATCAGGCCCGCACCAAACGGCCAACAGTCGCCTGATCACGCCTAAAACCGTCGCGTTCGGGCAACCGCCTTCCGAAGAACAGAGGGGACTTTCCAGCGCCTACTGATCCCCGCTGCATCCTGATGCTGTTTCCCTGTCCCCTTCAACTTTAAGGACATTCTCAACCCGTTCGTCGAACTCACCGCGGAACAACGCGCGATGCTCCAGGGGATCGTGGACGAACTCCACACCCGTTTCATCACCCTCGTTGCGGAAAACAGGAACAAGCCCGTGGAAACCATCCGGGCGCTCGCCGACGGCCGCATCTTCTCCGCGTCGACCGCACGTGATCTTGCGTTGGTGGACCAGATCGGGTACTGGGAGGATGTCCTGGCAAAAACAGCCGGGCTGCTCGGTGTCGACACGATCAAAGTGTTCCGTTACCAGCAGGACGTCGGCTTGCTGTCACTCCTCGGCGGACACGCCATGTGGGATCCCGCCTCCGCCCTCTACAACACCCTCTCCCAGTCCCGCATTCTCTACCGCTGGCCGTTCTAACCGCTGCGTAGAGAATGATGATCGCGGCGATGATTAATGGTTGCAGCGAGATGCTACCCGAAACCTGAAACATGTCGAGCCACGGGCACTGTCAAATCCCGATCAAAACCCGTATTTATAAGCAACAGTATACGATTGCATGCAAGGTCAAAGCAAGATTACGAGTACGAGGCGCTTGCAGAACCTCCTTCGTTGGTTCTGCAAGCGCAGTATTCAGAAGTCAGTGTTCAGTGTTCAGAAATTCCATCGCCCCGGCGGCAGCGTCTGGAGTGCGCGCGGCAAGCGGTATTCCGCGCGACGCCGCTTTTTTCACGTCTGAAACGCCTCAACCCGACCGAGATGAACCACGAAAGGCACGAAGATCACATAGGCGCTGTTAACAAATAACCTGCACAGTTGAACCTCATGCACCGCCCCCCCCATTTTTTTCCTGAGTTGCCGCAAAAGAACGCAAGGAGCACAAAGAAAGCTTCTGTTTTGCGTTCTTTGCGTTCTTTCGCGGCCATTTTGCAAGAGACTTCATTTCTAAATGTCATTTATTGACAACACATTACACGCATTCCCTGTGGCATTTGTCATGTTCTGCGGCGCGGCGGGGACGCCGCTGCCCTACCGGCTTCGCACATTTCCTGTGGCATTCGTCTACCGGATAGCGTATAAATTCTGGATCATGACGCCGTTGCGGGGGGCTAAATGTATGGCGAAGCTGATGAAAGCGGCGTCGCGCGGAATACCGCTTGCCGCGCGCACTCCAAAATGGCTGGCGCCGCATCTCTCCACCTTCGCCCCGGCGGCAGCGTCTCGGAGTGCGCGCGGCAAGCGGTATTCCGCGCGACGCCGCTTTCACGTCCGATACGCTCACCCCGACCGAAATGAACCACGAAGGACACGAAGATCACGAAGAAATCGTTTTTGTGTGTTTTTGTGCTTTTTGTGGCCGCATTGCATTGAATTGAGGCGGATGCCTCGCCCTATGACAGTCTGGACGGGCGGGAACAGAGCGAAGGCCCGGTTTGTGTCTGCTCCATTTCGGCA
>CAZOJL010000256.1:0-2463 GCA_964580075.1 uncultured Akkermansia sp. | reverse complement strand
CATCCAGCCAGAACTCCGCGCCGCCGCACCGGATCCGGATCCGACCGTCGCCCAGCTTGTGGATATCCGGATCCATCTTGGCTTCCGGCAACGTGCGGGCCAACGCGAAGCGCGGCTTGTCGCCGGTCACCAGTATCGTATCGCCGCGCTTGATCCCGCGGTTGAACACCTGATCGGCATTAACGGTGCTGGTATCGGAACGATGCCCCATGCGCCTGACCTGCACGGGATTAGGGCCGGTCTGGATCGTGAGCGACGTGCCGTCGTCATCGAACCAGTACTGCGGCACGCCGCCCTGCACTGAACCCGGACGGGCAAGATACGGCTCCGCGCCAACGATAGTTCCGATGCCAAGCATGCTCATAAGCCAAATACCTCCTATGCGTGCCCTCATTTGCGTCCTTTCCTTGCGGCATTCTTTCTATGCTCCTGAATTGCGCTTCTTCAGATTCTTCGCGATCTCCGCATTGATCTGCTGCGCGGCGGCCTTCAAGGCCTCGGCCGCCGTCTTCTGATTGCCGAAGGCCAGATCCAACTGTTCGGCAATGATGCGGCTGGCCACGGCGCCGTTTATAAACGGGCTGACCTCCTCGGGTACGCTGGTTTCGAGCACCTGGCGCCAGACTTCGTTGTGGTCCTCCTCGGGATGGGCCGGGTTGTGCAGAAAGGCTTCGGTGGCGGCAAAGCGTTTGACCGGCGCCATGCCGTCGGCCTGGTTGTTGACCAGCTCGTTATACGGCGCGCTGGCCATGTATTTCAGGTAGGCCAACGCATGTTCGCGCAGCGGACTATTCCGGTTGATCATGACACACCCCGCGTACCCCGCGTGGCCCGGTATCGGCCCGAACTGATAGTCCGCCACGCCGAGGCGCAGGTTCGGGTACTGATCCTTCTGTCGGAACGGCACCAGAAAGTACCGCCCGCCCAGCGCCATGGCCGCGCGCCCGCCACCGAACAGCGTCACAGGGCCCGACCCCCATCCGCCTGCCGTCGCCATGCCGGATTCCTCGCCGGGACTGGGCGACACCCGGTATTTCCACATCAGATCGCACAGGAACTGCACCGCCTCGATGTTTTCCGGACAGTCGAGATCGCACTGGGTTCCTCCGCGCGAGTAGACCCGACCGCCCCACTGCCGCACGAGATCACGCCAATGGATGTCCCGCCGAAAGATGAACCCGTAGTGTTTCACCCGCCCGTGCTCGTCCCGCACCGTGAGCTTGCGCGCCAAGTCGAGAAACGCGTCACGCGTGATCGGACTCTCGGGATAGGGAATGCCCAGGCTGTCGAAGATCCCCTTGTTGAAGAAGAGCGCGTCGGTGTGGGCGGCGTAGGGGAACCCATAGACGCGACCGTCGCGGAGCACGAACGAGTGCGTGGCCGGCCACGTGTCTCCGGCCACGTCAATGCCCGCGGCTTTCATCTCTTCGGTAATGTCCCAGGCAATGCCGGCGTTGATGAACGCGGCAGCCTGGGAGGCGCTATACGCGTTGAAAAAGTCGGGACCCACCCCGGCCAGGGATTGGACAATCACCTTCTCCGCCTCCGTGTTGCCGACGTCGATCTTCACTTCGGATTGCGGGTTAAGTTTCTCGAAGAGCGCCACCTGGTCGCGCTTGGCCCAGAACTCGACGCAGGCATACGAAAGCACGATCTTCCCGTTATGGACGCGGACCGGTTTCAGCCACAGCGCCACCGCGGAGAGGGCGAGCAGCACGATCAGAAAACCGGCGAAAAGCTTCTTCATTTCGCTTCCTTCGCCAGCTTCTCGATTTCCGCCAGGGTCAGCGCCCGGCTGTAGATGCGCACGTCGCCCAACCGGCCCTGGAAATAGCCGTAAGGTCCGCCCCCGAGGGTCGGGCTGGGATGCACGATCTTCGTGCTGGTCAGTCCGGTCCTGGCGAGGACCCCGTTGAGATACAGCTTGGGCTGCTTATTCTCATAGACCACGGCCACGTGATTCCAGCCGGTTAGCGCCGCATCGTGGACCAGTAGGGCCGGCATGTAGGCGCCGCCATGTTCGTACACGCTGATGCCGTTGCCGCCAATCGAGATTCCGGCGCCCGCATGCCCTTCGCCATAGACGCCGCCGAAGGTCGGCCATATCGCGTACCGCTGGCCTTTCATGCCGTCAGGGCCCGCGATGGATTCCTTGGCAGCGACGCGCTCTTCCCTCGTAGGCTTCACCCACAACGTCATGGTGAAGTTGTCCATAATGTTCGAGAACAGGATGCCGCTGTTGGACACCAGCAGGTTTCTTCCGTTGCAGAGCAGATACGCGCCTTTCTGTTCCTCCGCGGGCTGAACAACCGCAGCCACCCACGTTGCCGCCTGCTTGTCCCACTGGAGCTTGCTGTCATGTCCGTTACCGCTGCTGTCCGGCACGGTCTGTCCCTCAAGATCGTTCAGAACGGTGTTGGGTTTCACGCTTGAATATTTCTGCGTCAGCGTGGCCCAGAAGGC
>CAZOJL010000255.1:0-2511 GCA_964580075.1 uncultured Akkermansia sp. | reverse complement strand
CGAAGACATGCACCGGAACGGAAAGCGGTTTGCCGGTCTGGCGGTCAAATACCCGCCCGGCGATGCCTTGCGGCAACACCATGGCGCCGGCCCCATACAGCAGACGCATGCCGCGCGGGGGAACATAGACAGGGCCATACAGTTGCCAGCCGTTCTTAAGAAACATATCACCGGCGAACTTACCCCTGAGTTTGACCTCCTTTTCGCCCATGCGCACATAGCCGCCTGTTTCCAGATCCATGAGCTCGCTCATATGCGCCCTATAGATGACCCTGTTGCCGACGTTTGGCTTGGCGCCACGCCCTATTCCCGCGCGACTGTAGATTTCCGGCATGGATCTTTCAATCCGGCCGCGGTTCCAGTCGCCATCCGCTGCAAGGTAAGAAAAGTCGAGCTGCGAGTAGATTTGCTCGACCTGAACCTTGTTGGGGCCGCCAAAAAGGTATTGGGGGTTCTGGATAATGAGGAACTCGCGCACGGCCTGGGTTCCTTCGTTGACCAGTACAAAGAGCGTCTTGCGGCGGTTTATGGCGCCCTTATAGCGGGTATTCTCAACACCCGTCGCCCGGATGAATGCGGACACCTTCGTCCGCGCGGTCGGAGACTCCGACGTAACGGCAAATCCTCTGTCGGCCTCAACATCAAAATCCTCACCGAACTGGAAGATGTCTTCTGTGCGCCAGTAGGGCAGGAACTCGGTCTGGCCGTCACTCTCGAAATAGCCGAACTCTTCCAGCGCGCGCACGACATCCGCCGCTCCCACGCGGTCGGCGAGACCGCCCAGATCGACGCCGATGTCGTGCAAGAGCGCCCGGCCCAGGGCGATGCGGTCCGGCGCCGGTGCCGCCCCGGCGGAGGTCAGCGTCGCGGCATTGGGGCGCAACTGCGCAGCCAGCGCCGTGTGTGGGGCGGCAAGATAGCGGAACAATCCCAGCGGAAAGCGATCAGCCAGCGTGGCCCCGGCCTCCCAAGCCTCGCCACCAGCCACACCTTCCAGCAAGGCGCGCGTGGCCGCGACCTCGCAGACGGATGCCGCCTCCGCGCGCACCAACGCGTTGGTCCCCGCGAGCGCGCCTCGTGCCGCGGCATCGAGCGCCGGCGTTGCCGCTTTCTCCGACCAGGGCTGCCATTGCGTCAATCTGCGATCAGCCACCTTGGCCCGGGCCGGATGAATCAGGAAGGTGAAGTTCGCCGTATTCTCGCCGCCGCGCGGAGACTTGTTGACCAAGGCAATCTTCCACTCGGTGACCTTGGCGCGGCTGAGCTCCACGCTCATGGACGGCTCGTCCTTGTCCAGCACAAGCCCCTCCCCGGCCAGCCAGGTGAATCCGCGGTCGCCGTTGCCCAGAAAGAAGTGCGAGGCCGGCCCTTTCTGGAGCTTTCCGTCGCCTTCCGGATTCTTCCCGTTCAACCACAGCATACCCGGCTTTGAACCCAGAGTCCCGTATTCGGGCGGCAGGGATTTCTCCTTGGACCATCCGTCCGGATTGCCGGCAATGGCCGTATCCACCGGTCCGTCGAGTTCCATCACCAGGTCCAGCCGTTCGAGTTCGGTCCCCTTGGCGTCATAGGTCACCTGTCCCGTCATGGATCCGTCTTCCGCGTAAACGATGCACAGGCGCCCCTTCAGTTTGTCGGCCTGCCATGTCCCCGTGACTTCAAGGCCCTTGTCGGTACTAGAAAGTTCGGCCGGCGCGTCGGCCTTGGCCACAACCGTAACCTTGTCAATAACCGCCTCGAGGCGCATGGGCGCCGCGAGCTGCGGACCGCGTCCGATTCTCTTGATGAGCGTGGCGGGCCATTCCTTTTCCGCCCGCCAGGCGAGCGGAAGGTCGTTGGTCAGCGCGCGAATCTCGATTTGCGCGGGCAACCCGGTGTCGTCCACCGTGAACACGTGCCGGAGGGTGGTGACCACCCGGTTCGACACCGTGACGTCGGCGCGCGCGGCGACGGCGGCCAGCAGCAGGGCTAAGGCCAGCCCGCAGCAAAACACTGTGTCTCTTGTTTGTCCGATTCTCATGGTCTGCGTTCTCCTTATTCTTCCCCAGGTGTCAGGTGTCAGGTTTCAGGAAAAGGGATGGCGAGAAGCACGCCACGCCTCTCCCTTTCTCTTCCCTGAAACCTGAAACCTGACACCTTAAACCTCTTACTTCTCACACTCCCCGTACAGCACCCGGTAGTCGTGATACGGCACGAACACCGGTCCGTACCGCTCGCCGGCCTTGTCGCCGGATTTGGCGATAAGTTTGCCAGTCTCGAGATCCATCAGCGCCGGCTCGTCCGCCGCCTTGCCGTCGGCGGCCAGCCAAGCCTGCTGAAGCGCGGCGGGAACGGTCACGCGGCCCAGCACGTCGCTGTGCCGCAGTGTGTTCGCTCCGCCCAGAAGGCGCTTCGAATCGCGGAGATCGAGCGGCAGTTCCACGTCGCCATCGGACTCGTTAAGGATCACGAAAATGGCCTTGTACCCCTTGCCGTTATCCAGCGGCCGGCGATAGACGGTGACACGCACCT
>CAZOJL010000254.1:0-2528 GCA_964580075.1 uncultured Akkermansia sp. | reverse complement strand
GAGGATTTCTTTTCCCGGTTCAGCCTGCGCAAGTCGCTTCTTGGCCACAAGCAAGTCCAAGCATGCCGCACACTCTAAAGCCGAACCACGGGCAATGTCAAAAAAACGGCAACGGTCCGGGACGGTGTACTTGCCGTTTCCCTCAGCAATATTCAAAGGAATGGACGTCGAAGCCCTGTCCAACTGGCCATGGACTGTCAATCCCTTGGGCAGGGTCTCCAAGATCTCGTCGGCCCAAGCGACAAATCTGACCGCCTCCTGATAAACAGTCAACTTCTCATGATCAAAACCTGTATTCATTGGTGACAGTGTACAATCACATGCATGGCCAAAGCAAGATTACGATTATGATTACGATTATGAATCAACGACCCTCATCAGAACTGCCATGTGCCCGCGTGCCAGAGCTATGTCTGTTGACTTGCGTTCAAGGCCGGAGTCACATATAGTGTACCTGAATGGCGCTTACTTAAGCGATGCTTCCGATCCTAATCCTAATCTTTATCTTAATCGTAATCCATTCTCCGCCAGGAGATTAAGATCAAGATTAGGATTAGGATTACGATGGCAATAGCCCCTTAAGTTAGTGCCATTCGAGTATACCATCATGCCTCAGAATCCAGATCTTGGCGGGGGCGGGTTGGTCAGGCGCGTGTTGCTGCCGGTGCTGATCCCGTGTGCCGTGGGCGCCTTGCTGATGCGAAGAGGGCATGTGGCAGCCGGGGGCGTGGCGCTGGGGCTTGGGCTGGCGCTGGGGCTCTGCGCCCGGCTTGCCCCGGCGTTGTTTCGGAGACTGGAAAAAGGGGGGCGCTGGATGGGGATGACGGCAGGGGTCGTCCTGACCTGGCTGTTATTGGTCCCGCTGTTCTACGGGGTGTTCAGCGCCGGGCGCCTGATACTGCTGGCGCTCGGGCGCGATCCCATGTCGCGTCAATTTCCCACGGGACTGCCGAGCTATTGGATCACCCGGAAACCGGCCGACCGCCCCGACACCTACAAGCGGCAATACTGATGAATATCCTCGGCATAAGCGCATTTTATCATGATTCCGCCGCCGCGCTGGTCCACGACGGCAAGGTGCTGGCCGCGGCGCAGGAGGAGCGATTCTCCCGGAAGAAGCATGACGCCGCGTTCCCTGTCAACGCGGTGACTTTCTGCCTGCACGAGTTGGAGCGGCAGGGCGGCGGGACGCTGGATGCGGTGGCCTTTTACGACAAGCCCATCCGCACGTTCGAGCGCATTCTCAAGACGTATTTCAGCGTGGCGCCGTCCGGGCTGCGTTCGTTCATGAAGGCGATCCCGCTGTGGATCAAGGAGAAGTTGTGGATACCGATGGAGATCGAGGTGGCGCTGGAGCGGTGCGGGATCACGTCCATGCCGCCGCTGTACTTCACCGAGCACCACGCGTCGCACGCGGCCAGCGCGTTCTTCCCGTCGCCGTTCCAGAAGGCCGCAATCCTGACCCTCGACGGGGTGGGAGAATGGGCCACGAGCACAATCGGACACGGCGACGGCAACCGCCTCGAAATCCTGAAGTCCATGCATTTTCCGCACTCGCTGGGGCTGCTGTATTCCGCGTTCACCGGGTTCGCGGGGTTCCGCGTTAATTCGGGCGAATACAAGCTGATGGGACTGGCGCCGTACGGCGAACCGACCTATGTAGACACGATCCGCGAGCATCTGCTTGACCTGCGGGACGACGGATCCTTCCGGCTGAACCTGAAATACTTCGGGTACCTGGACGGGCTGACGATGACCAACGACGCCTTTGCGGAGCTGTTTGGCGGGGCCGGGCGGAAAGCGGAGGGAGCGATCACGCAGCGCGACATGGATATTGCCCGATCCATTCAAGTGGTCACCGAAGAGATTGTGGCGCGCATGGCCCGGCACGCGCGGGACGTCACCGGCGAGCCGTACCTGTGCATGGCCGGCGGCGTGGCGCTGAATGCCGTGTCCAACGGACGACTTTTGCGCGAGGGCCTTTTCAAGGACATCTGGATCCAGCCGGCGGCCGGGGATGCCGGCGGGGCGCTGGGAACGGCGCTGATGGTCTGGCACCAGGTTCTCAACCAGCCGCGCACGGCCGATCCCGCGCACGACGCCATGCGCGGGGCCTTGCTGGGGCCGGACATCGAGGACGCCGCAGTGGCCGCGTTTCTGAAGGCCAACGGCTATCCCGCCCGGCGGCTGGAAGGCGACGCGTGGGCTGCGGAGATCGCGAGGCTGATCGCTTCGGAGCAGGTAATCGGGCTGGTGCAGGGGCGCATGGAGTTCGGTCCCCGGGCCTTGGGCGCCCGGTCGATCATCGGCGACGCGCGGTCACCGGGGATGCAGAGCCTGATGAATCTCAAGATCAAGCACCGGGAGTCGTTCCGCCCCTTTGCGCCGTCCTGCCTGGCGGAGCGCGCCGGCGACTATTTTGAACTCGACCGGCCGTCGCCGTACATGGTACTGGTGGCACCGGTGCACCCAAACCACTGCCGCGGCCGGGAGCACGCGGGGGATGCGGCGGGGGTGCCTTTTCAGGA
>CAZOJL010000253.1:0-2652 GCA_964580075.1 uncultured Akkermansia sp. | reverse complement strand
TTGCTCTTGCCGACTTCCAGGGCCGCGCCGGCGGGAACGGCATGCTTCGCCGCATCCGCCGCGAGCATGGCATGGTGCCAGCTTCCACCCGGCAGGCGGTACTTTACGAAAACCCACGCCGCGTCCCAGTTCTCCAGTTTCAGCTTATCCTTGCCGCCCGTCTGCGCGGCATCCACCTCCCACGCCGCGCGCCAGGACCAGTCCCAGGCGAGGTCAAACGTGATCGTGCCGACACCCGCCTCGCCCGACGGCTTGACGGCCACGTTGCTGATCCGCGCCAGATCAACCTTGCCGGAGCCCTTGAAGCGGGCGTTGGCAGAGCCTGCCCCGAGCCCAGTCGAGGGGTCGTCTGCAAATGTGATGGTCGCCGTGAGCAAAACTGAAAAACAAGCCGCCAGCATGGAGGTTAGGCGCGATTTCAATAAACATTCAACATTCAACACACAACATTCAACATTCAATGACTTACGTCTCTTCATTTCTTACCCTTTCGCTCGCGTGACGTGCGAATGCTCGCCGCAAAGATTCGGATCAATTCCTCGGTTTCCAGTAGCAATGGCTCAATGCGTTTCGTCTCCTTCACCAGTTGAGCCTTTGCGATCAGGCGCAACCAACGCCGCGACTCCTTCAGTTCTTTCAGTGCGACACTCAGCTTATGGATGAAGTCGTCGGGCGACTCAGCCGCTTGCGCTTCACCGTGGTTGGAGAGAGGTGACGTACCCGAACGCAGAAGTTGATCGGCCACGAGGTTACCCGCACGTGACCTAGCCAACGCCTCTGTCAAATGGATGATCCGGGCCGCATAGTCGAGCAGCCTATCCTCCAAATCATACTCACGCGGCGCGACAGGCAGATCCGTCATGATCTCCCTCTGTATGTTGAATGTTGCGTGTTGCATGTTGCATGTTTCCCCGCCCCCCCTATTCCGCCGCTTCCTTCGGCGCCGTCCGCACGCCGCGCCAGCCAAGAAACGGGACCCGTTCGGGCGCCACCCGCGCGGCCCCCGTGCGGGTTGAAGGATGCCCATTGACCGGGCCGTATCCACCGCGAATCCCCGATCCCACAGCGTCCTCCTGCGGCCAATCCTCCGGCACGGCGACCGTCCCGTTGCCGTGCGTGCCCTTGAAGCCACGCCCCTGGGGGTTGGCCACGGTCACGGTCCGCTCCGGCGAGGTGCGCCAGCCGGTCCAATCCTCGACGCCCCAGCACGAGGGGTGATCCAGCGTATCGCCGGTATCGATGGTAGTCTCCATCGTCCCGCGCCCGACCTTGGCATACTCCAATTCAGACATCGGCCGCAACCCTGCCCACGCTGCAAAGCCGATCGCATCCCCCCAGGAGAGCGGTCCATACGAGTGAAGCCTACGTTCCTCGTCGCCAGCCTGCGGCGCGGTATAGTTGGTCGGGCAGTATTTCGCCATCTGTTCCGCCGTCAGCGTTCCGACAAAATTGTCGTAGTGTCCGCCCTTGATTTGCTTCTTCATGCAATAGAAAGCGCCATAGCCTTTAGGGAAGGCGGCCGGGAGCTCGCCGTTGTCTTCCGGCTGCGCCTCGCGCCGGGCCCAGAGCTTGCCCGCCTGCTGGCCGGTCGGGATCGCGCCCTCGCTGGTCACGCGGTAGGGCTGGTTGTGCTGCGTGCCATCCGTGTACTGGTAGAAGCGGAATGGCTCGAAGCCGCCCGTGTTCAAGTAGAATGCCCCCTCAGGGATATAGACCATCTCGACGGCGCAGGCACGGATTTCCACCTTCACGTCCTTCTCGATCCCCTTGTTGGCCGTGAAGTCCCACACCGCTGTTACATTCGTGGCACAGGCCAGGCCATAGCCATATTCGGCCCGGCGCACGAACATGCCGATCGCTCCGCCTTCGTCTGCGGGGACCAGGAACTCCAGTGGGGTCCCGCTCTTCTGGCCATAGCCGGCCGGATTTTTCACCTTATCCGCCACCAGGTGTACCGGCTGCCACTCGGCGGAACCTTCGGGGCGCACCTTGAAGAGCACCCAGAGCGCGTCGTGGCTGTTCCCCTCCTGCCGCCAGGACAAATCCCATTCGAGATCGAACGAGACGAGCGCGGTCTTCGCATCGCGCGGCGCGGCTTTCGCATTCGAGATCTGTACGGCCAATTTGCAGTCGTTATGACCCGCCTGCGCCACGCTGGCGACAAGCAGAAATCCGCAGACCATCGCACGGCTCACGCAAACCGACACGGCTTTTCTCTCAAGACAACTCATGCTGTTCATCCTCCTACTCCATTGCCACGCACCGAACTGCCTCAACGTCATGGCGCCGGGTTTGCCAACGAGGCGCCTGCAAAACCTCCGGTTTGTGCAAGCGAAGGGTTCAGGTTTCGGGGTTCAGGAGGCGTTTCCTGCCTGAACCCTGTCATCCTGAACCCTGTTTCCCGGCGCTTCAAATGGTTTTGCAAGCGCCTCCAACATCCTACCGACACTCAATGGACAGAAGTCGCATGATGTGGGCAGTCTATTGCGCGCTATCATTCACGGGAAGCGTCCTTGTTAAGCCGGAAGCGCGGCCGTGGATGAGGCGCCACGCCTGTCACCACAGCCGCCCGGTCTCTGACCTCCGACCTCCGACCTCTGGTCTCTGACCTCTCTCCCCCTATCGCAGCAGAAACAGGGTGCCCTGGGGCGG
>CAZOJL010000252.1:0-2662 GCA_964580075.1 uncultured Akkermansia sp. | reverse complement strand
CCTGAAACCTGATTCCCTGCGCTTCCTCAAAGCGGTGTCGTGCGGAATACCGCTTGCCACCGCACTCCAAAATGGCTGGCGCGGCGTCCCGAAGCCCTCCGTCCCGGCGGCAGCGTCTTGGAGTGCGGTGGCAAGCGGTATTCCGCGCGACACCGCTTTTTCCGGCTTCGCCACGAATGCAGACCCCTCGCAACGGCGTCGAGAGCCAGAAGTGGCAAAAGTGCCTGAATATGTGATGCGAGGTCATGTCCGAGAGCCATGAGGGAGCGAGTAAGCAGGTGGAGTAAGTGTGCCGTTTAAGATAGGGTTTGAGTGTAAGTGTGTGGGATGCCCTACACGTAATCGCATCCTTACTCGCCTTCTTAAACGGTTTCACTTAAACCACCCGCTTCATCGAGGGCCGACGATATGGCTGCGATGCGAGTCGATGAGAAATCCCCCCACAAACCCGGAAGCTCCCCGGATTTAAGATAATCAGTTGGATGCCAATGCCAGTTGCATAACCAGAAGGAGACACCGGCCTCCGAGTCCGTTTGGGGCTGGTTCTCCAGTGTCCTTCCGCCGTCCGAGAAGTGACGTCATTCATGGGGCCTGTGCGGCGAGCATGCCGCAGGCGGCGTGGATGTCCTTGCCGCCGCTGTAGCGCCGAATGACGGGGGCGGCGAGATGAAGGCGCAGGGCGTCGCGAAACGCGTTGCGCTCGACGTCGTCTGGCGGACGAAAAGCGCCGGTGTCATCGTTCACATCGATCAAATCGATTTGCGCCGGGAGGTCGCCCACCCAGTCGGCGAGCGCTCGCGCGTCATCGGCGGCGGTGTTGAAACCGGAGATGAGGATCCAGGCGAGCGTGACGCGCCGGCCGGTCGCGGCGTGGTACTCGGCGAGCGCGGCGCGCAGGTCGCCAGACGAGTGGACCGCCTCGACCGGCATGAGGCTGCACCGCTTGGCGGCATCAGCCGAGGTGAGGGAAACGACCAGTTTGAAGGCGTGCGGCTCGCGCGCGAGCCGGCGGATGCCGGGGACGATGCCGACGGTGGAGAGGGTGATGGCCTTGGCGGCGATGGCGAGGCCCGAGGGTTCGGAAAAAATACGCGCCGCCTGCAGGACGGCGTCGATGTTCAGGAGCGGCTCCCCCATGCCCATGAAGACGACGCCCCGCACGGGCAGGGACGTGTCGCGTCGGATCTGGGCAACCTGGGCGACGATCTCCCACGGCTCCAGATTGCGCGCGCAGCCGAGGCGGCCCGTCGCGCAAAAGGCGCAGCCCATCGCGCAGCCCGCCTGCGAACTGACGCAGACGACGGCCTTGGCGGCGCCGGGCCGGTGGGCGAGCGGGATGAGCACCGCCTCGAAACGCGCGCCGTCGTCGGCGGCAAAGAGGTACTTGCAAAACCCGTCGCCGGCCGACACCCGGCGGTCGACGAGCGTCAGGCGTGGAATGCAGAGGTGGCGGCGGATCTCGGCGAGCCAGCGCTGCGAAATCGTGGAGTCATCCTCGGGCCAGGCGCCGTGCCGCAGGGCGGACGACTGAAGCTTGCGCGCCAGACGCAGCGTCATGCCGAGCGAACCGAACCGGTCAACCAGTTCCTGCGCAGTCAGCCCCGTAATGGGATCGTTCGTGATCTGCATATCGACCGTCAACCGATCTCACATCATTACGGCGTCCGCCATTGCCACGATGTTCGCCACCGGCGTTTCTTCCAGTATCCAATCGTGGCTGGCGCCCGCCACGAATCCGCCGCCGGGCTTCATGATCTCCAACACCCGCCGCGTGTCCTCACGGACGCTCGCGGGTGTGCCATCGATCAGGACATGGTGCGAATCAATGCCGCCGTTGAACACGATACGATCGCCAAACCGGGCCTTGAGATCCTGCGGCTCCATCCCGCAACAATCGGGTTGAATCGCCTGCAGCGCGTCCAGCCCGGCCTCGATCATCTGCGGAATCAGCGGCGCGAACCCGCCGCAACAGTGCATCTGCACCTTCAGGTTGTACGCATGCCCAAGATCAATCAGCCGCCGGAGATGCGGCAGGATGAACCGCCCGAACAACTCGGGACCCAGCAGCGGACCGGTCTGGCTGCCCAGGTCGTTGCCCATGAAGAAGATGTCGATGAGATCGCCGGCCTCGTCGAAGATCCTGCGGCTGGACCCGGCATAGAAATCCACCAGATGCGTCATCAGCGCGTCAACGAGTTCCGGCTCGTCGTACATCTTCAGATAAAGGTTCTCCATGCCCAGCAGATCGATCGCGTCGTGCCAGAAGGGCGACCAATCGCCCCCCAGAATCGCGAACTCGTCACGCCGGGCCTTGGCCGCCGCCCGGATTCCCGAGACATTGACACAGGTCGGATCGGGCCAGGGATAGTCATGAACCTGCCGGAGCGAGGCGTCCGCCAGCGGATGCGAGGCCGGTTGTCCGTACTCGTACCCCAATCGGTCCACCCCGAAAATCGTGCGACTGACCACCCCCTTGGGAAGTGGCGTTTTGGGAATGTCGTACGCGGCGAAGACCCGCCTGAAATCATCCCCGAGCCGGCGGCGCAACGCCTCTTCGTCTTGCAGCCCCAATTCGTTCAGCGCCTTGGCGACGAACGTATGGGACATGCCGAACCATAACGGAACACGGTCCGGCTCCCGATGGGCAAATGCGGTCAATACT
>CAZOJL010000251.1:0-2690 GCA_964580075.1 uncultured Akkermansia sp. | reverse complement strand
CCGCCAGCGCCCACGGGCACCGGGCCATCGCCGCCGCGCCGCGATTCCAGCGTATGCGCCGTCAGTACTGCAACTGCGAACCGCCGATGTATTCGCGGAGGATCGAGTAGCCGGGGACGGCTGTTGCGGGCAGATCGACGAAGTTCTGCAGGAAGCCGGAAATACGGCGCGCTTCGACGAATTCGGGTTCGGTCGCCTTGACCTGGTTGAGCAGGGGGATGGCGAGCGGTTTGAGCACCGCCAGTTCGTAATCGAGCGCCGAGTTGAAAGTGGCGTCCGCCCGGTTCTGGAAGGGAAATATCCAACGCTTCTCGCCGCGGCGAACAGAAGGCCAGCGACGCAGCGTGTCGAGGACGGGATGACCGCGGTGGGCGTTGTCACGGACGATGCGTCGGATCAGGCGGTTGTCGGTGGTCGCGATGCGGCTGTTGCGGTCAATTCCGAGTTGCGTCAGCGCGCTGACGTATACGCCGAATTTGCAGGCGTCGCTGATATCGGCTGTGAGCCGGGGGTTGAGGCAGTGGATGCCTTCCATGACGATGATGCCCGTGGCAGGCAGACAGACCGTCTCGTTCCGGTTATAGCCTTGTTTCTTCTTGAAGTCGAAGGCTCGCGGGTGGATCTCACGGCCCTCCAGCAGGCCGGTGATATCGCTGTTGAGCCGCTGCAGGTCCATGGATTCGATGTGTTCGTAATCAAGGTTGCCGACGGCATCGAGCGGGTTCAAGGTGTCGCCGACGAAGTAATTGTCCGTTGAGATGAGCAGCGGCTGCAAGCCGTTGACACGCAGATGCGTGCAGAGCCGCTTGGCGAAGGTGGTCTTGCCGGCGGATGATGGGCCTGCGACCAGGATGAGCCTCACGTGTGGGGCGCGCTCGTTGATCTGCGCGGCGATGTGGGCGAGCTTTTTGTCGTGCAGCGCTTCGGCGGTCTGGATGAAATCATCAATCCCGCCGCGCCCGATCAACTGGTTGAGCTGGCCTACCGAGGTGACGCCGAGGATGCGGCCCCAGGCGATATGTTCCTGATAGACGGCGAACAGATTGGGATTGGGCGACCAGTCGCCCAACTGGTTTGGATTTGAGGGCAGCGGCAGACGCAGCACCATGCCGCTTTCGTAGGGGATCAGGTCAAACGGCCGCAGCAGACCGGCGCGGTGGATGATCGGTTCCTGGGCCAGATCAAAGAACTGGCCGCAGCGAATGATCGCGATGTAGGGTGGATTGCGGTGGTTGAGGAGGTGGAGTTTGTCGTACTGTTGTGAGGATTCGAAGAGGCGCAGCGCGTCGGCATACGAGACGATGTCGTACTCAATGGGCGTGTCGGCGGCAATGAGCGCCTTCATCTCAGCCTGGATACGGGCCACGTGTGCGGCGTGGTCGGAGCCCGCAGGCCAGTCAACGGTGCAGAACAGCCCGTTGCCCATGGAGTGCCGGACCCGGTAGGAGACGGAAGGAAAGAGCGTGTGCAGGGCTTTGCCGAGGAGGAAACTCAGCGACCAGCGGACGATTCGCCAGCCGTGGGTGTCGGAGGCCGTCAGGGGGCTGACGGTGGCGTGGGCGACAAGCGGAAAGCCGAGGGAGACGGCATCGTTGTTGACCATCGCGCCGACGACCGGCAAGCCGGTGGCTGTGGTTGCGGGCAGGACGTCGCGGACCGGAGTGCCGGCGTCCACTTCGATGTCGGGTTGTCCCGCGATCTCGATTCGGATGGTGCGCATGGTGAGGTTTGGGGTAGGTGGCGCGCGACGCGCGCGTTTCAACTTTCAAGGGTTCGCGTGTTTCATGCAATTCGGCCCAGCATCTCCCGCGCGAGGGCGTCGAGCGGTGCAATCGGGCCGGGGAGTCCGCGCAGACTGTCGCAGGCCGTCGCGGTGAGACTGGCGGCTTGCGCGCGGGCCTGATCGGGGGTGAGGGTGTGCAGACACGAGAGCTCGTTGGGTTTCTCGGGCGTGCCGTGTGGTGCGTCGAGGAGGTCGTCAATGATCTGGAAGGCGACGCCCAGTTGCGAACCGAAGGTGCCGAGGCGGTCTGTGATGTCTGCCGGCGCACAGGCGGCGATGGCACCCATGCGGGCGGCCGCGCGGAAGAGGTCAGCGGTTTTGTGCTGGTGGACGTAGGCAACGGTTGCGGCGTCGGCCTGGCCCCCGGCAGCCAAGTCCTCAATCTGTCCGCCGATGATCCCCTCGGCGCCTGCGGCCCCGGCCAGTTCGAGCACGAGGCGACCCGGCACGGCGGGATCCGACGCCGGGGTGCGGGCGAGGCACTCAAAGGCGAGACTGTGCAGGGCGTCTCCCGCGAGGACGGCGTTGGCCTCTCCGAATTTTGCCCAGACGGTCGGCTGACCGCGTCTGACGGTGTCGTTGTCCATGCAGGGGAGGTCGTCGTGGACGAGCGTGTAGGTGTGCAGCAGTTCGACGGCGATGGCGGGGTGCCAGGCGATTTCGGCCGAGCCGCCCGCGGCTTCAGCCGCCGCCAGGCAGATGATGGGCCGCAGGCGTTTGCCTCCCGTGAGGACGGCATGCCGCATGGCCCGCGAAAGGACAACTGGACGCCGGTCATCCGGCGGCAGCCACTCCAACAGCCGCCGCGCGACGGCGGCTTGCCGCTCAGCGAGATAGGCGTTCAATTCAAACATGAGCCCAGTTTAGCAATCGCGACCCGAGAAGTAAAGGAGGGGGCAGGGCAAAC
>CAZOJL010000250.1:0-2724 GCA_964580075.1 uncultured Akkermansia sp. | reverse complement strand
CCCCGTACCGGAAGGCTGACCGCGTTCCTCGACACCTCCCTTTTCAACCCGCAACCACCCCGCCCACTGCCATGCAAAATCAACCCGTTCAAGCAGAACTCCTGCGCCGCTACCGCGCCCATTTCAACCGTGATCCCGATGTGGTGGCCTATGCGCCGGGCCGGATTGAGGTGATCGGAAACCATACCGACTATAATGAAGGATTTGTCTGTTCCGCAGCCATCAATTACGGCACGTTCTTCGCGGCTGCACGCGGCGATGGCCAGACGTGCCGACTCATGGCCGGCGACCTGATGCAGGAGGTTGCCTTCAACACCGATTGCGCCGAGCCATCGGTCGCGGACACCTGGTCGAATTATGTGAAAGGGGTGCTGTCCGGGTTGCGCGAGCGGGCGCCCGTCTCGTGCGGGTTTGACGGGATGTTCCTCGGCAACATTCCGCTGGGGGCGGGGCTTTCCTCGTCAGCCGCACTTGAGGTCTCCGCCGGTCTGGCGCTGGCCCGCCTCTACGGCATGGCTGTGGACCGCTTGGAACTGGCCCGGATTGGGCAGGCCGCGGAGCACCGCTTCGCGGGGGTCCACTGCGGATTACTTGACCAGATATCCTCCCTCTTTGGCATGGAGGGGATGTTGGTCGAGACCGATTTCCGCACGCTTGAGGTGAAGAACGTTCCCCTGGGGAACGACGCCTGTTTTCTGATGTGCAACACCCACGCAAAACACGCGCTCGTGGACGGGGAATACAACCGCCGCCGCGCCGCCTGTGAAGAGGCCCGCGACTATTTTGCCACGGTGCTGCCGCATCCGGTCCGGGCGTTGCGGGACGTGACGGTGGAGGAGTGGGAAACACACCACGCCGGGCTTTCCGACGTGGTCGCACGGCGCGCCGCCCATCCGATCAGCGAGAACGCGCGGGTGCTGGCGGCGGCTGATGCGCTGGCGACGCACGACCTCGTCCGCTTCGGCCGGCTCATGTTTGAGTCGCACGAAAGCTCGCAGGTGAATTTTGAGAATGCCTGCCCCGAGTTGGACTGTCTGGTCGCGGCCGCCCGCAGGATCCCCGGTGTGATGGGCGCACGGCTCTCCGGCGGCGGGTTCGGCGGCAGCGTGGTCGTCCTTGTCCATCCGCGCGACGCCGAGACGGCCGGCGCGGCCCTTACCAACGCCTATGCGGCTACTTTCGGAAACCCGTGCGACGTGCGCGTGATACGCCCCAGCGCCGGAGCAACCGTGGTACAGGCGGGGTAAGTGCGTCAAAATATCCGCTCTTGACGAATCAAGGGCACTCGGGGTACACTACTACCCCTTACCTTTCCAAGGAGACTCCGTGAAACTTGAACTGCTCGAAAAGGCCAAAAACCGTATTCCGTGTATACCCGTGTTGGTCAATCTGGTTTCGAAGCGTGTGCGCCAGTTGAATGCCGGCATGAGGCCATACGTCAAGCCCGAGTCGGCAGATGAGGACAAATTGGATGTCGCCTTGCGTGAGATTGCAGAGGGCAAGATCATTGCCGAGGTCGATTTCGATGCCATTGCGCGGCGACAGAAGATCCAGCAGAAATACGCGTCGACCTAAGACCGGCGCGGTGGCCGGGCGGACGCCCCGTCTCACACGATTCCCCCTCCCTGCCAATCCTGCCTATCCCGCCGATTCGCATTTCCAGGCTGTTGCATGAACCGGCGCTCGGTCCCGAAGACGTGGGGTGGGGATTGGAGCATGTCGGGAATGACAGGGCGTGGACGATGATCTTGATGCGTCAACCCGGGGAGCCCACGAGCCATGGCCGACGAAAAAAATAGACGTGGCGGCAACTTGGCGGTCAACCGCAAAGCGTTTCACGAGTACGCCGTGCTGGAGAAATATGAAGCCGGTCTCGCACTCGTCGGGACCGAAGTCAAAGTCGTCCGCAACGGCGAGGTCGGCCTTTCCGGGTCTTATGCCAAGGCATCCAATGGCCAGCTCTTCCTGCATCAGGTAACGATACCGCCGTATGCGTTCGGCAACCGGTTCAACCACGACTCGCTGCGGACGCGGCGGCTGCTGATGCACAAGGGCCAGATTCGCAAGTTGCAGGCACAACAGGAACAGAAGGGGCTGGCGCTGATTCCGTTGCGGATCTACCTGACGCCACGCGGCCTGGTCAAGGTCGAGATCGGCGTCTGCCGTGGCAAGAACCAACAGGACAAACGCGAGACCGCCCGTCGGCGCGAAGCCGACCTCGATGCCAGACGGGCGATGACGAACGCGTGAAAAGCCGCGGAGATTAACGTGCGACGACGAGCACGCTGTTGAGCGTTCCGAGGCTGTTTTGCGCCCACTCGCTGTTGTTGGGGTCGACACACCAGGTGCCATTGATCACGAACTTGTACTCGTGCGTTCCGGGCGGGAGAATCAGGGTCGTGGTAAAGAGACCGGTATTCTTTTTGTCGGTCATTTGCTTCGCCTGCGGATCCCAATTGTTGAACTCCCCGGCGAGGTAGACGACCGAATCGGGATCGGCCTGCACGGAGAACACCACGCGGCGGCTCTGGGTTGTTGCTTTTGCCATTTAAGGCCTCTTCTTTCGTTGGATTACCTTGCGAATACGGAAGAAATGCGCACAAGATACAGGTGCATGATATTCTTTGGACGACGAACCGTCAAGGGGAATAATCGAGGCGCTTGCAAAACTTGGAAGCGCCGGGAATCAGGGTTCAGGATGCCAGGGTTCAGGCCGGAAACGCC
>CAZOJL010000249.1:0-2745 GCA_964580075.1 uncultured Akkermansia sp. | reverse complement strand
CGTCGTCATGTGCACAGCGCGGCGCGAACGTCCTCCTCGGATCCGGCCGCGCGCAGGCGCGCGACCAGCTCGGGCTTCATCAGTCGCTGGCTGAGTCGGGCGAGAAAATGAATATGTCCGTTCCCCGCCGCATCCAGCGGCACAAACAGCAACGCCACCAACCACACTCCCTCGCCATCGGGAGAGCCAGCGGGAATGAAAAGCGCGCAATCATTGAGAAACACACCCAGGACGGCGATCAGCAACGGCGTCACCCCGGTGCGCCCATGGGGAAAGGCGATCCCACCCGGCACGACCGTCGACCCGCTCTTCTCCCGTCTCAAAATCGCCTGAATGGCTTCATCACGCCCAGCCACCGGCAGCAGCCCGCCAGCCACCGCGGCATCCGTCAATGTTTCAATGACAGTGCCCAGATCATCGCCCACGGGATTCAATCGAATCAAACACCGCTCCGTCAACACACGACATGCATCCATGCTGGTCTCTGCCTTGCCTGTTGTCAAAACACCGCGGTACGCAACACGCCATTTTCGGCGATGTCACGCTCCAGCAAATCATTGAGAAGGCGCCAACCCGTCCCGGGGTACCCCGTGCCGATGGCGCGCCCTTCGTATTCCACCACGGCCACGACGTTGATCGTCGTGCCGACGATCAGCACTTCGGCGGCATCGAACAACTCCTGCTCGGAGATGTCGCGCCTGATAACCGCCTTCACAGCACCAGCTTTCACCTGATCCTGCGCCAGTTCCATCAGCCGCAACATCGAGGTTCCCTCCAGAATGTTCTCCCGTCTCGGGAAGACCAACTCACCCGAACGGGTGATCAGGCCCACATTCTCGGTAGCCCCTTCCGTGAGGTGATCGTCGACGTCATAGCCGACCACAAAATCGACGCCCCAGTCGACCGCTTCCCGTTTCATCAGCACGTTGGGGAGATAGTTGCAGTTCTTGATCTCGGCGAACTGCGAGGGCTTGGCCGGTACCCGGCTGCGCCGGACGCGCGCGCCACCGGGGTGGATGTCCATAAAGGGAGGCCCCAGCTTGTAGGCGATGATATAAAGTGCGGGACCGGGCGGCTCGTATGGATTCACGCCGAACCCTCCGGGACCGCGCGCAAGCATGACACGGCACGAGCACATGCGTTGGCCCCCCGCACGGATCGTTTCAAGTGTCAGTGCGCGGATCTCGTCAAAACCGCCCGGCCAGCGAATGCCGATTGCCGCCGCCGAACGCTCCAGACGCCGCAAATGTGCGTCCACGTTATACATCGCCCCATTCACGCACTTGAGCGTGTCAAAGACGCCATCGCCGCGATGCACGAGGTGATCGTCGATCGGAATCTGCATCAGCACCGGATGGGTGACAACCCCCCCCAACAGGCTGGAATACATTGCGTAATAGTGAGCGTGGTATGGCTGACGGGCCGCTTCCAGTGCCGCCAGGTAACCGTCCAGTGAAATGTGCTTCATCCCGCACCCCGACCGAGCCGCTCGCCGGCATAGGCACCGGAACGGATGGGCTCCCACCACCACGCGTTATCCAAATACCAGCGGACCGTTTTACAAATGCCGGTATCGAAGTTTTCGTGCGGGGCCCATCCCAGTTCGCGTCGAATTTTGGTCGCATCAATCGCGTAGCGTTTGTCGTGTCCGGGACGGTCGGCAACGAACGTGATCAGATCGCCATGGCGGCTGCCGTCGGGACGGGGACGCAATTCATCCAGGACCGAACAGATCGCTTGCACAACCTGCAGATTGGTGCGCTCGTTCGAGCCGCCCACGTTGTAGGTCTCGCCCGAAACGCCGCGATCCAGAACGGTCGCCAACGCGCGCGCATGGTCATCCACATAGAGCCAGTCGCGCACGTTGTCCCCTTTTCCGTAGATTGGGAGGGGCTTGAGATCGATCGCGTTCAGGATGATCAGCGGAACGAGCTTCTCGGGAAAATGGTAGGGGCCGTAATTGTTCGAGCAGTTCGTGATCACGACGGGTAATCCATACGTGTGGTGCCAGGCCATCACCAGATGATCCGAGGCGGCCTTGCTGGCGGAATAGGGCGAACGCGGGTCATAGGGAGTAGATTCCGTGAAAAGTCCGTCCGCCCCCAGGCTGCCATACACCTCGTCGGTGGATATGTGCTGGAAACGAAAGGCCCGCCGCCGAACCTCGGGCAAAGCGATCCAATACCGCCGAGCCTCCTCCAACAGGGTATACGTGCCGATGATGTTGGTCTGCATGAAGGCGGACGGCCCGTCGATCGAGCGATCGACATGGGACTCCGCCGCCAGATGCAGCACCGCGTCGGGACGGAACGTCTCAAACGTCCGACGGACGGCCTCGGCATCACAGATGTCCGCGCGGACAAACGCATACCGCGCGTCAGCCGCCGCGTCGCGCAACGACTCCGGGTTCCCTGCATAGGTGAGCTTGTCCACATTCAGCACGGCGACATCTTCCGTCTGCAACAGATGGCGCACGACTGCAGAGCCGATAAAGCCCGCGCCACCGGTCACCAGGATGCGCTTACCGTTGAGCATCGGTCGTCAGTCCTCTTCTGCTGCCACGACGACCTGTTTCGGAGCGGCCTGAGGTTTTGCCTGCGCGGGATCCGGACCTGCGTCCGCGATCTCCGGAGTGTCGTCGGTCGGGAGCACCTCATCCTCGGGCGGCTTGGCAGGGGCGCCGCGATAGGCATATCTGCCGCCATAGCTGTAGGAGTAGCGGTAATGGTAGTCATAACCGCTGAA
>CAZOJL010000248.1:0-2754 GCA_964580075.1 uncultured Akkermansia sp. | reverse complement strand
CGACAGGCGCCAGGAGAAGCAAAAAAAGAGAGAAATTAGATGCGTTTGCCCTGCGCGCGCCCCGCGCCACCCTGCATCTGAACGATAGACAATCCCATCAATTTTGATCTTGCGCAAGCTGCGTATTCCATGCATCATGTACAAATTATGAGACTGCGAAAGAAATCCCTTCATGTCGTGTTGATCTATAATGCGTGCGGCTCTGCGGCTCCCGAAACTCCGGAAGACCAGGGCAGCACGGCCGAATTACGGGCGTTTATTCGGCGTTTGGCGCGCACGTTACGCACGGCGCTCGGACACCGGGTCACGATCCTGTCGCTCGCCAACGATCTCCCCGGTTTTCAACGCCGGTTGCGACGGCTCAATCCCGACGTGGTCTTTAATCAATACGACGATGTCATTCACGGCGCACTCTACGAGATGCGCGTGGCGGCGCTCGTGCGGATGATGGGCTATCCCATCACGGGTTCGCAGGCCCTCGCGCTCGGCCTCTGCCGTTACAAGCATATGGCGGTGAGCCTGCTGCAGGGTCTGGGCGTCCCGGTGCCCCCGGAAAGCCGCCTGTTGGAACGCGCGTCCGATGTCGGCCGCTGGCACTGGCGGTTCCCCGTGATCGTCCATCCCTCCCAGGAACATGCGGGCATCGGCCTGGCCCGCGATTCGGTCGTGGGATCGGTCACCGCGCTGCGGGCGAAGGTGCGCACGATCCTCAACGACTTCAACCAGGCCGCGCTGGTGCAGCGCTTTCTGGGCGGCCGCGAATTCAACATCGGTGTCATCGGCGGTCACAAATTGCGGGTGCTGCCCCTGGCGGAGGTGAATTATTCCGAATTGCCGGACGACATTCCACCGATCATGTCGTATGCCGCGAAGTGGCTGAGCCATACGGTTGAATACAAGAAGACCTCCGTCACCTGCCCCGCCCAAGTCTCGCCGGAACTGGCCAAGGATCTGACCCGCCTAACCATCTCGGCCTTTCGCGCCATCGGCGGCTGGGGTTACGGACGGGTCGACATCCGGCTTGATGAGAATGATTCCCCGTATGTGCTGGAGGTGAACTGCAACCCCTGTCTGGAATCGGATGTGGCCCTGGCGCGCTCCGCGGCGGCGGCGGGCATTACCTATCCGGAGTTGCTGCAACATATCATCAACGCCGCGTTCGAACGCGAGCCGTTCGATGCCGACATCCCGATGCTCCCGGGTGCGCCGGGACGCAGCGCCGGTTGAGGCGCGCACGCACGTTGCCTCAAGCGGCGCTTCCGGGTTTGGGGTTGGATTTGTTATTGAAAATTGAGGCGCTTGCATCTATGACCGTTTCAGCCACTGTACGGAATGTATACGATGCATTATTATCAGTATCGTTTTCTCTGGTAAGTGTATACAGGGAAAGGAAAAGATCATGATGACCGTGGAGGCCATGAACAGGATCAAACTGCATCGGGACGTGCCGGAACTGGCGAGCGTGGACGTGTGCGTGGTCGGCGGCGGCCCGTCCGGCACGGCGGCGGCCGTGGCCGCCCGCCGCTGCGGCCGGTCGGTGATGCTCCTGGAGCGGACCGCGCAACTCGGCGGCATGGCCACGAGCGGAGCGGTGGCGATCTGGATGTCGGTGGGGACCGTGACCGGCTTCTACCAGGAGATATGCCGCGATCTGCAACTCTCGGACTTCCTCGGGCGCGACTGGAACACGGTCCCCATGTTCACGCCCCTGTTCAATCCCTTCCGCCTCCGGCACTACCTCAACCGCAAACTGAAGGATGCCGGTGTCATCGTCCATTTCCACATGGAGTTCGTGGCCGCGATCAAGGAGGGCGAGACCCTGACGCAGGTTGTGGTCATGACCCGCGAGGGGCTGCAAGCCGTGCGGGCGCGGCAGTTCATCGACTGCACCGGGAACGCCAGCGTGGCGCGCGATGCCGGCGTTCCGACCCGTACGGGCCGGGATGAGGACGGCGCCACGCAACCCATGACGATGATGTTCACGATGCAGGACACAGGCCGCACGATCACGCCGTTCCTCCCGGAAGGGTGTCCACGATACGACCGCGTCGAGGACCTGCCGCAGGGCCGCCGGCTGTTCTGGGACGATAAGGCCACTGGAACGATGCTCGTGAACATGACGCGGGTGCGCGGCCATGGCGCCAGGATCGAGGACATCAGCCGTTGCGAGCGCGAGGCCCTTGCCCAGGTTTTTGGCGTGGTCGATTACCTCCAGCGTAACGGATACCCGACCTACGTGCTGGCGCATGTCGCGGCCCAGATCGGCGTCAGGGAGACGCACCAGATCGTGGGCCGGTATACGCTGAGCCCGGAGGACATGACCGGGGGACGGCGGTTCCCCGACGTGGCCACCCAGAACAACTACGAGATCGACATCCACAACCCCACCGGCAAGGGCGGCTGCGACGAGCGAAGCGTCGGCCTGTACGACATCCCGCTGCGCTGCCTGGTTCCCTCCAGCGGTGCCGTGAATCTACTGGTGGCAGGCCGCTGTCTCTCGGCGTCCCACGTCGCCATGAGTTCCGCGCGTGTCATGCCCGTGTGCTTCGGCATGGGTCAGGCCGCAGGCGTGGCCGCGGCCCTGGCCGTGGAGCAGGGCGGCGGGCACGTCGGGGATGTCGCTCTTTCCGCCTTCCATACCTGCCTGCGCGAGCAGGGCGTTGATTTCATGGAGGCATAGGGGTTCAGCTTTTCCAGCCAGTCCCATGCGTAGCGCAACCACTCGTTGCGGTAGTCTTCGCTCTGACGCGCGGA
>CAZOJL010000247.1:0-2758 GCA_964580075.1 uncultured Akkermansia sp. | reverse complement strand
TCCGCACAATCGGAGGCTCCGGCCACCAATCAACTGGAACGCGCGGCGAATGCCGACGCGTCGCTGCCGCCAATCGTGGTCAGCGCTACGCGCACCGAACAGGATCCGCGCTCCATCGGAAGCGCCGTGTCCGTGGTCACCGCCCAGGAATTGGCAGACACCCGCGTCAACTCCGCGTTCGAAGCGTTGCGCCAGGTGCCGGGCGTGGACGTGGTGCAGTCCGGGGGACCGGGACGCACCGCCAGCGTATTCATCCGGGGGCATAATTCGCAACACACGCTGGTTCTGCTCGATGGCGTGCGCCTCAACAGCAACAACGCCGGCGCCTACGACTTCAGCAACATTCCGGTCAACAACATCGAACGCATCGAGATCGTCCGCGGCACGCAGGGCGCGCTCTACGGTTCCGACGCCATCGGCGGTGTCGTCAACATCATCACCAAGCGCGGCGCCTCCGGTCTGCATGGATCGGTCGAGGGGGCGATCGGCACGGACGGCTACCGGAGCGGCGGCGTCTCCTTGAACGGCGGCAACGCAATCGGTGACTTCAGCATCGGCTACATGTGGAACCGTTTCAACGGAGGCACGGCCGTGGCAGAACGGCTGGGCGGCGTGGAGAAGGACGAATGGGTCAATCACGCCTTTTCGGGGCGTTTCGGCCTGAACGTGCTGGATGACGGACGGCTCGACCTGACCTTGCATTACAGCGATGACGCCGCGGATCTGGACGGCGTGAATGCGTTTTTTCTGCCGGCCGACGATCCCAACGCGGAACAACACCGCCGCAACTTCTCGGGGAAGCTCAGCCTTTCAAAACCGCTCACCGCGTGGTACACACAGTCGCTCAGCGTCGGCTTGGCGCGCGAGACGCTTGAAGGGCGTGATCCCGACACCGCCGCGAACAACTACGATCTCACCGGTGAATCGCGGTCCTTCTCCGCCCAGTCGGACTTCCTTCCCTTCGACGGCGACACCCTGAGTGTGGGCTACGATTACGAAAGCCAACGCGGCAAGAACCCGGCCAACAACATTGACGCGGCGCTGGGTATCCATTCCGTGTTCATCCAGAATCACTGGACCTATCAGGACATCGCCAGCATCACCGCCGGCATTCGCCATGACGACCACGAAACGTTCGGCGGCGAGACAACCTATCGGCTGGCCGGCACGTATCGGTGGCCGTCATTCGGCACGCGCGTCCACGGCAGTTTCGGCACGGGCTTCCGCGCCCCGACGTTGAACGATCTCTACTGGCCCAATACGGGGTGGTCTCTGGGCAACCCGAATCTGTCACCCGAAACCAGCACGGGCTTTGACCTGGGCGTGGAACAGACGGTGTGGGACGACAGGATTGTGGCGGACGTGACCTACTTCAACAGCCGCGTCGAGGATCTGATCCAGTGGGCCGCCACAGGTCCGAACTGGTGGGATCCGTGGACGCCCCTGAACGTGGCAAGCGCGGACATCAGCGGTTTTGAGACCAGCCTGATCCTGCGTCCCGTTCCCGAGTTGGACCTGAAGCTGGCCTATACGTTCACGGATGCGGTCAATGCAGACTCGGGACGCCAGCTCGCCCTGCGTCCGCGGCACCGCTACAGCGCCAGCGCGACCTACCGCATTCTCGACAGCGCCCGTGTGACCCTGTCCGGGGTCCGCGTCGGCGCGCGTTATGACGACGCGGCCAATGTGAACAAACTCGATCCGTATGTCCGGTTTGATCTGGCGGCCACCTATGATGCGACGGAGTACCTCCAGTTCTTCGGTCGCATTGAAAACATGTTCAACGCGGACTACGAAGAGGTCAGAGGCTTCGGTGTCCCGGGTCGTTACGCATTCGTCGGCGCCAAACTCAGCTTCTGATCGCACCCGGTCAGGTGGCATTATGGGCAACATGACGACGCTTCGGTGATCACACCACACCGGGGCGGCGGGCCGGAGACGAGGACCCTCCGACCCGCCGCCCTTCTTCCCGTGAACCGGATTTGGCTGGACAACGTTTTCAATAACGGCGATTGTATTGACCTGCTTACCCACACACCCACACACTCTCTCTCTCCCTCATCCCGCTCAAAATGAACCCGCTCGGATCCATCACATTTGCCGCCGACACCCTCTTCGGCACGGCCATCGCGCTTTTTCAGCGCGGCGGCATCGTCATGTGGCCCTTGCTGCTCTGTTCCCTCGCGGCTGGAGCCATGGCGATCGAGCGCATTTTTCACTTCTGGCACGAACGGATGATGGAGGCGCTCGCCGTCAGGAGCGTCAGCCGCATACTCGAAGCCCTCGCCGATGGTCGTTTCACAGAGGCCGAGACGCTGTCGGCCCAAACACCGTCGGCCTCGTGCCGCATCATCGCCGAAGGGCTGCAACAACGCGACATCGCGCTTCAGGATTCCCTCACCGCCGCCGCCGAACGTGAGATCGGCAGCCTGCGTCACGGCCTTTCCATCCTTGACACCATCATCACCCTGGCTCCCCTTCTCGGCATTCTGGGAACCGTCACCGGGATTATCCGCTCGTTCCACCTCCTCAGCACGGGCGGCATCCAAGACCCCACCGCCGTCACCGGCGGCATTTCCGAGGCGTTGATCACGACCGCCGCCGGCCTGGTCGTTTCCATCTGCACCCTGATCCCATTCAATTACTGCGGATCCTTTATCCGCCGCCGTACGCGACACTTCGAGCAGATCATCCACCGCGTCATCATCGCCTGCGAAAGGGGGAAGGCCCATGGCGCTTGACTCCGGATTTGACGAGC
>CAZOJL010000246.1:0-2845 GCA_964580075.1 uncultured Akkermansia sp. | reverse complement strand
CGCCGCCTACGGTCAGGCCGTGGCCGAGGAGTTCCGCGCCGCCGGTGTGGATGTGTTGCTCGGCCCGGGCGTGAACCTGTACCGCACGGCGTGTTGCGGCCGCAACTTTGAATATCTCGGCGAGGATCCCTGCCTGACGACCCAACTGGTGATCGCTTACATCCGCGCCGTTCAGGCCGAGGGCGTGTCCACCACCGTCAAGCACTTCGCGGCCAACAACAGCGATTGGCATCGGTGTTGCAGCAATTCCGTGGTGGACGAACGCACGCTACGCGAAGTGTATCTTCCGGCCTTCGAGGCGGCCGTGAAGGAGGGCGGAACGCGCGCGCTGATGACCAGCTACAACCTGCTCAACGGCGAGTATGCCGCCGAGAATCGCTGGTTATCGCACAAGGTGTTGCGCGAGGACTGGGGTTTCGATGGCTTGGTGATGTCGGACTGGAACGGGATCTGGGATGGCGAGAAGGCCTTCAAGGCCGGTATGGATCTGGAAATGCCCGGCGGCAAGCGGTGGAGCGCCAAGGCGCTGAAGGAGCTGCTCGATAGTGGCCGCGTTACGGAGGCGGAACTGGATCGCAAGGTGCTTCAAGTGCTGGCGTGGACGCTGGAGATCGACCAGATGCAGGCGCGTCGAACCCAGGCGCCGCGTGGCAAGTGTGCCGCCCACGCTGAGGTGGCGTTGCAAACCGCCCGCGAGGGGATCGTGCTGCTTCGCAACCGCGAGGGGTTGCTGCCGCTGAATCTCCCGCCCGGTTCGCGTCTGGCGGTTGTGGGCCCGGCCGCTTGTCCCACGCCGACCAGCGGCGGCGGCGCGGCGCGGGTGAATGCCATCGAACCGGTCACTATTCTGGGCGCGATCAGTCGAATGGTCGGCCCGGATGTGACGGTCTCGCTCGACCGGCGCGCCTTCGCTTTCTATGATGTGGCTCGACAGGACTGGGTCGTGGAGCCCGGCGAGTTCCGAATTTGGGTGGGGTCCAGTGCGCAGGAGATGCGGCTGGAGGGGAAGCTGGTGACTGGGGTGACCCGGTGACGCCCGGGCGGGCCACATCTCCGGCGTCACCCGGTCACCCAGTCACCGAGTCATCCGGTTGCTCAGCTTCGTCCGGGGGGCGCTATTGCGCGCATTACGCCTTCAACACCATCACCGCGTAGGGTTCCAGCGCGACCACACCCTCATGCCGCTTGCCCGTGAGCAGATCGGTCATGGGCCGGGGAATCGTCAGGCTGCCGGGCTTATGCTCGTGTTCGACGACCACCATCCCTTCCGCCGCGCCGGTGCGCGGGGCTACCAGCACATGGGTCGAGGCCGTGGCCACTGGCGCAATACCGGCTTCGCTGGTCAGACGCTGCAGCAGCCGCATCATCTCCTCCGGCGGCAGCATGGTCCCCAGCGCAATCACCCTCCCTTTGCCCATGCGCCGGCACGTGACCGCCGCCAGCCCCGCCAGCTCGTTTTCGGTATACGTTGCCAGTGCTTTGGCGCCGCGCAGTTCGAAACCGCTGTGCCAGATGGAGCCCTTTGACTCCGTACCGTCGGCCCAGCGCATGCTGAAACCGCGCGGATCCGCCGGGATGTCGTACTTACAGTAGACACCGGCCCACTCCTCCAGGGTGCCGAACGGCGCATGTGTGAACTTCGACGCTTCGATGGTGCGCACGTCCGTGAGCGGGCCCGCCACCCACGTGCCACCGGCCTCGATCCAGGTGCGCAGGCGCTCGCGCAGTCCGCCCTCGTCCAGCATGGTCAGGCAGGGCGAGACAATCACCCGATACGCATCGAGCGCGGCCGCCGGATGGATCACGTCCGGCCGCAACTGCAACTGCAGCAGCAGATGATAGACATCCAGCAGTTGGCGATTATACGAGAAGTTCTGGACCATGGGTTGCGCCCAGGACATCTCCCAGGAGCGTGTGGAGAGGTGCAGCGCCACGGGGCTGACCACGGGGCGCGTTTCGTTCAGGAAGCCGGCCGCGGCGCGGAACCCCCGGGCGATCTCCTGAACCTCGCCGAAAATGTGCAGCGGGCGTCCGCAACTCGATACGACCGATCCGTGCATGAGTTCCTGGCCGCTGCTGTGCGAGCGCCAGAGCCAGTACAGATTTGCCTCGCCCCCCAGCGCAATCGGCAGCCAGGAGTTGACGCGGCAGAATCCCGGCTCGCGGTAGCCTCCGCCTGCCGTGGTTCCGCCATTCCAGCAGGTCGAGGTCTCGGTGCACCAGAACGGGCGCGCCTTAAGCGGACGATACGAGTCGCACAGGAAGATCGATTCCCACAGGTTCTGCATGGTGTCGTAATGATTATACTGCACCACGTCCAGCCCCTGGTTCATATCGAAGTGATTAACCCCCGGCCATTGCATCATGTCCGTGCCGATCGGCTGGCCCTTCGTCAACCGCCGCAGGATAGCGACCTGCGCCATCACATGTTCCACCGCCGAATCAGACTGGAAAGCCGACCAGGCATTTTTCAACGACGGGTGGTGCCAGGTATCCTTGCGGGGAAAGGGGATCTGTTCGAAAGACTGGAAGCACTGGCTCCAGGTACCGAGGCCCCACGCTTGATTGAGCGCGTCGATGTTGCCGTACCGGGCGCGCAACCTTTCGCGGAACTTGCGCACACATACGGGGCAGCGGCAGTTGGTCGCATAGACTTCATTATCCACCTGCCAGCCGATGACGTGCGGATCGCGCCCGAATTCCTCCGCCAGGCGGGTGACAACGCCGGCGCCGAGCTCGCGATACACCGGATTGTTCTGGCAGGCATGGGCGCGTGCGCCATGCTGGGCACGCACACCGCCGGCCACATCGGCCACCATCAGGACTTCCGGGTAGCGCTCCGTCA
>CAZOJL010000245.1:0-2882 GCA_964580075.1 uncultured Akkermansia sp. | reverse complement strand
CCTCCGGCTTCTTTCCGGTATCCCCGGTTTTCAGACCGCCATCCCGCTTGTTCCCCGAGGCATCTGCGGCCACGAGTCCCTTGCCTTCGTCCAGTTTCCACCAGGCGTAGAGCGG
This sequence comes from uncultured Akkermansia sp., assembly GCA_964580075.1. Lineage (GTDB taxonomy): Bacteria > Verrucomicrobiota > Kiritimatiellia > RFP12 > JAAYNR01 > VGWG01. The sequence continues at coordinate 2,767 of CAZOJL010000245.1, read as the reverse complement.
CGCATAGTGGAAGGATTTCCGCGTGGCCGGACCGATGACGTTGGGCTTGCGCGCCCGGTCCCGGATAGTGCTGACCGCAAGAACAAATTCGCCTCCGCCCAATGGGAACGGTGAAGTCGTCAACGTCACTGTGGCGCCATCCGCCCCCAGCGAAGCCGCCAGAACCTTGATTCCGGGTTCGAGCGTGTAGTTCGCGGCCGTCTCGGCGTCTTCCTGCCGCACCGGCTCGCTGAATCTAACGGCAACGCGGTCAGGTCGTCCGCCCACGTTCACGGAAACAACGGTCGGCGGCACCGTATCCACGGGCCGCACCGTGACGGTGGTGTAGGCGGTATCCATCCGCCCCTGATCCATCTTCACCTGCAGACGGACCCTATAGGTCCCCGCCTTTTCATAGGCATGCGTCGCCGCCGCCTCGCGGGCTGTGGCGCCATCGCCGAAATCCCAGTCGTAGGCGGCGATCCGGCCCGGACCGTTTGACGTCGAAGTCGCGTCGAACCGGACTGAAAGCAACATTTCGACACTGGCGGGATCGGCCGCGATGACCAGCGGATCACGGAATGGCGCCAGCACCTCCACGTCGGCCCGCCGCAAAACAGGGGTTACCAACAGATTCACCAGCTTGCCACCGCGCACCTTCCCTTCCACGGTCGTCTGCTCGGGCGCGTGCAGTTTGAAATCAACGTCCCAATCCGGCGGCCAGGCTGGCAGGAGCAGGATGCGCTTGCCGTCGGTCTGCAACAGCATATCCTGCAGGCCAACCATGGCGCTGCCGCCGTGGTCCATGTCAGGGGTGTCGTCCGGACCCGTTCCGCCCACGCCGCCGCCACCGTCATACATCGTGGGGAAGCGCGTACGCGCCGGCTTGTCGCCCCTGTACCACCCGCCCTTGGGGCAGGCGTAGTCGAGCGGGAAACGGAGCTTCGTGAGGGCATAGCGGCGGGCCTCCTCGGTCAGTCCGAGTCTGGCGACGATGACGTTGCCATACCACCAGCAGAAGGCATTCCCCCCTGTGCCATCCCGCACGCCGCCCCACGTGTTTCGCGCCATCTCGAGATTCGGTTTGCCCACGCCATAAAGGCTGAAGGGATACACCGAATAGAGCTGCGGCAGATCGCCATTCCCAATATAGCCGCCGGTTGGAGTCTGTTGCTGGGAAATGAGGGTGCCTTTTCCTTTTACTTTGTAGGTGGAGATCGGCGGGAGGATCTTGCGGAACCCTTCGAAATAGGCGCGCGTCTCCAGCGGAATCGTCCCCTCCGGCAGCGCGAGGACCGCCTCGCTGATGGCGATGAGCCCCGACAACGAATCGGTGCCGTTGATCTTGTCCGCTTTGCTTTCGCACGTGTTGACGGGCGTGATGACCAGTTGCCCCTGTTCATTCAACTCGCTGCCGGCCCGCTTCTTGTTCTCCTGCCGGTAGAAGTTGTCGTAGAACCGCGCGGCGCCCTCGATGGCAGGCAGGCAGGGCTTCAGGTCGGCGCCAAAGTAACGGTGCGCCTCGATCATCATCAGGACGAACTCGAGTCCGGAGGTGTTGTAAAACTCGTACCCGCCCAACGTACGCTCGCCGCCAAGGCTCGAAAGCCCCATGGTGTTGAGGCCCTCGGTGTAGACAACTCCGTCCACGCCCAGGAAAAGCTTGAGGCGGGCCTTCTGGAGCTCCGTGGCGCGGACAAAGAAATCCGTGCCCACCCTCAGCATGTCGGCATCGCCCGACTTGAGCAGCGGCCAGTAGAGATGGCGCTGGTTCTGGCCCATGAAACGGCAGAAGGCCCAGGCTCGTGAATCGGGGTCGGCGTGACACAGGAAGAACCCGCCATTGAAGAAGGTCGGGTATCTTCCGCTGGAATTCGCCGCCAGCATGGCGCGGAAGAGCTGATAGTTGCGGCCGGCCTCCCAGGCGGGATCATTCGTCTTCGTGGAGTCCGGATTGATCACGATGCGGCTGCGATCCCAGAACGCGCGCCACCAGGCTGCGGACGTCTCGCGGTCGGCGGCCTGCGTGGATTCGGTTCGCGCCGCGAGCTGGCGCACTTCGTTTGTCCAGGCGTCCGCCGTCGCGTCCTGCGCGATGCGCAGCGCGGCGCGCAACGCGAACGCCGTGACGGGCGCCACGGTTTTGAGCGGCGCGGTGCCGCACCGCCGCCCCTCGTTCGTGCCCGTCCCGCTCTCGCCGGGCGCGAACCCCGCGCCCAGGAGCAACCCGCCGCAGGTCAGATTGCCCAGCGTATCGGGAATCTTGTCGGCGATCGATTGCAGTTTCTGATCCGAGATAATCTTGGCGCGGTAAGCCGACGGCCCAGATACACGTCGGCTCCAAATGACGCCGTTGGCGGCAGCCGCCTGCGCAGCCATCTGCCAGTTGCCGTCCAGTTCGAGGGTCGCGGTTACGCTGACCGGCTTGGCGGCGGTCCCCTCGACATGAACAACCGGCTGGTGGGCATCGGCCCAAATACGCAGGCTGACCGCCGTGCCGTCTGCCGTACGTCCGCTCACCCGCACGGTGTTGGATTCCAGTTCCAGTTCCTGCCGCAACGCAACGGCAAAGGGATTGGGCGAAACGGTGATACGGATGCGGGCCAGCTTCGTCAGATAATCCTGTTCATTGAAACTGTCCGGTGAACTGATGTAGAAGACGATCGCGTCATTCTGCGCCCAGACATTCAGCCCGATATTGCCGCCGCCGGCCGGCATGGAAGACAGCCCGTTGGTCCCGGGCTCGGTCCAGACGATGTTGTACGGCTGGGTCCAGTGGGGCGTGTCG
>CAZOJL010000244.1:0-2916 GCA_964580075.1 uncultured Akkermansia sp. | reverse complement strand
TCCTTCCTCTTTCTCTCGCTCAACCCTGCCGCACCCCTGTCGCTAACCGATTACCTCCGCTCCCAGCACTCTTTTTTCACAGATCGTGAATTCGGGTGTGTCGGTCGCGGGCGGGGGGGCATCCTAATGCGGGCTGCGCCCGCAACCAAGGATACTCACCACGAAGTTCACGAAGGACACGAAGAGGTGATTGTCGTGAACGTTGTCGACAAAGCTTGCGACAATGTTTACGACAAAGTTTCTGTTCCGGCCAACCCCACGCGGCGGGGATGCAGAGCAAACGCATCTAATTGCAGCTTCTTTTTCCATTTTTGGCACTGTTTCTGGCACGGGAAAAGCGGTGTCGCGCTTCGCTTGCCACCGCACTCCAAATTGCCTGCGCCCCGGCGGCAGCGTCTGGGAGTGCGGCGGCAAGCGGTATCCCGCGCGACGCCGCTTTTTCCCATTTCGCCACGAATCCAGCCCCTCGGGACGGCGACGAGAGCCAGGATGAGCAAAAATATGAGTACGTGTACGAGTAAGGAAATGCCCTGGCCGTTTCGTACTCGTACACATACTCGTACACCCGATTCTCTTTCTTCCGCAAACGGTCGAACCCATTCGCCCTCGCGGCAACTTAAAGTTATGGACGCGCCTTCCGCGCGGCTGCGCCACGAATGATCGAGGGGGTAACTTTTTTGGGCATCGGTGAACGAGAGCGGGCGACGAGAACGGTAGACGATTGGGACAGAATGCTACTCGTAAACCGCTCTCGTCGCCGTTCTCGTCAACCGGTTTCCACAGCGACCGCTCGCACCGCATACGCAGTCCGATACGTCCTGCGTTCCTGTGCTGCCGCGTCGGCCAGGGCGTGAGCGGAGTATCCGCGCGTTCAGCCGACCCCGCCGCCGTACCTTTTTTGGGTACGAGGCGGCGCGTGGACTACGATGAAGCCATGAAAACGATCTATTCGCCGGCCTATCGCGCCTTGCTGGCCTGGCTGCGGGAGAAGCGCCGGGCCCAAGGGATATCGATGCGCGATCTGGCGGCGAAATTGGACGTGCCGCACTCCTGGGTCGGCAAGATCGAGACCGGCGAGCGCCGGCTGGATGTGGCGGAGTTCGTCCGCCTCTGCGATGCGCTGGAGATCGATCCCCAACGCGGGCGTGAGACTGCTCAAGCGGAACACCATCACCTACCCGCTGCCGAAACCGGACGCCTACGCCGAAGCGGCAGAGGAACCCGCACAGTCGTAGGCAGCCTGACCCTCGGCCACTTTGAGCGCCGTTTCGTCATCAAGCGGAGTGCTGATCTCATAGAGATAATCGGGCGACATGTCCGCGCCATTGTCCCAAACAACGGTGTCTATGTCGGCATTCAAACGGGCCGTCCGAAAAAGGGCCGCATCCCGCAAGGATTCGAACATTTCTCCGTCAAGATGGTCGGCCAGGTCTGCCTGCCGCAGACTTCCATCCTCGAACCGAAGTCGCAGACGATAGCCCGACTCGCACGCAACATGGGTGATATAATGCATCGTTCAGACTCCTATGCGAGCGGCTCGATCGAACGCAACGGCTTCTTCTCCATCGCCAAACGCCAGTCGGCCATCAGCTCATCACGATGCAGCAAAGCCCACTCCAGAACCAATCCCATCACGCGTGGCGGAAGCGAACCTTCGAGCAGCCGCAGATCATCGATGGAGAAAGAAGCCCGGTTTCCGCCGTACTTCGCATGGAAGTGCGGCACGCCGTGTTCCTGCCAGTAAAGCGCAATCACGATACCGAGAAATCTACTGATCTCGGGCATAGCCCACACCTCAACTCTGTTCGACTTCGCTCATGGCATCTGTAGAAAAAAGCACGTCGCATTAATGATGATAGTAATTTTGAGAGAGCGGGGCAGGGAAGTCAACACCTTTTCGCCCAAATGGTGCCAGAGTGCCAGAGCACCAGACAAGCGAAGGTCACCGTCCGGCGGCTGGGGGTGTCGGCGGCCCGGCCCGGCGGACGCCGGGCCTCTCCCGCGCCAGCGCGGCATCTTCGTAGGCCCGCGCGAGATGGGGGCAGAGGAGGCAGAGGGTCGGCACGCCGGCGCAGCGGGCGAGATCGTCGAGATTGTCGGGGCTCGGGAAGCGCTTGCCGCGCGCCCACTGGCAGATCGTGGATTCGGCAACCCCCAGGCGCCCGGCCACGCACTTGAGCGGATGGCCGTGGGCCTTCAGCCAGGCGGATACCAGCCGCGCCAGCACCTCGCGGGTGCCGGCGCGCGAATGGGGTGGCTCTTCCTCGGGACAATCTTTCGCCACGGCCTGCAGACAATCGCACGTCTGACGTCGATCACAGTGTAACCGCTCCACACGCGCCTCCTGAATGCATGGTCTGAAAGGGGAAGACGACCCCTGGACAGGCTGACACCCTGACGCCGTTCGCCCTTCGCTCGATTTGGCCTTCCACGTATCGGTGGTCAGGCAGACCCGCCTCTCACAGCTCATCCACCAGCCTCTTTCGCCTCACCTCGTACTCTTCTTCGGTCATTTCATCCATCTCGCACCGCACCGGCATCGTATGATCATACCGCGACCTCCGATTGGACAACGCGCTCCGTTTCATTCCATCCGTCATATCCCCGCTTTATCCCGGCGTTCACTGCGGGCGGACGCCAGGGCGTTTTCAACCGCGGCGCGCCCGCCGACGTCCAGTTTGTTCAGCCCGTCCACGATCGCGGCGTGGACGATTTCCGAAAGGGACACGCCCCGGTCGGCGGCGATCCGTCCGACCCTCCAGAGCAGCTCTGGGGGAAGCCGAACATTCAGAGGTGTGTCTGTTTCCGCTCCATGCATGCGCGCACTGTAGCGCATTGCTCTACAAACGGCAAGCGGTTTTTCATAATACCTGCGATTCAGACAGTGGGGAGGCTGGCGGGGCGCGCAGGCTCTTG
>CAZOJL010000243.1:0-2939 GCA_964580075.1 uncultured Akkermansia sp. | reverse complement strand
ATCCCCAACTGCGACAAGATCATCCCCGGCATGATTCTGGGCGCCATCCGCGCCAACATTCCCACGATCTTCGCCAGCGGCGGGCCGATGCGCGCCGGCAAGCTGGACGGAAAGCCCGTGGACCTGATCTCCGTTTTCGAGGGTGTGGCGCAATTTAAGAACGGCGCCATCACCGAAGAACAGCTGACCCGCGTGGAAAAGGCGAGCTGTCCCGGGTGCGGCTCCTGCTCCGGCATGTTCACCGCCAATTCCATGAACTGCCTCTGCGAGGCGATCGGACTCGCCCTCCCCGGAAACGGCTCGATCCTCGCCGAAGATCCCGCCCGCAAGGACCTCTGGAAGCGCGCGGCCGCGCGCGTGGTCGCGCTGGCCCGTGCCGAAGGCCCGCGGCCGCGCGACATCATCACCCGCGCTGCCATCGATAACGCCTTCGCGCTCGACATGGCAATGGGCGGCAGCACCAACACCGTCCTGCACACCCTGGCCATCGCCCGCGAGGCCGGGATCGATTACGATCTCGACCGCATCAACGCCATCTCGCAACAATGCCCGAACGTCTGCAAAGTCGCCCCCTCCAGCGCCTACCACATGGAAGATGTCGATGCGGCGGGCGGTGTCCACGCCATCCTCAAGCGGATCGCGGACATTCCGGGCTTGCTCGACACGTCCTGTCTGACCGTCAGCGGCAAGACCGTGGGAGAGAACATCGCCGCCGCCGTCATCCGGAACGACCAGGTGATTCGCACGGTGGCCCAGGCCTACTCGCAGGACGGCGGGCTGACCATCCTGCGGGGCAACCTCGCCGAACAGGGCGCGGTGGTCAAGAAGGCCGGCGTCACGCCGTCCATGTACCAGTTCGAGGGAACGGCCGTCTGCTTCGACTCGCAGGAGGATGCCTGCGAAGGGATCCTCGGCGGCAAGGTCGCCGCCGGAAACGTGGTGGTCATCCGCTACGAAGGACCGCGCGGCGGCCCCGGCATGCAGGAGATGCTCGCCCCCACCTCCTACATCATGGGCGCGGGTCTCGGCGAATCGGTCGCGCTGATCACCGACGGCCGGTTCTCCGGCGGCACCCGCGGCGCCTGCATTGGCCATGTCTCGCCCGAGGCGGCCGAAGGCGGTCTCATCGGCCTGATCCAGGATGGCGACCGCATCCGCATCGACCTGCTCGCACGGAAGCTCGACGCGCTCATTGATGACGCCGAAATCGCCCGCCGTCGTGCCGCGGCGCCCGTGTGGAAACCGCGCGCCATCACCGGCTGGCTGCGCCGCTACGCCCTGATGGTCGGCAACGCCTCCTCCGGCGCTTCATTCACCTGATGCGAATCGCCCTCCAATCCTTCGGCTGCCGCCTCAACCAGGCGGAAGCCGACGCCTTCGCGGCGGAATTTGCCGCGATCGACTGGGCGATTGTCGGCGACAGCCCGCATGCCGATGTCGTCGTGATCCACTCCTGCGCGGTCACCCGCAACGCCGAGCAGGAGTGCCTCCGCCTCTGCCGCAGGCTCGCGCGCCGCGCGCCGAAGCCATTCGTCGTGCTTTCCGGCTGCGTCCCCGAAGCCGCCGCCCGCGACGCCCTCACGGCGGCGGGCGTCTCACTGATCATTCCCCGGACGGAACGCGACACGCTTGTCGCGCGCGTGGCCGGCGCCTGCGCCGCCGCCGCCGATCCCCCCCATGCCGTATTCCCCTTCCCTGCCCGGCGCGCCGTCCCGCACCGGACGAGGCCCTTTCTCAAGATCCAGGATGGGTGCGACTTCTACTGCACCTACTGCATCGTCCCGCACACCCGCGGTCTGCCGGTGAGTCGGCCGTTCGAGGTGTGTCTCCGGGAGGCGCAAGCCTTCATTGGCGGGGGGGCGCGCGAGATTGTCATCACGGGATGCAACACGGCCCGATACGCCGACGCGGGCCGCGCCCTGCCCGACCTGCTTCGCGCCCTCGCGGCGACTCCCGGGATCGGCCGTCTCCGACTCGGTTCGATCGAGCCCGGAACCGTCGAAGAGGCGATCGCCGACCTCATGGCGAATAACCCCGCCATCTGCCGTCAACTCCATCTGCCGCTGCAAAGTGGCGATGCCGACATCCTGCGCGCCATGGGCCGCCGTTACACCCCCGCCGACTATCGCGCTGCGGCCGAATATGCGCTCGACCGTGTCCCCGACCTCGGCCTCGGCACCGACATCATCACGGGGTTTCCCGGCGAAACCGACAAACAGTTTGAACACACCCGCCGCTGCATCGCCACGCTCCCCTTCTCCAACCTCCACGTCTTCCCCTACAGCGAGCGGCCCGGAACCCCCGCCGCGCGCCTGCCCGATCCGATCCCGCCGGCCGTGCGCAAAGCCCGTGCCGCCGAGCTGATCACCATCGGCGAGAGCAACCGCCGCCGTTTTGCCCGCACGTTCATCGGCAAGCCCGTCACCTGCCTGATCGAGCGGTTCGATGCCCACGGCGCCGCCTGCGGCTGGTCTGGCGCCTACCTCCCGTGCCGGGTCTCGGGCGTGGACCGGGCGGCGCTCGGTGAGTGTGTCACCTTCACCCCGGACACGGCGGAAGGCGACACGCTGAACGGGAGTTCCGCTCCCCGCAATTCTATGTAGAGCCGATACCGACCCCGACCCCGACCCCGATAGAATTCTCTTTCCCTGTCCCCATTTTTTCCCAAAATCTCGCCCCCGATACCGACCCCGACCCCGACAACACACTCCCACACCCACACACTCCCACACACTCGTCGGTCGACGCGAACGGCGACGCGAAAGGTGGACGATTGGGACAATCTCTACTCGTAATCCGTTCTCGTCGCCGTTCTCGTCGCCGTTCTCGTTCACCCCCCTTAAACCCGGAAGCGCCCAAAAAGTGCGAAATGAAGATGCGTTTGCCCAGGGCAAACGCATCTAAATTCTTATGTTTTTCAGATTCTGGCTCAGGGCTTT
>CAZOJL010000242.1:0-2965 GCA_964580075.1 uncultured Akkermansia sp. | reverse complement strand
GCGCGGGCTGGCGCGACCATCTCGCCACCCGCGACGGCTACCTCGACGACCTGTATGTCCATTTCACGGGCCTCGGCTTCAACCTCCTGCGTACCGGCGGACGCTTCGGCTTCATCGTCTCCGACACCTTCTTCACGCTCGCCAGCAAGCTCCGCATGAGGCAGATGCTGCAGGACAACCGCCTGAATATCCTCGGCCAATGCGACCCCTTCGACGTGACCGTCGACGCCGCCATTTTCGTCGCACAAAAAATGGACGCCACCCAGGTTGAGCCTTCGGATGACACCACGCTCTTTATCCAGGCCCGCCCGCGCCGCGAGGACGGCGTGATGTCCCACCCCGACCTCGACCTGCCCGAACTGCCGCTCTCTTCTTCGCTGAAGTTCCCGCCTACCAAGCTAGATGCCACTCACACGACCTTCCGGTCCCTGCGCCTCCACCGCGTTCCGACCGCCGTCTACCGCGATGCGCACAAACACGTCTTCTTCGAACCCCGACACGGCACGCTCGATCTCTTCGACCGCTTCAACTACGCGGTTAAAGAGCTGACCGCTCAGTGGTGGTCTCGCATCGAAACCTCTGAAAAATTCAGTCGGAATCGCGGGGCACTCGCAGCCTATCACGCGACGCTGAAACCCGGCGACGTCACGCTCTTCGGCCTGATCGCCGACGGTGGCCAAGGCTTAGCTACGGCCAACAACGCCCGTTTCCTCGGCTACCTTCAAGGCACCCCGCAAGCTGCGGGGCTCACCGCCAAGCGCGACGCGTGGACCCGCCGCTGGCTCGCGGACGCGCCGGTGAAGGAGCGCTTCCTTGAACTGCTCAAGCAGCACGGCGGCAACCCCACGTGCCCGCTGAGCAACCCCGCCGCATGGGAGGCGTGCGTCGAACCGCTGTGCGAGACGTTCGACAACACCCGTCTCGGCTTCAACAAGACCGGCCTCTACCGCATCGTCCCCGCCGCGCTGGTGGTGACAGAGGAAGACTTCGCCTTTGCGTGGCAGAGGCGCAAACAGGAACTCTGGGACCTCTGGCGCAAGGCTCCCGAGCTTCAGAACTTCTGGGCGGAAACCGCCGACCTGCTGACGGGCTCGCGCGCGGTCAACCCCAAAGCCAAGACCGTCACCGACGCCGCCTTCTGCACCGTGTGTCAAGAAGCCCTGCGCTGGCTCTCCGCAAGGAAGCCCAAGAAGGGGAATCCGCGAACCGTCCTCGGACTGCGCTCCAGCGAGGAGTACGTCGACCCCGCCGACGCCCCACGCCTCGCGGCCATTTACAACGGCTTCTCCGGAAAAGGCGTCTTCGCCCCTTTCCGCAAGGGCGACCCCGAAGGCAACCGCTGGCTGGACAACGACCCGCTCTATATCGATTGGTCGGCGGATGCTGTCCAAGAACTGATGACTTCTTCAAAAGCACGCTGGCAAGGACACTCGTTTTTCTTTGAAGAAGGGATCGCATTTAGCCGCCACGGCCGAGCCGTGGCTCTCAAATTTAGGCTCCAGCCGCCTTGTGTGTTTGACGCCGCCTCACCGCGACTTACATCCGCCTTTCCAAAGATTTCCACATCTGTGTTGCTCGCGATCCTGAACTCTTCGATATCAACCTTCTACATCAAGAAGTTTCTCAACAACACGTGGTACGAGATGTCCGACCTGCGCCAGATGCCGCTGATCATGCCGAACCGACAGCAGGAGCACAAACTGAAGACGCTGGCCGAACTCTGCCTGGAGGCCAAGCGGCTGGCCTTGGACGCGAAGCCCGCGTCGCAGGAACTCGCGGCGACCGCGCGGCAGTGGATATCGGAGCTGCGGGCCGCCGCGCCGCAGTACCTCCAGCCGCCCGCGCAGGCCTGCACGCTCCAGTCGCCCGAGGACTGTCTCGCTGTCTTCGAACTCGCGGTCAACTGGCATGCTGAAAAACTCTACTGCGTCGAGGGGCTCGGCCCGTTTGATGATTTCTGATCGCTTTCAGGCATCACCCCATCTCGCTCGTCACCGGCTCGGTGCGGGTCGCAATGTTACCCAGATGCCGGGCGATGCTTTCCAGCAGCGCCAGCACCTCCACGTAAACGATCCCTCGGTCAAGGGTGCATTCGCCCCGCTGCAAACGCTCGATATGGCGCTGTTCACCGAGCTTGCACAACATGCGCACCTGTCCTTCAAGCCGCATCGCATCTTCCACCACGTCGGAGACCTCGGCATGCAGGCCGTCCAGGACGCATTGCGCCAACTGCCGGGTCTTGCCGATGATCTCATCGATTTCCCGTTGCGCCGTTTCGGTCAGTGCGCCACCCGCGGACGGCTGTTTCGGAACCAGTTCGGCAATGGCCAACCCGATGTCGGCGATGCGTTCGGCGTCGGAAACGCAGTGCATGAGGGAGGGAATGGCCTGAGCCTGTTCTTCCGAAAGCTCGCGCCGGGTCAGGTCCATCAGGTAGTCCATGATCAGCCGCTGCGTCTCATCGGTCTCGTCTTCAGACCGTTCGATCTCGGTGAGCGGAGCCGCCGTGCCGCTGCGGTAGCTATCGAGCGCCAGAGATGTCAGACGCCAGGCCTTTTCGGTCATATTCGCAGTGGCGCGCACCGCGCCAGCCAGAGCCACGGGAGGCGACGTGAGCCAATGCCGGTCGAGATTCACCAGATCGAGGCGCGCGGCGACCGGGCGATTCGGCACCAGTTTGCCGCACAACCAGGCCAGCGCGCCGATAAACGGCATGAAGATGATCACGTTGACCACGTTGAAGAGACTGTGGGCCGCCGCGACATGGCGGCCGAGATTCTCCCCGAAGAACACCTCGCCACGGGTGATGTGGTCAACGGCGAAAAAGAAACACGGGACGCCGGCGATCGGCACATAGAAAAGACACACCATCACCACGGTCCCGAGGATGTTGAAGAGCGAGTGGGCCAACGCGGTCTGCTTGGCGGCGCGATTGGCGCTGATCGACGCGAAGATGGCGGTGATC
>CAZOJL010000241.1:0-3026 GCA_964580075.1 uncultured Akkermansia sp. | reverse complement strand
TACGGGTTCTGAGGAATTCATCAACGGCACCATGCGCTGGTGCCTCTGGCTCGAAGGTGCCGATCCGATAGTCCTTCGTGCCCTGCCGCTGGTTCTTGGGCGCGTGGAGAAGGTGCGTGAATTTCGGACGAAGAGTACGGCCGCGCCGACCCGCAGCGCGGCGCAAACGCCTGGGCTGTTTTTTTACCGCTCGCAGCCGACTACAGATTATATCCTGATTCCCGAGGTCTCCTCCGAACGGCGGCATTACATCCCGATCGGCATCGCCAAGCCATGGGTCGTTCCGAGCAACACGTGCTTTGTCATTCCGACATCCGACCTGTATCTGTTCGGCATGCTGACCTCGGCCATGCACATGGCCTGGATGCGGCAGATAGGCGGACGGCTGAAGTCAGACTACCGCTACTCGCGCACGATGGTCTATAACACCTTCCCGTGGCCGCAAATCGACTTGCCGGGTTCTGATCGTGACGCCTTCTGCGTCCGGGAGGCGGCATCACGGATTTATTGGACCTCGTATCACGAAGGCGGGGAAGAAGAGGACGCAGCGCTTCCGAAGGCGAAGGGGCCGACCGGCCGCCTCACCGGCGACGCGAAAAAGAAGGCCGCCGTGGAGGCGAAGGCGCAGGCCGTCCTCGATGCGCGGAAACGGTACCCGCTCGCCACGCTGGCCGATCTCTACGATCCGTTGACCATGCCCGCCGATCTGGTCAAGGCGCATGCTGACCTCGACCGAGCGGTTGACCAGTGTTATCGTAAGCAGCCCTTCACCTCCGACCGCCAGCGCGTGGAATTCCTCTTCGCCCTCTACGAGCGCTTCACCGCGCCGCTGCTGCCGGTGGAGAAGAAGGGGCGGAAGAAGGGGGCTCCGAGTAGGTCCCCGGTCCGGAAGAAGACGTTTTAGTGTGAGACTCTTGCATAACCTCCTTCGTCGGTTCTGCAAACGCAGTATTCAGAAGCCAGTATTCAGACAGCTCATCTGATACCTTCGCCCCGGCGGCAGCGTCTGGAGTGCGCGCGGCAAGCGGTATCCCGCGCGACGCCGCTTTATTACGTCCGAAACGCCTCAACCCGATCGAGATGAACCACGAAGGTCACGGAAGACTTTTTTTGTGTCTGGCCGTGTCTGGATATGTCGGCCCGATTTATTCGACCCCGATACCGATACCGACCCCGACCCACATACTCACACACGCGCTTTCCCGTGGACATTCATCATGATCTGCGGCGCGGCGGGGACGCCGACGCCCTACCGGCTTCGCGCTTTCCCGTGGGCATTCATCATGATCCTGCGGCGCGGCGGGAACGCCGACGCCCTACCGGCTTCGCGCATTTCCTATGGCATTCGTCATGTCTATTTCGTTGGCGAATCAGGTAGGGCCCGCCGTCCCCGGCGGGCCGCAGGCTACTGGAAGAAAGCAATCGGTGTCAGCGCGAAGCATCGGGCAGGGCAGCGGCGTCCCCGCCGCGCCGCAGGCTACTGGATCATGGCAATTATCGAAATCGGGATCGAAATCGCTATCGAAATCGAAAAACTGGAATCTTCGCCCCCTACCGGATAACGTGGAAACTTTGGATCTTGACGCCGTTGCAAGGGGCTGAATGTGTGGCCAAACTGATGAAAGCGGCGTCGCGCGGAATACCGCTTGCCGCGCGCACTCCAAAATGGCTGGCGCCGCATCCCTCCACCATCGCCCCGACGGCAGCGTCTGGAATGCGCGCGGCAAGCGGTATTCCGCGCGACGCCGCTCTTTCACGTACGAAACGCTCACCCGACCGATATGAACCACGAAGGACACGAAGAAATCGTTTTTGTGTGTTTTTGTGCTTTTTGTGGCTACAGAGGCGCTTGCAAAACAGACCTCTGATTCGCCAGGGTCTTCATCCATTACCCACAGCTTCTGCTGAAAAGCCCAGTTTTGAATACTGGCCTCTGTGATGAGTGTTGCGAATCAGGCCAGTAGCGCGCGGGCGGCGGTGATGTCGGCGTGGATCTGTTCGGTGAGTGCGGCGGGGGAATCGAAGGCGCGCTCGTCACGGATACGGGCGATAAAGGCGACTTCGAGCCGGGCGGCGTAAAGGTCTCCCGCGAAATCGAAGAGATGAACCTCGAGGATCGGCGTGGCGGGTTGGGCGTCGGGAAAGGTCGGGCGGAATCCGAGGTTGGCGACGCCGCCGACGGGGCGGTCGCCGATGGCCGTGCGGATGGCGTAAACGCCGACAGGGGGGAGCACTTCGGCCTCGGGGTGAATGTTGGCGGTGGCCAAGCCGAGCGTGCGAGCGACGCGACGGCCATGACGGACCGTCTCGCGGATCGCGTAAGGCCGGCCGAGCATCGCCGTGGCGGTGGCGAAGTCGCCGTCACGGATCGCCTCACGGATGCGGGTGCTGGAGATGTCGATCGCCGCATGGCACGCGGCCGGGACGATCGTCACACCGACGCCCTGCGCGCGGAGCCACTCGGGCGTGCCGCTGGCGTTTCTTCCGAACCGCCAGTTGGCTCCGCAGCATACGGCGTGTACCGGATGGTCCGGCCCGTTGGTGATCTGATTGAGAAAATCGGTGGGCGAAAGGGTGGCGAGCTCCGGCGTGAAGGGGAGCATGAGGCATCCATCGAGTCCGGCAGCCGCCAGCAGATCGAGACGGTATTCGATCGGGGTCAGCAACGGCGGTCTCTGATCGGGTGCGAGGATGGCGAGCGGGTGCTGGTCAAACGTCAGCGCCCACGCCTGACCCCCGGCGGCACGGGCTTGCGCGATGGCGGCGTCGAGCACACGGCGATGGCCGCGGTGGACGCCGTCAAAAAAGCCTGCGGCGAGTACAACCGGGAAAGGATTGTTACGGAAATCTTCGGGTTGGATCAGCGTGTGCATCGCGTCAGGATGGCCTCCGGCGCCGGGGGTGAAGGCACGGGCGCAGTCAGGGCATAAGCGTAACCGATACACCGGCAGGATGCAAGGCGGGGAATGGGGCTCCCCAGGGCAAACGCATCTAATTTCTCTCTTTTTTTGCTTCTCCTGGCGCCT
>CAZOJL010000240.1:0-3030 GCA_964580075.1 uncultured Akkermansia sp. | reverse complement strand
TCCTTCCTCTTTCTCTCGCTCAACCCTGCCGCACCCCTGTCGCTAACCGATTACCCTTGCCTTTTTCGGCGGCGTCCGCTATTCTACGCACCTCTTGCATGCCTGGAAAGGCGCGTTTGCCTCATGGTGTAACGGTAGCACAACAGACTCTGGATCTGTTTGTCTAGGTTCAAATCCTAGTGAGGCAACCATCCAAAAACCTCTGATTGACTTCGGGGCGCCGATCCGCTATCGTAACCCCCTCTTTCCCCCGCAAACCTGACGCATCGAGGAGCACGAGCATGAAGCAGCTATGGCAGCCTTCCAAAATCAAGCGCGCCCGCAAGATCGGGTTTCGCGCCCGCATGGCGACCAAGGGGGGGCGCAAAATTCTGGCCCGCCGCCGTCAAAAGGGCCGCACGCGCCTGTCCATCTGACGTGGCGGGTGACGCCATGACCGGCACGTGCGCACACGGTCCCGACTCCGAGACGGCGGTTGCACCGCCCCTCGTGCGGTGTTGTTTGCCGCGATCGGCCCGTCTTGAATCCCCGCAGTACCGGGAGGTCTTCGATTCCGGCCGATCGGTTGCGGGTCGCTACCTGGTGATCTGGGCCAAGCCTGCCGAGGGAACGAATCGCCGCGTGGGCGTGGTGACCAGCCGACGGGCGCTGCACACGGCGGTCAAACGAAACCGGGCGCGGCGGCTCATGCGGGAGGCCTTCCGATTGAACCGGCACGCGCTGCGCGACGGGATCGATTTGGTGCTGGTCGCCCGGGCGCGCATTGTCGATGTGGGCGCACAGGCCGTAGCCGATGATTTCCTGACCATCTGCCGAAAGGTCGGCCTCTGCCGAAAGGAAACGAAAGCATGTTGAGTCGCCTGCTGATCCTGTGCGTCCGCGGGTATCAGGTGGCTCTCGGGCCGCTGATCGGCCCCTGTTGCCGGTTCACGCCGTCGTGTTCGGAGTATTGCGTCGGCGCGCTCCACACGCACGGCCCGTGGCGCGGCCTCTGGCTGGCGTTGCGTCGCATCATCCGCTGCAGGCCCTTCGGCCCGTTTGGGTATGACCCCGTCCCCCCGCCCTGAATCTCCGGTTCTCCGTAATCCGTTACGCTTATGAAAAAACAAGACATAGCCATCGTTTGCCTGTTGTTTCTCGCCCTGCTGGGCTGGATGTTTTATCAAAACAAGGTCGGCCGGGAGCGGTTGGCGGAACTTGAAAAACAGCGCCTGGAGCAGGATGCCTTCACGGCACAGGCGTCGACATCGGATGCCGGGCAGGCCGGTTCGGACACGTCATCCGAGACGGTCAATGACCCGTTGCCCGCCGCAATCACGGCCACTCCCGCTGCGGCGGCGGATGCGGAACCCCCGCCCGCCGTCGCGCGCAATCCCGAACAGGTCGCATCCCTGCGCAGTGACGGCCTGGTCGTCGCCGTCTCCTCCCGCGGGGGCGCGGTGGTCGAAGCGACACTGCTGCATCATCCCGCGACGCTGCAGCCGGATAGCGGACCGGTCGTTTTCGATTTCCGCGACGGACCGGCCTTGCGCTGGGAGGGACTTCCCGGCATCGCGGCGGACGCCGATTACACCCTTCAGGCCGACGATGACACGGTCACGCTGACGGCTCAATCCGCCCAGGGACTGGCGGTCGAACGCCGGATCGTCCTGCGCGAGCCCTACCGGGTCGAGGTCACCGACCGGTTGCGCAACACCGCCGACCGTCCGATAGGGATCGCGTCCAACTGGGTCACCCTCGGCACCTTCGCCTGCGGCGCATCGAAAAATGATATTCTGAGCGTCGATTCGTTCAGTTCCGGAGCCGAAGCCAAGGCCCGGCATTGGGAGCGCGATGTGACGCGGGCGCTCGGCGGCGGCGGCGGGTTCGGCTGTGCCGGCGGCGGGGCGGCGGCGGCGCCGCTCACCCCCCGGGCGTCACTGCCGGTCGCGGGACCGCAACGCTGGGTTGCGCTCAAAACGCGCTTTTTCACCCAGGTCTTCCTGTCGTCGGCCGCGAACACCGGCTTCCGCATGGACATCGTCGCCGCGCCCGCCGGGCGCAAGGGCAGCCCGGTCGGCCAGCTCTCGGCTGCGGTCGCCTTTGACGGCTTCACCCTTCAACCCGGCGACGTGATCACACGGGACACGACCCTCTACGTCGGCCCCAAAAAACTCGCCATCCTCAAAGAGGTCGGCCCCGGGGTCGAAGAAGTGATGGCCTTCGGCACCTTCAAATGGTTCTGCAAGCTGTTGGTGCCGACCCTCAACTTCTTCTACAGCGTGATCCCGAACTACGGCGTGGCGGTGATCCTGCTCACCATCCTCGTGCGGGTGATCTTCTGGCCGCTGACTCACAAGAGCACCGAAGGGATGAAGCGGATGCAGACCTTGCAGCCGCAGCTCAAGGCGCTGCAGGTCCAGCACAAGGAGAATCCCCAGAAACTGCAACAGGAGACCTGGCGCCTCTATCGCGAGAACAAGGTCAACCCGCTGTCGAGCTGTCTGCCGATGCTGGTGCAGATTCCGGTCTTCATCGCCTTGTTCACCGTGCTGCGCAGCGCGGTCGAGCTTCGCTTCGCGCCCTTCCTGTGGATCGGCGACCTGAGCGAACCCGAGAACCTGCTCACCGGCATGATCCCCGTGATCGGGTCGCTCAACATCCTGCCGATCCTGATGGCCGGCACCATGGCCGTCCAGAGCTACCTGACGCCATCCTCGGGAGACCCGGCGCAGCAGAAGATGATGATGATCCTGATGCCCGGCATGATGCTCTACATGTTCTACAGCATGCCTGCGGCCCTTTCGCTCTATTGGACCGTCAGCCAGGGGATCTCCATCCTGCAGATGCTCCTGCAGCGTTACCGCAACAAGCAGAAGCTGGCTCTCGCAGGCGCGGCCATACCGGTACAGCCCGATCTGGAGACGCGCCAGATGCGCCGCCGGCAGTCGCGCTAAGCGCCCGTCAGAACGTATAATCGAGGCCCAGGTAGAAGCTGTGGTCGGCGTAGCTGCGCAGGAACATCGTCCGGACGTCGAGCATCAGTTCCCA
>CAZOJL010000239.1:0-3038 GCA_964580075.1 uncultured Akkermansia sp. | reverse complement strand
CTGCCGTGCGACACAACGACTGCGACGGTGACGGTGTACGGCAAATTCCGTAACACGGCGGGGATGCCGATCCGGCGGTGGCGGGTCGGGTACGCCGTCGAAAAATACCGCAACGGCACGACCGCGACGGCGGTGCGGCTGCGGGTGTCGGCGGACGGCGCAATCTGGATTGCGGCCGGCGAGCCGGCCGGATTTACGGCAGACGGCGACACGACGGGCTCAGCGGCGGGGACCGGGCCTCTGGAGACCGTGCGGGTGGAACGCGTGGCCGGCGCAGGGGTCTCGATCCCGCATGGCGGCCTCTTTTACCTCGCCTGGCAGATCGCCGTCACCGAGGGAGAAAATCCGGTTGGAGCGCAGGCGCTGGGGATTGATGATGTCCTGATTGATCCGATCTTTCCGCCCGCGACGGTGCTGATGACGAGGTGATTATAAAAAAAATACACACGCGGATTGACAAACGGTCCCTGGATTCGGTAGCATCTTCAACCGGCGTGTTTTACCGTCTTTGTTCTTTTTAGTCTGAGTTCACGGAAGGATGTGGTGTAGTGACCGTCATGGAGCCATTGCTTGCATTACAGCAGATTGATGGGCGCATTCGGGCTTTGAATCAGGAAATCGAGGATGTGCCCGCGCACAAGGAGCAGGAGAAGGCGCGGTTAAAAGGCGCCCAGAGCGCCCTTGCGGTCGCGCAGTCCAATCTTAAGATCACGCAGCTCAACTTGAATGCGGCCGAGGGCGAGGTGGCCAATCGCAAGGAACGGATGGAAAAGCTGCGACAGCAGCAGCAGCAGCTGAAGACCAACCGGGATTTCCAGGCCATGACGCTCGAGATCACACGGGCCTTGGAGGAGGTTGAGCAGTGCGAGGCCCGACAGATCGCCCTGATGGATGAGGTGACGCCGGCCGCTTCCCTGGTGGCGCAAGCCAACGCGAAGCTCCTCGAGGAAGAGGGGCACGTGAACGGCTATCTGGAGGAGCTCGACCGCCGTGCGGCCGACGCGCAGGCGGAACTGGATCGGAGTCTGGCGGAGCGGGCCGAAGCGCTGAAGCGGATCACATCCCCGCAAGCGTTGCTGGCCTACACCCGGCTGTCTCCCCGGCGCTGGCCGGCAATCGTCCCGCTTGAGGGCGGCACGGTCTGCGGCGGTTGTCACCTGACGCAGCCCCCGCAAATGGCGCACCTCGTGCGGCGCAACGTGGGCATCGTGACCTGCCAGACGTGCGGGCGTATTTTGTATGCCGCCGAATAGAAGTCGCTTGCAAAACCCTGTTTTGCAAGCGGAGTGTTCAGTGTTCAGTGTTCAGTGTTCAGTTCTCACATTTTCGACAGGTTCGCAGGAGGTGACCGACCGCCCGCGCGCGGGAGACTGCTGCGCGGGAGGAAAGTCCGGACTCCGTAGGGCGGGATGCCCCGTGGTCAACGCGGGGAAGGCGCTGCGATATCGGCGCCGATGGAAAGTGCCACAGAAACAAACCGCCGGCGGCTTCGGCTGCCGGTAAGGGTGAAAAGGCGGTGTAAGAGACCACCGGGCGGTTGCGCGAGCGCCGTCGCTAGGCAAACCCCATCCGGAGCAAGACCAAATAGGGAGTCCCAGGCGTGGCCCGCGCCGCCCGGTTTCGGCCGGAAGACTCCGGGTTGGTCGCATAGACGAATGGTCGGGAGGGCGCCGCAAGGCGTCCGACAAAATCCGGCTTATGATCCTCCTGCGGGCCTGTCACTTGATCGGGATTACTTGAGTGTGATCAGACTGTCGCACCGTTCACCGGGACGGTTGACGGTGACGGTGAGGAGCACCCGGATGGTGCGCGCATTGGCCGGAACGTTGACCGGAATACCGATCTGCCCCTGCACCCAGACGATCCGGTGTGAGGCGGTCTCGGCGTCGTACAGGATCTGGATGGTCATGTCGCGGTACATGATCGACCGGGTGAAAACCTGCGGGCGCGCCTTGTCACATTGAACGATGAGTTGCACGGCCGGACCGGTGTCTTTGGCGGGTGCCAGTTCCCGGGAGGCGATCTGGAACGTCGCGGCCAACAGCTTGGAATCCGGAACCGTCCAGCGAACCGCTTTGCCGAACCACGACCGTTCGCGCATTTCCACCGGCGCCTGGGAGATCTTGCAGACGCCGTCGACGCGGATCTGGCCGCGGGCCTTGTCAACGTCGATCGTCAGCTCGTCGGGCAGATCGGGATGGCCGAACAGCGATCCTTCCTGGGCGTAGTTGGAGATCTGATCGAGCTTCCACTGGCGCCACGGGGCGTTGGAAGGCCCGGTGATCAGCGCGTCGGAGATCGCGCCCTGTTCCGGAAGCGACGCCGTCTCCGTACGGACGATTGCCCGGCGTTCGGTCATGTCAAACACCCGGTCATCGGCAAGCGCCTGGCGCCAGTATTCGGCTTCCCTTCTGACGAGAACCGCCTCGGGGATACGGTTGCGGATGGTCAGATCTCTCATGATGACGTCGAGCCGCCCGGTCAGGCGTCCGACAAGTTCAACGAGCTGCTTGTTGCGGACATCGGCTCGATCAGACCTGTTCTTCAGATAGGATTCCTGCAACTGGCACAACGCCTCTGGCGATTTGACCAGGGCGGATTCGGGCATCTCGGGAACCCTTTCAAACGGGTCGGCCTCGCCTTCGACAGCCGCAATAAACCGTTTTTCCTCCCGGATGGCGGCCAGCATGCCTTCCAGATCGCCGCTTTCCTGAAACTTGCGTCTGAGCGTCGCGATCTGGTTGGTGTAAACGCGCGGAAGGGAGACGACCGCCTCCTCGTGCTGGACCTTGATCTTGGCGCACTCGGCGTCAAACACCACCAGCAACTGGGCGGCTTCGGGCGGAAGCGTGCTGGAAGCGGCCGCACGGGCCGCCATCGCAAATGCCAGCATCATGACCGGTAACAACAGGCCACACACACTGTCCATCACTGTCCGAGGCTGACGCATAGAAGGACTGTTCTTATTCACCGAGGCGCTTGCAAAACCTCCGGTTTGTGCAAGGGGAGGGTTCAAGGTTCGGGGTTCAGGAGGCGTT
>CAZOJL010000238.1:1492-3055 GCA_964580075.1 uncultured Akkermansia sp. | reverse complement strand
GTACTATGCCGCACTCAGGGCGGCAAGTCAACTTCGGCCACCGATTTCCCTTGATATCGAGCATCCGGGACTCTATCATGGCGATATTTGAATGGGCAGGTGCAGCATGCGACACATCTTTCACGCCTTTTCTTTGATGACCCGCCTGCCGGTGCGGCAGGAGGGGGATGCCGACTACCCGTGGGGACGGATCACGGGCTGGTTCCCGTTGGTCGGCGCGGTGGTCGGACTCCCTGCGGTGCTGCTGGCCGTTGCGGCCGTGTCCGTGGGAGCCGGCATTCACGCGCCGTTGCCCGTCGCCGTGCTTGTGGTCGCCGTCGGCGCGGCGATGACCGGTGCCCTGCACCTCGACGGCTGGGCCGACTGCTGTGACGCTTTCTTCGTTCCCGCAACCCGCGAGCGGCGTTTGCAGATCATGGCCGATCCCCATTTGGGCAGCTTCGGCATCATCGGCTTGGTCTTCATCCTGCTTTTGAAGGTTACCGCCGTTGCCCATCTCCTGCAATTCGCGAAGGATGACGCCGGCGTGCTCACGATCCTTTACCGCCTCTGGCCCATCGTGGCTGCGCCGGTGATCGGACGCTGGGCGCTATCCCTGCTTATCCACACCACCAAAATCCCCCTGGCTCGTGACGACGGCATGGCGGCCGCCGTCCGCCAGGGGATCATGCAAAAGCACCTGTTCCTGGCAACCGTAATCGCGGCGCTCTTCCTCGCCCCCCTCGATCCCCTCGTCGCGGCCGGCTCGCTGCTCGCGGCCGCCCTCTCCCTGCCCCTGCTCGCCTGTCTTGCCGTCAATCGGATCGGGGGCCTTACGGGAGATGTCCTCGGCGCGGCGACGGAACTCACTGAGACACTCGCGCTCGTCGCCGCCTGCCTGATTTGACGCCACACCTGTCTTTCCTGATTGAAATCAGACCACACGCACGGAGCTCCCATGTTCAAGAGTATCCAAAAAGAGGTATGGGCCTTTGACTGCGAATGGGTTCCGGACCCGCGCGCCGGAATCGTCCTCTACGACCTGCCACCCGCGACACCGCCGCAACGGGTGCTGGAAGCCATGTGGGCGCACGGGGGCGCCACGGCCGAGGATCCGACCCCGTTCCTGAAGACCGTCCTCTGCCGCGTCGTCTCGATCGCCGCCGTACGCCGCCGCGTCGTCAACACTGTGCGCAAGCTCGACCTCCTCTGGCTGCCACGCAAGCCAGACGATCCCGCGGAGCAGGCCGAGGCCGCCGTACTCGCCAAGTTCCTCGGAGCCGTGGGCAAGGGCAGACCGCAGCTCGTCGGCTTCAACTCCCGTTCCGCCGACCTCAAGATCCTGGTCCAGCGCGCCGTGGTCAACGGTCTCTCCGTACCCGACTTCTGCCGCCGCCCCGACAAGCCGTGGGACGGATGTGACTACTTTGCGCGCGACAACGAGTGGAACATCGACATGATGGAGATCCTCGGAAGCTGGGGCGGTAAAAGCACCGTCTCCCTCAACGAGATCGCCCGCCTCTCCGGCATTCCCGGCAAGTTCGGCACCTGCGGCGACGATGTGGCCGCGCTCTGGCTGTCGGG
>CAZOJL010000238.1:0-1392 GCA_964580075.1 uncultured Akkermansia sp. | reverse complement strand
ATCGACCACGCCCTGCTGTTGCCAAACCTGTCCGACACCGAACTCGCAACTGGCTGCCATCAGGCCGTCGCGTGGCATGTGGCCAGTGTCTGCATCCTCCCCCATTGGGTCGCCCGTTGTGCCGGCATCCTCCACAACACGGGTGTCGCCACGTGCACGGTCATCGGGTTCCCACACGGCGCCCACATGACCGTGGTCAAAGCCGCCGAAGCCCGCCGCGCGCTCGACGACGGCGCCCAGGAACTCGATATGGTGGTGAACATCTCCAAGGCCGTCTCCGGTGCCTGGCGCGACGTGCAGGCCGACATCCGCGCGGTACACGACGAAGTCCGCGAGCAGGGAGCCAAGCTCAAAGTGATCTTCGAGACCTGCTATCTCGACGAGACGCAGAAGATCCGGCTCTGCGAAATCTGCTCTGAAATCGGTGCCGATTGGGTCAAAACGTCGACCGGCTTCGGCCCGGCTGGCGCGACCGACGCCGACGTGCGCCTCATGCGGCGACACTGTGCGCCGGACATGCAAATCAAGGCCTCGGGCGGCATTCGCGACCTGGCCACCGTCGTCCGCTTCCGCGACCTCGGCTGTTCCCGCATCGGCTGCTCCCGCACCGGCCAGATCCTCGCTGCCTGCGAGTCCAAGATCCTATAAAGAACAGAAGACGATGGCCTTTGAGGCGCTTGCAAGGGTTTTTTGCACGCGCCTCTTTGATTAGAATCAAGTACTTATCAACAGTTGATAACATTATCGATAATACATCTTAACATGCTGTGATCAAGGTGTTTATATACATAATTAACTGTTTGTAATGTGTTCATTAACAGGTTGTTGATAAGGTGATGATAACTCGCTCTTGATTTTTCACCGCGACTTCTGCGATAGTAAACGCACACGAAATGTATGGAACGTTTTTCTACAGAACTGGCGGGACGGCTGCGTGATGCGCGGCGTGTCAAGGGATTGTCTCAGGTCGCGCTCGCCCATGAGGCGGGGTGCACACAGTCTGCGGTGAGCATGATGGAGCTTGGGCGTCCCGACGCGGTATCGCGCGAGACCCTGCGGAAGATCGGCGCCCTGCTGGATGTGGTCGTGGGCGATCCAGACGAAACGACGCCGGGCGGCGGCGGATTGGCGACGCGGATTGGGCGTGTCTGCTGTCCGCAAGCCGAATGCCCCACCAATATCCCGTTTGCGGTAAACGGCGCGGTGATTTTTCAGCCGCGGCCGCAGCCTGCGGGTATCGCGGGGCGATATTGCGCCCTGTGCGGCGAGGTGCTATTAACCTCCTGTCCGGCCTGTGGCCGCCCCGTGGGCACAGGCGGCCATTGCCGCGACTGCGGAGCGGCTTACGTGAATCCGCCCGCCACACCCGGTCTGACGGCTGACGCCTGGGCC
>CAZOJL010000237.1:0-3058 GCA_964580075.1 uncultured Akkermansia sp. | reverse complement strand
CACCGGCTATGCCCTCAAGGAAATCGCCGACGCCACGGGATTCGCGAATGCCTTTAATCTTTCGCGGACCTTCAAAAGCATCGAGGGCGTGTCGCCGCGGGAATACCTGCGTATCTCTGGGCAGGCCAAACGTTGACGTGCCGCAGAAAAGACAGTGGAAGACTGGAAGAAGGGATCTGAACAGTTCTTTCCAGCCTCTGCTTGCATATATCAGCAGCGGCGTCAGCGCCGCGCCGTGCCGTCCCCGATCGATAAGCCGCCGTCCTATTTGACCGGCCCTTCCTGGCGTACCGTCTTTTTCGCTGCCTTCTCTACAGAATAAGCGGCTTCCTCCCTGTAGAAGCCGGCGTGTCGCCGGCGTTTCCTCCGACCCGGCGACCCGGTGACTGGGGTGGCGTCCGATCCTTCGCTGCCAGATACAGTGCCGCCCCCAGCAGCAGGATCGCCCTTATGAATGCGAATTGCACGGACTCCAACGCCTTCTTCGCCGCGCTGAACGGGAAACTGGCGATCAGGACCGCGTCGGGAAGTCGCTCGCCGATCTGGCGGAGCGTTTCCGATGTGCGGCGATCGCTCGCACGCTCACGATCGGCGGCAGAGGCTGTCTGAGTGACCGCGAGACTCTTAAGCAGCGCCCGGCGCAGAGCGCGCACGCCCACCAGCCCGCTGTAAAAGAGCATGTCGGTGATAGTGAAATCCACCCCCGCGGTCCGCGAGACGCAGTGAATAGCGTCTCCGCGCAGGTTCACCGTCAGGTCGATCCAACCATTCACGCCAGGAAGGGGATGCTCGGCCAGCACGGTCCATTCGTCGTGGTTGCGCCGGTAGAGTACCAGTCGCCGCATTCCTTCGATGCCGAATTGGTAGTACTGCCGCATTGTCGACAGGCGGAACACGATGCCCACCAGCGCTTCAGCGCAATCCGCCCGGTCGGTGGTAGGGCCACATTCGGCATCCTGCGGCAAGACCAGCGCCGAAATCTGGCAGTCGCGCAGACTCCTGCCCTTCAACAGCAGTTCGCGATCGGCGGTGCGGTGGCACACCTGGCCGGTAAAGGCCAGCACCGGCTCCCCCTCGTGCATCTGAATGGCCATGCCTGAGGCCAGGAATTTGTGCACCCCGCGCGGCGCAGCCGCGCATTCCCAATCGCGGAACAGCACCCGATCCTGGTCGCTCAGCGGTCCATGCGAAGACAGGACTTCGCCAGGAACAGCAGCTTCAAAGGCCAGGCGGGCAATCTCGATCCAGTGTTCGGGTTTGCGCATTATCATCATTTTCTCCATCTCAGCAGACGCTCAGCGTTCCGATGCAGCACCGACTCACGTCGGAGGTAAGAGAGAACGGATCACGATAGCGGGCGACGAGAACGGTGGACGAGTGGAACTCGGTGCCTCGTAATCCGATATCGTCGCCGTTATCGTCAACCGATCTCATGTTCTCTCAGACTAGACAGGGCTTCCTGAAACCTCTTACTCACACACCTACTTCAATCGTTCAACCTAGCGCCCGACGGGCACCGGCACCTCAGAGCCGCCCGGCGGTGTCCAGAACAGACGCAGTGTGGGTTTGGTGCCGCCTTTCCCGCGGTCGAAAGAGTACTCCACCACAATCCGGACGGGCTTGCCTTTCGACAGTGTCGCCTTGCCGACCCGCGCCGCGTCCTTGGCCCAGCCGTCTATGACCAGATTGTTGCCGATCGTCACTCGCACGCCTGTGTCCGCCTCGGCGCGGAAGGCATATTCGCCATCCGCCGGAGGCATGAGCATCCCGGTGAACCGTAGTCCCCAGTCGTTGTTCCCTTTATCCATGGGACCGATCTCCGTCGCTGGACCCGACCCTTGCGCACGCTCCAGGTTGGTGTCGCCAAACAATTCATAGGCAAGTCCGGGTTGTGCGTGCTGACCGGTTTGCGGGGGGCGCACAGCTTGCTGGGGTTTCCCGGCTTGTGGTGCCTGTGCTCCGCCTGGGGACAGCTTGCCGTTCAGGAACGTGTACGTCTTCACCTCTTGGCCTGTCGAATCCCAGTGTCGGGCGGCTCCGTTGGCCACCAGGCCGCGGAAATGTCGGTTGGGCAGGTCGCGCGCCGTGGGGTTCGTGTCCCATTGCGATTCCATCCGCTTGCGGCCGTTGCTCCACCAGTGCGTCCAGGTGCTGACGTTGTTGGTCAAATCGTGATTCCAGCTCCAAAACTTGTCCCCGTTCTCCGCCCACAGGGTTTCCTCGCCCGTGCGCCGGCCGCTGGCCCAGGTCACCTCCCGCTGCTTCTTGCCGTTCTCGTAGTAGTGGGTCTCCACGCCGTCCAAAAGGTACCGGCCATTCGGGCAGATCCGCGCGTTCCAGGTCGCCTTTGGCTTGCCGCTGGGATACTTCTCGCTGTAGGTCTCAATCCGTCCGCCGCTGGTCTCCGGCGCGATGTCGCCCTCCGACGAATAGACCCACGCCTCGTTAAATTCATAGTGAATGCCGGGGTGTGTCATGGTTGCCAGCACATGAATCACGCCGTTGGGCGCCTGCCGTACGGTCGAGTACCCGAGGGTCAGGGAGCCGCCTCCTTCGTGCTTGGACGCCACGGGCAGCGCCTTGAAGCGCCAGGTCGCGCCATTGTCGGACGACAGCGCCACGTATGGCGCCGTGCCGTTGGTCCAGCCGGCGGGGGGCGTGGTGGTGCGAATCAGGGTGGCATCGCCGATCATGGCCAATTTGCCGTCGGCGAGCCGCCACACGCTCGGCCGCTGGTTTCCGCCCAACATGGGAAAGGGGCTTTGCGTCGGCGATTCCCAGGTCGCGCCCCAGTTCGTCGAAAGGGTCTGGGGCATGTAGCCGTTGATATCGGAAACCTTGCCTCCGAGCCCCAGCAAGCGACCGGTCTGGTCCAAGGGCATGATCGCCGTGTGGCGTCCGTACGTCCGTCCCTTCTGAGACTGCCAGGTCAACCCATTGTCCGGACTCCGCCAAAGCAGGCTCTGGGGATGGCCAGCTCCTCCAGTCTCGTCGGTCGCCAGGTACATCGCCCCGTCCGGCGCGCGGAAGGCACTGGTGATCGGTTGCGGGGACCCGA
>CAZOJL010000236.1:0-3069 GCA_964580075.1 uncultured Akkermansia sp. | reverse complement strand
CTAGCTGCAGGCCGGCCAACAGGCGATGGTTGAATCCCTGTGCCGAGTCCTCGCACCCGATGTAGATACGCGAAGCGATGACGTTGAGCAGATGCGGCGTCTCCTGCGCCCGCACCGGCGGCAGCGGATAATCGTGCTTGCGCGCCAGCGCCAGAATCTTGTTCCGGGTCTTCTCGCACACGGCGTCGCGCCCCTTCAACGCGCGAAACACCGTCACGTGCGATACCCCAGCCAGTTGCGCCAGCCTTCGAGTTGAGATTCTCACTTGCTTTTCCCTCCACGTGATCACGAGTGTTACGTAACGGATTCTGTTTTGCAAGCACTTTTTGTATAGACCCCCATCCGGCAAAATAATACACTCACAGTCAATGAACTAGTGGCGCCTTAATAGCGTTTGCCGGAAGCCAAGCGAAACGCCGTAGCGGGTCGTGTTACGTAATCATTTCATGAAAGGAGCAATCAATGAAGCGATTGCCGGTTGGATACGGATACGCTCGATTCTTTTCGGGTGTGATGGTTTTGTCGTTGTTGCTGGGAACCGGTGCGGCGAACGCGCAGGTTGCGAAGTCAGCCAAGGCCGAGGACGCGGAGAAGGAGGTACCGGCGAACGAGACAAACGTGGTGGCCGTGGCGCCGGCTGTGCGCGTTGAGGGGTTGCGGATCAAGAATGTGTCGGTGACGCCGCGCGACGAGAAGGTCGCGACGGTGACGTTTGACATCGTCTGGATGAACTCTTGGCGCCACGGGGTCTTTCATGACGCGGCCTGGGTGTTCTTCAAGGTGCGGGCCGACGAAGAATCCGCATGGCAGCATGTAAGGCTGGTGGCGGATAGAGTGCTGAACCCTGCGGGTTACGGCCAGAAGAAGGATGGAACGCCGCTGGAGTTCGTGGTTCCTGATGGCGAGGATGGCTTCACCGGCATGTTTGTACGGCGCGCGAAAGACGGCATCGGATTGGTGGAAACGCGGGAGGTAACGGCCGTGGTGGAGTGGGGAGCGAACATTCAACCTGCAACGCCGGAGACCCTGAAACCTGAGATCCGGGCGTTTGGCGTCGAGATGGTCTACATCCCAGAAGGGCCGTTCTACGTGGGCAGGGGCTCGGAGGAGCCCTTCCCGACTGCGGGCTACGGCGGGGGCGGCATGGAGCAGAACTGGTTGTACCGATATAGCCGTAAGGACGGCCAGGATTTCGTCACGCGGTTTCAGTACTCAGCTAACCCTATCTCAGACTCCTATGTAACGATCTCCCCGCCTCAGCGGTTCCCTGCGTATCTCGTGACCGGTGCCGGCCCGATTCCGACCGGGAAGCAGGAGGGCAGTCTCTGGGCGGTTGGTATCAAGCCCGCCGACAAGGGGACGATTCCGGCCGCGTTCCCCAACGGCTATGCGGCCTTCTATTGCATGAAGTACCCGTGGATAACGCAGGGGCAATATGCCGGTTTTCTGAACACGCTGACGGCCGCGCAGGCCAGAATCCGCTATTGGCCCCACGGACATGGCGACGCGCTCGAGGGCGGCGGCGCCGCAGTCGTCCGCGCCGGGAAGTCGCCGAAATACACCTATTCAGCCACAGACCCGGACGGGAGATGTCCCTGGTTGTCCTGGGCGGACGGGACCGCCTACGCGGCCTGGGCGGGCTTGCGGCCCATGACGGAACTGGAATTCGAAAAAGCCATTCGTGGCCCGGAGTTGGCGGCACCGAACCAGGCGACCCCGTCCTATTGGGGCGTGGACTGGGTGCAGTGTCTTGAGCTCATTGAGCGTGCGGTGTCTGTTGGCGACGCCGCGGGGCGCGCATTCGCCGGGACGCACGGAAGCGGCACGCTCGACTTACCTGCGGACTGGCCGTCCTCTTTTTCTGAAGGCGTGGTCATTCGTGGCGACCCGAGCCCTAAAACGGTTGCCTACGCAGCGGGGGGTACATGGCTTCCTGTCCACCTGCTCATTGCAGGCCGCGTGGGTCCGCTCTACGCGCGTCTTGACCGGTCGAACATCAACCCATACGCCGGCTGGCGTGGCGCGCGTTCCGCCCCCGCACCCACTGGAACCAAGCTGGAAGGCAAGGAGCCAGGCGATACAACCATGGCGCCGTTCATCAAGCGGGCGGCGGACGAGACCGTTCCACTCGCCCTCATGAAGAAACCCATGCAGGCGGATGGCGTTCTGAACGAGTGGGACGAGCCCCTGTTGACCCTGAACGACCCTTCGACGATCTATCCGGTTTACTTCCGCAGCTACTCGCTCTTTTGTTCCGACCCATGGCGTGGCGTCGAGGACATGAGCGTCAAGGCGTATCTGGGCCAGGACAGCGAGGCCCTGTGCGTCGCGGCCGAGGTGGCGGACGACGTGCACTGCAACACGAACACCGCCGAAAGCATCTGGGATGGCGACGCCATGAATTTTGGATGGATCGATGCGAATGGGATGCAGACGAGCCTTTGGCTGGCGCTGACGACAAACGGCGTCGTTTTCGTCCCGTTTCAGGGAAGAAGCGAGAAGTTGTCGAAGATCGCCACGTGCGCTGTGGTGCGGGATGACGCCGCCAAGGTTACCCGTTATGAGGTGCGCCTGCCGCTGGCCGAACTCGGCCTCGCGCCCGGGACGTACTGCTACTGCTTCATGTTTATGGATAACGACGGCAAGGGGCTGCGCTATCGGTTCCAGTGGCTGCCGGTCGTAACGAAACCCTTCAATGCCAGGCTGTATTCGAAATTCGTGATTAATGAGTGAGGAGGGATGGTTGATGGTTGCCCTATTCGACAAAAATAAAATAAGGAGGCGGTGATGAATCGGTTGCTTAACGGAATCGCATTCGCTTGCGCGAACGCGATGGTGGCCGTCTGTGCCCTGTGGCTGGCGGCGGGCACGGCGCAGGCGCAAATTCTGATCAGCATGGAAGACACCATGCATAAGGCGGGGGAAGACCCGGGACCGCTGGGGCGAGTCCTGAACATCCGGGTCGTGCCCGGCGACGGAAAAACCGCTACGATCCAGTTCGACGCTGACTGGACCGGTTCCTGGCGAAACGATAGCAACCACGACGCGGCCTGGATATTCTTCAAGGTG
>CAZOJL010000235.1:0-3237 GCA_964580075.1 uncultured Akkermansia sp. | reverse complement strand
GCCGCCCGCAAGAGCCTGCGCGCCCCGCCAGCCTCCCCACTGTCTGAATCGCAGCGCCCAGTCCCCCGTCTTGACGGCGGCAGGCCGGAATGGTACCGTAAGGCGCGTGGACGGGAGAGAGGGCTGCGCGCAACCCGCGCGTAACCGCGTGCAGATCTCCCGCTCTGTATGAGCCTCATGAACAGAAAACGAAAAGTCATTGTATTCCTGGGCGACGGTATGGCCGATGAGCCGCTGGCCGCGTTGGGGGGGAAAACTCCGCTGCAGGCCGCCCGGATCCCGGCGATGGACAGCATCGCCCGTCAGGGCCGCAGCGGTTCTCTTCTCACCCTCCCCGAGGGCTTTCCCACCTCCAGCGATGTGGCCAACATGTCGGTGCTCGGCTGTGACCTCGCCACCGAGTGCTGTGGACGCGGCCCGCTTGAAGCCGCCAGTCAGGGGATCGCGCTCGGCCCCCATGACATCTGCTTCCGCATGAATCTGGTGACCGTTGACACCGCAGGCATCCTCCGTGATTTTTCCGGCGGCCATTGTGCGCAATCCGATGCCGAGTCGGCCGTCGCTCTCCTGAACGCCGCCCTTGGGAACGATAAAATCCGCTTTCACACCGGCGTGAGCTACCGCAACCTGCTCATCCTCTCCGGCCCCGAATTCAGCGAAGCGGTCACGTGCGACAAGCCTGACGACAACCACGGCAATGCGGTTGCCGACCATCTGCCGCAGGCGCGATCGGATGCCGGCCGGCGTACCGCATGCGTCCTCCGTGACCTCATCACCCGCGCCTCGGGCGTCCTGACCGGCCGCCAGGCAAACGCCATCTGGCCCTGGAGCGGGGGCCGCGCGGGCGCCATCCAGTCGCTCACCGGGCGCTTCGGCATCCGCGCGGCCGTCATTTCCGCGGTCGACGTGATCAACGGCCTCGGCCGCTGCCTGGGAATGGACGTCATCCGCGTCCCCGGCGCCACCGGCTACATCGACACAAACTATGAGGGCAAGGCCGACGCCGCCATCGCCGCCATCCAGTCGCATGACTTTGTCTACGTCCATGTCGAGGCCATGGACGAGGTCTCGCATGCCCGGAACCTGGACCTGAAACTCAAGGCGATCGAGGATTTCGACAGCCGCCTCGTCGCGCGCGTCCTCGCGGCCTGCGGCCCGGATGTCACTTACGCCGTCCTTCCCGATCATCCCGTCCCGCTGGCCACCGGCAAGCACACCCGCACGCCGGTCCCGGTCGCGGTCTGCGGACCTGGCTTCCAGCCCGACGGCGTCCAGGCCTATGACGAGTCTTCCGCCCGTCTCGGATCGCTTGGCGCAATGAAGGGGCCTGATCTCATGAACCTGTTGTTGCATTAAAGGAGACGCCATGCATATTCTCGTCACCGGCGGCGCGGGCTACATCGGTTCCCATACCGCCGTGGAACTGCTGAACGCCGGATACGACGTGTCCGTCGTGGACAACCTGTGCAACAGCAAGGAGGAGGCGCTGCGGCGTGTCCGCGAGCTGACCGGCAAGCCCCTCGTCTTTCATCGTGCCGACCTGCTCGATGCTGCCGCGCTCGACCGGATTTTCTCCGCGAGCCCCGTTGACGCGGTGATCCACTTCGCGGCGCTCAAGGCCGTCGGCGAGTCGGTGCTCAGGCCCCTCGATTATTATTCCAACAACCTCACCGGCTCGATCTCCCTGCTCACCGCCATGCGGCGACACGGGGTGAAAACCGTGGTGTTCAGCTCATCGGCGACCGTCTACGGCATCCCCGATTCGGTGCCGATTCACGAGAACGCCCCGACGGGCGGCATCACAAACCCCTACGGATGGACGAAGCTGATGACCGAGCAGATCATGGGCGACCTCCAGACTGCCGAACCGGATTGGCGCATCGCCCGGCTCCGCTATTTCAACCCGGTCGGCGCGCATGCCAGCGGACGCATCGGTGAAGATCCCAATGGCATCCCCAACAATCTGATCCCCTTCATGGCCCAGGTCGCCGTCGGCAAGCTCCCCGAACTCCGGGTCTTCGGCAACGACTACCCCACGCCGGACGGCACCGGCGTGCGCGACTACATTCACGTGGTGGATCTCGCGCGGGGACACCTCGCGGCACTCGACCACCTCGCGCATCACACGCCGCGCCTGATCACCGTGAACCTCGGCACCGGCCGGGGCTACTCGGTGCTCGAAATGATCCGCGCCTTCGAGAAGGCCAGTGGACGGCGCATCCCCTACGCGTTTGCGCCACGCCGCGCCGGTGACATCGCCACCTGCTTCGCCGATCCCTCGTATGCCCGGGAACTCTTGGGCTGGCAGGCCGCCCTCACCCTCGAAGACATGTGCGCGGACACCTGGCGGTGGCAGTCGCAAAACCCCGCCGGATTTTAAACGCGCAGTCTCGCTTTGACCGCCTCGGTGAGGACGGCCGGCGCACGCGGAATGCGCGTCAGATCGGCCCGGTCGAGCAGGTCGGCGGGTTGGAGCTCCTCACCCCAGGCCGCCCAGCCGCACCACCAGGCGAGCACGCCGACAACCGTTGCGGAACTGACGCCAGCCGCGCGGATCGCGGCGAGACGGGTATCGCCATGGCGCTTGGCCAGCCTCCGGCCATCGGCGCTGACCACCAGCGGCACGTGGACGAACCGGGGAGGGTCGAGCCCCAGCGCGCGGTAGAGCAGGAGCTGCCGGTGCGTCGCCGCGAGCAGGTCGTCACCGCGAACCACCTCGGTGATCCCCATCGCCGCGTCGTCCACCACCACCGCCAGCATATAACCGGCGCCATCCGGATCTCGGGCGATCACGAAATCGCCAATCGTCTCGGCAACCCGCTCCCGCTGCAGATCGTGAAAACCATCGATGAACTGTGTTTCCCCTCCCGCGGGTGCCTGAAATCGCCACGCGGGCGCCCGATCCGGCGGCAACGCCGCAACGGCCGCTTCGTAGCTGGCAAACAGCCCGCGACACGCGCCGTCGTAGGCCAAGCCGTCCTCTCCCATCTGTGGAGCCGATTGCCCCGCCTCGACATCGCGTCGTGAACAGACGCACGGATAGACCAGTCCCTGTTCCCGCAGTCGTTGCAGCGCCTGACGGTAGTGTGGACGCCGCGCCGTCTGCACATAGGGCTCGCACGGGCCGCCCACATCGGGTCCCTCATCCCAGTCCAGCCCGAGCCAACGGAGATCCGCCAGCGCCGCCTGCGCCGTGCCGGGCTTGACCTTCGGATGGTCGAGATCCTCCATCCGCAA
>CAZOJL010000234.1:0-3238 GCA_964580075.1 uncultured Akkermansia sp. | reverse complement strand
CCGACGAGGCCCAGCACGCCGTGACGATAACCAAGGACTTCTACATCGGGGTCTTCGAGGTGACGATGAGACAGTGGGAGCTGGTGATGGGCAAGCCGGCATCGGGGTATCATAATTTGCGGAAGGGGAACGACTTCCACTATCCTTCGCCGGCCGAACTTCCCGAACTCCATCGTCGTCCCGTTGAGCAGATCACTTTCTATGAGATCCGCGAAAACCCCATGACAGATGCCAAGGAGGTGAGTGCGGCGCTTGCCGAGTCCTCGCCTGCTCCCGCTCTGGAACCCAAGAAACCCGCCGCAGACAAGAACGCGGAATCGAGCGCTACGGCTTTGCTCGCGGATGAGGACGATGAGCCGCCAGACATCGAGTCTGACCAGGAGCGGGAGGCACGGGAGAAGCAGGCGGCTAACGCTAAGAAGGCGGCTCAGTATGCGTTGGAGCAAATCATGGCCCAGCCCAGTCACGATCCGAATGTCGATTGGCCTGCGAACAGCGCGGTGAACCCCGACTCGTTCTTCGGGAAGCTGCGGGCGAAGACGATGCTGGCGGGGCTCGACCTGCCCACCGAGGCACAATGGGAATATGCCTGCCGGGCGGGCGCGACGACCGCTTTGAATTCGGGGAAGGCCTTGACCCAGGTGTGGGAGTGCCCGAACCTGGCGGAGGCGGGGCGCTACTTGCTGAACGTGGACTCATCGGAGGGGTGGTATTACCGGTACGAACCTCTGGGTTCAGCCGTAGTAGGCTCGTACGCTCCGAACACGTGGGATCTCTACGACATGCACGGCAACGTGTGGGAGTGGTGCCTGGACTGGTATGAGCCACTGTCGTCCGAGCCGGCGGTGGATCCGAAAGGGCCGGCGACCGGAAAGGCCCACGTGCTGCGAGGTGGCGACTGGGATGATCGCGCCAAAGCCTGCCGCGCAGCCAATCGCGGCCAAGGCGGTGTGCCATCCAACAAGAACGCTTTCTTTGGCTTTCGCGCGGCGATGACGGCGCCCTGACGAAATGGCGGAGCGACCTATGCGACTCAGTGTGCAGAGGAAGACGTGTTCTGCCGGGAACAGGAGTAACAGGTGAGTCAAAATCAAAACGAACACAGACTGGCGCGGATGTGGTCGACGATGGGCGCAGTAGTCATGATGGTGACAGGGATGGCGGGTGCGGCGGCCGGGTTGGCTGCGGATGCCTCCGGCGTGGGTGAGATTGATCCCGCGGCACGGTTCCAGGGCGCCCCGACCTACGATTTCGCGGTCACGAATGTGAAGTGGGAAGCCGCCACGCCGGAATACAGCTACGTAACCTTCGACCTGTACTGGTCGTACTCCTGGCGGCAGAAGTGGACGGAGCCGGCCAAGACCAGCGCGACCGGCAAGGACATGGAGGTCGAGAACTGGGACGCGGCCTGGGTCTTCGTGAAGTTTTTGCCGGAAACGAATTCCCTGGAGCGCATCGATCGCAACCATTGGCAACACGCGTCACTCGCCTCGGACTCATCTCAGCACGTCATGCCCGCCGGCGCGACGAACGCGGTGAAGCTATCCGATGACGGCACCCGCGGCATGGGCGTGTTCATCTACCGTGATGCCGTCGGCCATGGCGTCAACGATTGGAAGAACATCAAATTGCGATGGCTCCATGCGAATGCTTCTGTCGCGGAAGGAGGGGCCGCGGAAGGTGGGACAGACAAATTCGATCCGACCAGGGCTGCGATCAAGGTGCATGCGATCCCCATGGTGTACGTGCCAGCGGGACCGTTCAAGGTGGGGTCGGGCGCGCCGTCCGGCATCATTGAAAAATTCGCCGACGGTCCTGATGTGCCGATTGTGTGTACCATGGCGAGTATTCGACCCAGCACCGAATTCGGTGGCCTGACGGACGGCTCCTGGCGTGGCGGCCCTTCGATTCCGTTCCTGCTGGACACCGCGTGGAATGGCCCGGCGGCGGAAGGAACCCATGCCCGGCGTTTTGGAATTGTTGCCGGAGAACTCTGGGGGACGCACACCTTCTGGGAAGTGAACCTCGGCAGCGTTACGGTTGGCGGCGCCGGCGTCCTGAACGACGGGTATCCCACGGGCTATGACGCCTTCTATTGCATGAAGTACGAGCTGACACAGGGGCAGTATGTGGACTTTCTCAACTCGCTGCCGCCGGATGTCGCTGCCAAGCGGGCGTTCGTCGGCAGTGAGGTCTATTCCGACGCAGGATTGCATAGCGCCACGGTGAAGATCGATATGGGCCCCGATCAAGAGCTCTTTTCCGTTGTCGAAAATGGCGGATGCACCATCTTCTCCTCCGCCGATGTGCCGGAACTCAAGAAGCTATCGGCTATAGATGTGATGCCCAGCGAGAAGAAGATGAACGACATCGTAGATGATCTGATGGAACAGATTTTCAGCGACATCAAGGCGGCAGCGGTAAGGCAAAAGCGGGGGCCGAGACCGGTCTTCACGGCGCGATTGCCGTTCCGGAGGATCCCGGGCACAACCCCTTCGGACACGTTCGCCTACGCCGTATGGTCTGGCCTGCGACCGATGTCGGGGTTGGAGGGCGGCAAGGCGGGTTCAGGAGCGCGCGATCCGATCACGCCCCCCGACCCCGACTGGACGTCGCCAAAAGATCTCGAAGCGTCTCCGGTGTTGCTCGACGAGGGGCTGCCTACGGAACGATATCTCAAGGGGAATGCGCGCTTCGGTTGCAGTTTTGCGCCGAGGGTCGGATGCCGTTCCACGCCCACGAGTGACCGGGGGACGGCGCTCGCCACCTATTGGGGGATCTCGGAGTTGGGCGGACCTTCGATACCGGTGAGTACCCGCGGGTTCCGCGGAACGCATGGCAACGGGATGACATCTCCCGGCAAGCCGGCCGCTTCCTTCAAACGGACGATCGCGAAGTTCAAAGACGCGCCTGCGGACTGGCCCGAATGGTGGAGTTATCTCGGCGGGCACTTTGTGGAAACGAGGTGCCGTCTTGTCGCTTCCGCGGACAACCGGATCAGGAAGCCGGCCGGAGAGGAGCCTGCGCGCGCGACGAAACCGAAACCGGCGGCGCCGCTCCCCCCGATCGACGGACGCCAGGACGATCTGCCGCGGATCGCCAACGTCAAGGTCGAGCCGGGCAAGGAGTACAGCACGGTTTCGTTTGACCTCGCCTGGAATAACTCCTGGCGGGCGAAGTGGACCGAGCCGGCGGAGAAGAACTGCACCGGTACTCCGCTGCCGATCGAGAGCTGGGA
>CAZOJL010000233.1:0-3263 GCA_964580075.1 uncultured Akkermansia sp. | reverse complement strand
AGAAAGCCCTGAGCCAGAATCTGAAAAACATAAGAATTTAGATGCGTTTGCCCTGGGGCACCTCGTGTTTAGATTGACTCTCAAACCGGGATGTGCGACCATTATGCGATGCGGACCCGATACGGATCGGCGGGCGGGTTTCAAAAAAAGGAATCATGATGAGTGTCAAAAGTCGTGTAGCAGTGTGGGTCGTGCTCGGTGTGGTTTTTGTTGTCGGCGCCCGGCTGTGGCAGATGAAGATGAACCGGATTGCCCCGACGCCACCTGGAACGGGCGACGCGTGTTGTCCGCCTGACGCGCGTGTTAAACCGACGCCGACCGGCGGTGAAAAAACCGGAAATCCGACTCCCTCCCGCCAGGACGAGCCGGAGTTGACAGGAGGAACCGGAAGCGTTGCGCAGGTTACGAGCGGGCGGCCGATCATCGTTCTGGATGCAGTGGAAGCGGAGGCCGAACGGGTCATCGCGCCGTTTCAGGAAGATCTCGACTCGGGCGACTTGAAGGTGGTCGCCGAGGCGGCGCGGAAGCTCATGGATCACCCGAACGCGAAAGTCAGACTGCAGGCGGTCGAGTCGCTGGCGTGGGCGGAGTCGGATGGGTTCCCGTATCTGAGCAAGCTGTTGCTGGACAAGGACACCGATGTCGCGCTCGCCGCATTGGAGGCGTGGGCGTTGCAGATGCAGAACCTGGAGTCTACCGAGACGAAGGCGGCGCTGCTGGCCGAGGTGGGGCCGCGGGCGATGGGGATGGGAGCCGATGCGTTCCAGAATGTCCTCGATGCCATGTTTGACATGCCCGATGCGGCCGCGTTGAAGCTGCTCCAGGGTTTTGCGGCACAAGCGGAAGATCCTGAAATCCTGGGAAAAATAACCGAAATCGTTAATTTCCGCGCCATGCCCGATGACGAGGTCGAGACCCGTGACGACATTCCCCAGGCGATCCGGTTGTTTCTGAAACGCGAGGCCGAAGAAGCGGCAGCGGAAGCCGCCGGTGATCCAAAAGGAGCGGTGAGCGGTGAGCAGTGAGCAGTGAACAGTGAACAGTGAACAGTGAATAGCACACGGACACGATCTTCCTGTAGCACGGAAGGCCGTCCGGAATGTGGAGACCACACGTATGAAGAAAACGCCTGGAACGAGTCCGAAGCAGCACACAGCGACCCCAGCGTCCGGCCGGGTCGCAACCAAACCCCGCGTGCGGATTACCGACACGACGTTGCGCGACGCGCACCAGTCGTTGTGGGCGACACGGATGCGTACCGACGACATCCTGCGCATCGCCGATGCGGTTGACAACGCCGGCTATTACTCGCTGGAATGCTGGGGTGGCGCGACGTTCGACGTCTGCCTTCGCTTCCTCCGCGAAAACCCGTGGGAGCGGCTGCGCCAGATCAAGGCGGTCTGCAAGAAGACGCCGCTGCAAATGCTGCTCCGCGGCCAGAACATCCTCGGCTACCGAAACTATGCCGACGATGTGCTCGACCGTTTTGTGGCCCTTGCCTGCATCCACGGCATGGACATCTTCCGCATCTTTGACGCGCTGAACGACGCGCGCAATCTGGAGCATGCGATCGCCGCAGTCAAGAAAAACGGCGGACATGCCCAGGGGACGATCTGTTACACCGTCAGTCCGGTTCACACCGTCGCCAACTACGTCGCCATCGCCAAGACCCAGCAGTCGATGGGGATTGATTCGCTCTGCATCAAGGACATGGCCGGCATTCTCTCTCCCGCCGCCGCGACGGAACTGATCGGCGCGCTGGTCAAGGAAACCGGCCTGCCGATCCAGGTGCATGCGCATATGACCAGCGGCATGGCCGTGGCGACCTATTACGAGGCGGTTCGCGCCGGCGCCGGCGCGGTTGACTGCTGTGTGGCCACCATGTCGGGCTTCTCGTCGCAGCCGGCCGTTGAAACGTTGGCTGAGGTATTTGGGTCGGCTGGTTACGAGACCGGGCTGGACCTCGACGCCGTGGAGCGGGAGAACGAGCATTTCCGCAAACTGAAACCCACGCGCGAGCCCCGGCACGCCGCCATCGAAGTGGTGGATGTCGACGTGCTCCTGCATCACGTCCCGGGCGGCATGATCTCCAACCTGCGTTCGCAGTTGCAGCAACAGGACGCGCTCGACCGCCTTCCCGAGGTGTTGGAGGAACTGCCGCGCACCCGCAAAGACATGGGGTATCCCCCGCTGGTTACGCCTACCAGCCAGATTGTGGGTGTGCAGGCCGTTCTCAACGTGCTCGGCGGCGCGCGTTATGGCATGGTGACCCAGGAGACCCGCGACTACGTCCGTGGTCTCTACGGCCGTTCTCCCGCACCGATCGATCCGAAGCTCGCGAAAGCGATTCTGGCGGGCGAGAAGCCGATCACCGGCCGGCCGGCCGATCTCCTCCCGCCGATGTTGCCGCAGGTCTCCAAGGAGCTGGATCCGAAGCTGATTCAGGCCGAGGAAGACATCCTCAGCTACTGCCTCTTCCCCGAGGTCGCGCTCGGATTCTTCAAGTGGCGCGCCCTTCCCGAGGGCACGCGGCCGGCGTCTCCTGCCGACGCTGAGGGGCAGGCGGCGACCAAGGCCGAGGCGGCTGCTCCCGCCGTCGCACCGCAGGCCTCGCACGACAGCGAAACCATCCGTCATGCGCAGATCGGCCGTCTCATGGCGAATCTCTTCGGTCACCTCGGCGTGGCCGTCGGACCGGGAGTGGTTTTTGAGGAGGTCTCAACCGTCGTGACCGCCGCACCGTCTGCCACCGCCGCGCCCACAGCGGCGCCAGCCCCTGCGGCGGCCGCCGCCGAGACCGGTCCGACGATCAACGCACCCCTGACCGGTACCTTCTACCGCACGACGGCGCCGGGCAAGCCCAATCTGGCGGACGATGGCGCCACGCTCGCAGCCGGCGCGCCGGTCTGCATCGTCGAGGCGATGAAGCTCATGAATCCGATCAAGGCGGAGAAGAAATGCCGCATTATCGCGTTTCTGGCCAAACACGGGGACGCCGTGTCCAAAGGTCAGGCGTTGGCCCGGATTGAGTGGCTTTGATCGAGGGGAGGCGCTTGCAAAACAGGGTTTTGCAAGCGCCGGTTTCAGGTTTCAGTGTTCAGAAAACGCACAACTCACTGTGTTTGAGCGAAATGCTGCCCGAAACCTGAAACCTGAAACCTGAAACCCGAAACCTGAAACCTGAACACTGAAACCTGAACACTGAAACCTGAACACTGAACACTGAACACTGAACACTGAACACTGAACACTGAACACTGAAC
>CAZOJL010000232.1:0-3266 GCA_964580075.1 uncultured Akkermansia sp. | reverse complement strand
CCGTCGCTCATCAGCGTCATGCCAAAAACGAAGATGGCCAACCCGCCCAACACGCCGATGGCGAGGTTGCCGACGTGCATCGCGCGCGCCTCCAGACGGATCGGCCGCGCGGTGCGGCCGCCCGCCGCGTCGGCGATCTCGACACTGACTTCATATACTCCGGTCTTCCCCGCGACCGTCGTCAGTTCCACTTCGACCGCACCGGTCTCATCCGTCATTCCCGCTGTCGGCGTCAGCTTGCCGCCCTTGGACGGTTCACGAATGAGCGTGAAGAAGACCGGCACACCCGCCAAGGGCCGCTCCTCCGCATCCAGCAGGGTGATCCGCAGCGGATTGGGAAGGGATTGTCCGGCGCCAGCCTCCTGTTTGTTGTTGGCGATCTGCACCCCCGAGATGAAACGCAGTCGCTTCTTCACCGAGGGACGGCTGGCGCACGATACTTCCAGATACTGATCGCCGAACAACGGGCCGAGTGTCACGTCAAACACAAATCGCCCGCCGGAATCCGTCACCCCCTCGGAAACCTGCGGGCGCATGCCGGTCTGCGGATCGAGAGGGCGGAGCAGCACGCGCTCGCCGACCACGGGACGGCGGACACCCTCGCCGCCCAGGATCCCGGGAATCGGCGCCGTCAACACTTCCACGATCACCCGTTTCGCGTGATTCGAACCCGCGAGTCCGTATTGCGGATCGGACGAGATCACCTGTATCTGGTCAGGCTCATGCCCGCCCTTCGACGCCGAATCGCACCCGCCCGCGAGAATCCCCGCTGCCGCTACCCACACCGCAACCCCTGCGCGCCAATTTCCAATCATTGTCTGCTCCATTTTCATTCAGGACATCCCGTCTACGAACCTACAGGATCGAGAGCGCGTCGACATCTACCGCAAGCGAGACACCCTCGGGTGACGGCGCGGCCTTGACCGCCACGCGCAGCGGCCCGGTGAGGGTCCGCACCGATCTCCCGCGCAGCAGGATTTGATAGCGATAGTCGCCTTTGGCCCGCGCCAGCGGCGCCGGCATCGGCTCGGGACACTCCGTCCCGGCGGGCAACAAAGGCACGAGCGCCTTGTACAGGGCGCCGGCCGCAAAGACAACCTTGGCCTCGTCACGCCCTTTGAAGGTGAGAACGACCACGTGACTGTACGGCGGAAGGCCTCCCCCGCGCCGCAGGACAAGCTCACCCGCGGCAAAGCCCTGAAAATCCGCTGTACGCGCGGCCTCGATCGCCGGATGGTCGGGGGTGTAGGTTTGAACGATCACATGGCCGGGTATCTCGCCGCGGCCGGACCGGCCCGACACCTGCGCCAGAAGTTGGAAGGTCCTCTCGCCCGCCCGATAGTCGGGCATGTGCAGGCTGGAATCGGCCAGCAGCACGCCGACCAGGGTGACATTGGGAAAATGGTGCCCCTTGGCGATCATTTGCGTGCCGATCAGGATGTCGGTCTTGCCGGATCGGAACGCGCCCAGAATTTCGTCATGTCCGTGCTTGCGCGCGGCCGCATCGGCGTCGAGGCGGGCGATGCGCGCCTGCGGGAAGCACGTCCGCGCGATGGTTTCGATCCGCTGGGTTCCGAACCCGGCGTAACGGAAGCCCGGATCGCCGCACCCCGGACAGGCGGCTGGCACGACGGCGCACGCGCCGCAGATGTGACAGCGCAACCGGTTGTCGGTCTGATGGTAGGTATAGGCGGTGCTGCATGAATCGCACTCGGCCACAAAGCCGCATTGGGTGCAGAGCAGCGAGGTGGCGAACCCGCGCCGGTTGAGGAACAGGATCACCTGCTCGCCGACGTTCAACCGCCCCTGGATGGAGTCGACGAGCCGTTGCGAGAACACCTGCGCATGTCCGCTGCGCGCCGTCTCGAGGCGCATGTCGACAATC
This sequence comes from uncultured Akkermansia sp., assembly GCA_964580075.1. GTDB lineage: Bacteria > Verrucomicrobiota > Kiritimatiellia > RFP12 > JAAYNR01 > VGWG01. The sequence goes on along the minus strand of CAZOJL010000232.1, from coordinate 1,381 downwards.
TCGACCGTCGGCATGGCGCGATCCTCGACGCGGTTCTCGATCCGGGCCAGCGCATACTTGCCGCGCCGGGCATTGGCCCACGACTCCATCGCCGGCGTGGCCGATCCCAAAACCACGCCGCACCCCTCCATCCAGCCGCGCATCACCGCCGTATCGCGCGCGTTGTAGCGGGGCGCCTCCTCCTGCTTGTAGCTCGATTCGTGCTCTTCGTCCACCACGATCAACGCCAGGCCGGTCACCGGCGCGAACACGGCGGACCGCGGCCCAATCACCACCCGCGCGTCACCGTCGCGGATCCGGTGCCACTCGTCAAAACGCTCTCCCTGGCTCAACGCGCTGTGGAGGATGGCGATCCGCCCGCCGAACCGGCCGGCGAACCGCTGGACCGTCTGGGGGGTCAAGGCAATCTCGGGGATCAGCACGATCGCCCCGCCGCCGCGCTCCAGAACGTGCGCAATGGCCTGGAGGTAGACCTCTGTCTTTCCCGAACCGGTCACCCCGTACAGCAATACCGGGGGCGGGGCTTTCACGGCGCCGGCGGCGCGGGCGGCGAGCGCGGCATCGCAATCGGCGCATATCAGACGCAGGGCGGACTCCTGCTGGGGCATCAGGCTGATCGGGCCGGTGGGTAGGATGGTGCGGTTGGCGAGCGGATCGCGTCGGAACTGGCGCGTCTCCAGCGTCAGCCAGCCCGCGGCCGCCAGACGCTTGAGGGTATCCGGGGCGCATTTCAACTCGCGGCAAAGCACCGGCAGCAATCCCCCGCCGCGGGCCCGTATCTCCTCGATCAGAGCCCGCTGGCGGGACGTGAGCGGCGCGCGTGCCGACCCGGGCTCACCCACCGCCGATTCCGGGGTGTGGGGCTGGCCGTCCGGGCGGGGATGATCTTCCCTCCCCTGCTCGCCGGCCGGAAGGGGCGCATCCGCGCCTGCTGCGGCAACCGGTTTTCTGAACCCGGAATCCCCTGACCCCGTATCCGCCGACGCCTCCGTCGGCGGCAAGCCCACAAACACCTGCTCCTTCGGCTTCGAACCGCCGTCTCTGACAGGCGCGGGAAGGGCGCAACGGAGCGACACTTCGAGCGGGGCAAAGTAGTAATCGGAGATCCAGCGGATCAGCCGGATCAGCGTCTCGGAGAAGAACGGGCGATCATCGTCAATTCCCAGGACCGACCGGAGCCGCCGTCTTCCGGAATCGGCCGCGTCATCCTCGCCGAACAACCCCTGCTGCACCGCCGCACCTGCAGCCGCAACCCGCGGCTCCGGCTTGTCGGAACATTCGATGACGTACCCCGAACAGACGCGCGAGCCGAAGGGCACGCGCACGCGCACGCCGGTTCGAACGCGGCAGGACCATTCCTCAGGCACCGCGTAGTCGAACA
>CAZOJL010000231.1:0-3487 GCA_964580075.1 uncultured Akkermansia sp. | reverse complement strand
CTCAAGATGATTGCGCAGCTCTTGAAACGCGACATCGCCGCCAACGGCCTCACGGCCAGGGTCACGAGCACGACCGATCGCCGGGCTGCCGTGACCGACGCCGATTATGTGGTCAACTCGGCTCGCGTGGGTGGCATCGAGGCGTTCCAATCCGACATCGACATCCCGTTGCGGTATGGCGTCGACCAGTGCGTGGGCGACACCCTGTGCGCCGGCGGCATCCTGTACGGTCAGCGCGGCATCGCCGCGATGCTGGATTGGTGCGCCGATATTCGTGAAGTGGCCAAGCCGAACGTGTTGCTGTTGAACTACGGCAACCCCAACGCGATGATGACCTGGGCGGCGAACGAGTACGGCGGCGTCCCCACACTCGGCCTGTGCCACGGGGTGCAGGGCGGCCACTGGCAAATCTCCAACGTGATTGAGCGGTTGATCAACAAAGGGCGCAAGCCCGAGGATAAGCGCTATGAGAAGGTGACCATGGGCGACGTGGACATCATCTGCGCCGGCATCAACCACCAGACATGGTATGTTCAGGTGCTCTACAAGGGCGAGAGTTGGCTCGACCGGCTGTTGGAGGGTTTTGAGACGCATCCCGATTTCAGCAAGACGGAGAAGGTGCGCATCGATATCCTCCGCCGCTTCGGCTATTACTCCACGGAGTCCAACGGCCATCTCTCCGAGTATGTCCCCTGGTACCGCAAGCGCCCGTCGGAGATCCAGAAGTGGATTGACATGAGCAGTTGGATCAATGGCGAGACCGGCGGTTACCTGCGCGTGACGATCGAGGGGCGCAACTGGTTCCAGACGGAGTTCCCGAGACTGCTGGCTGACAAGCCCTGGAATCTCGGCGAGCACCAGCGGTCACAGGAGCACGGCTCGTACATCATTGAAGGGTTGGAACTGGGACGCCGGTACCGCGGTCATTTCAACGTGGTCAACGACGGGTGCATCACCAACCTCCCCGACGACAGCATCGTTGAAGTGCCTTGCTACGTGGACCGGAACGGCATCAGCATCCCCAAGGTCGGCGACCTGCCGTTGGCATGCGCGGCGATTTGCGCGCAGTCGGTGAACGTCCAGCGGTTGTCGGTCGAGGCGGCGGTCAACGGCGACGTCATGCTGCTGAAGCAGGCGATGATGCTCGACCCGCTGGTGGGCGCGGTCTGTACGCCTCCTGAGGTTTCGCAGATGACGGACGCGATGCTCGTGGCCCAGGCGAAGTGGCTGCCGCAGTATCGGCACGTGCTGGCCGAGTCGAAGCGTCGCCTCGCCAAGGAGCCGAAGCTGGCCCGATTCGGCACATCCGGCGCCTGTCGCAAGAAACAGGCGAGCGTTAAGGCCGTGACCAAGCGCAATGCAGTCACCGCCGCCAAGCGCAAGGCTGGCAAGGCGTTGAACATTACCGAACCGGAAGGGTGAGCAAATGATGGTTTATCGATCGTTGGGCAGAACCGGGCTGCGGGTGTCCCAATTGGGCTTCGGCGCAATGCGGTTGCCCATGATTGGCGAGGGCGCCGAAGCGCGGATCGACCGCGCGTTGGCGATTCCGATGATCCATCGGGCGTTTGAAGCGGGCGTGAACTACATCGACACCGCTGTCGGGTACTGCAACGAGGACAGTCAGCGGGTGGTTGGCGAGGCGCTCAAGGGCTGGCGCGACCGGATCGTTCTTTCCACGAAGAACCATGATTACGGTGAGGATGAGAAGGTCTGGTGGGGGCTGCTCGAACAGAGTCTGGAGCGGCTTCAGGTCTCCTGCATCGACATCTACAACCATCATGGCATCAATTGGGGTTCCTACACCGAGAAAGTCGAGCCACGGGTTTCCGGCTGGATGCGCAAGGCGCAGCAACAGGGGTTGATCAAGCACATCTGTTGTTCGTTCCACGACAACAACGATGCGTTGCTGAAGCTGGTTGCCAGCGGGTATCCGTCGGTCATCACCCTCCAATACAACCTGCTTGACCGGCAGTTGGAGGAGGGGATCGCTGCCGCGCACGCCGCCGGCATCGGCGTGGTGGCCATGGGGCCGGTTGCGGGCGGGCGCTTGGGTGACAGCAGTTCCGTGCTGGGGGGTCTCGTCCCCGGAATCGAACGGGTGCCGGAACTGGCGCTGCGGTTTGTGCTGGCGAACCCGTGCGTCACCATGGCGCTCTCGGGAATGAGCACGATGGAGATGGTCGAGGAAAACGTCCGCATCTGTGCCGACCCCGTATCGCTGACGGCAGACGATACGGCGGCCATCGCCGCGCATCTGGTGCGGCTCCGGAAGATGGCGGAACTCTACTGCACCGGGTGCAACTACTGCATGCCGTGCCCGCAGGGTGTGGCCATTCCGCGCATCTTCGAGTCCTACAACTCGGGCCGGGTCTACGACCTGTGGGCGAGCGCCAAGGCGGGGTATGCCGGCATCGGCGCGGGATCGTGGGATCCGGCCAAGAAGGCCGATGCCTGCACCGATTGCGGCGAATGCGAAAGCAAATGCCCGCAACACCTCAAGATTCGCGAGCAGCTCAAAGAGGCGGCCGTCGCTCTGACCGCCTGAATTGGTTGTTGGGCGTTGTTCTCATGGTTATAACCCATTGAGCAATAAGAGGCATCACCATTTGGTGCGAAGCCCACTGATCACTGATGACTGATCACGGGGCACTTAGAGCGAATGGTAAAGCTGAACTGCCGGATTTAGGATGAGTCGCGTTATCCCCGCACGCGGTCGGCGTAGGTGCCGTCGCGGGTGTCGATGCGGATCATGTCGCCCTCGTTGACGAAGAGGGGGACGGCCAGTTCGTAGCCGCCCTCGAGGGTGGCCGGCTTGGTCACTTTGCCCGATGCCGTGTTACCGCGAGCTCCCGGGTCGCAGATCATGACCTTGCGCTCGACAAAATTGGGCAGCGTCACATCGATCGCCTGCGACGCAAAGAACAAGACCTCGCACTCCATATCCTCGCAGAGAAAGAAACGGTTCTGTCCAAGCACAGTGGTGCTGATGGTGATTTCCTCATAATTCTCGTCTGTGAAGTAATAGATATTGTCCTTCGAATAGGAGAAGTGGACCATGCGCTGGCTCAGGTCGGGCTTTTCAAACCGGTCATTCGAGCGGAAACTGCGGCTCATGGTGCTGCCGTTCAGCATGTTCTTGAGTTTGCAGTTATAAATCGCCTGGCCCTTGCCGGGTTTGCTGAATTCAAAATCGGTCACGAACCACGGGGTTCCCTCGATCAACAGTTTAATGCCTTTGCGCAGGTCGGAGACTTCGTACATGCTTTGCGATCCTTCTTTTACGTGAGCGATGAACAGAAAATACCGTTACGAACGGCGCATGTCAAGGAGAGAAGCGATGCGGCTGTATAATTTTTGATTTTTTGAGTTGCTTCGCGCGCGCCGGTTCTGATACCCTTCCACCCGTTTGCGCCCATCGTCTATCGGTTAGGACACAGGGTTTTCATCCCTGGAAGCGGGGTTCGACTCCCCGTGGGCGCGCCAT
>CAZOJL010000230.1:1857-3493 GCA_964580075.1 uncultured Akkermansia sp. | reverse complement strand
CGCGCCATGTCGGCGTCGAGCACGCTGAGCATCCAGCCGTAAAAGCCCTTCACCGCGCTTGCCCCGAGCGTCGCGGTCATGTTTTCCATGAGTGATCCGAGCTGCCCCATGTTCGTGAGCGCGGTCAGGGTGTTGGTCTGACTCACGATCCGGCCGGACACCCCGGCCGCCACGGCGTAGTTCGCCGCAAACGCCGCTTTCGGGATCGCCTCGCCCCGCACCAGGCCGCAGCGCCCGCCGTCGAGTTGCGCCGCGCGGGCGATCTGTTCCCACATCATGGCGAACAGCTCGCCCCACGGCTCCGCAAACCGGTCCACCGCGTCTATCGACATCCCGTTGGCCGCGGCCGTGAGTGTCCGCACCTCCGTCGCGGTCTTGCGGGCGTCGCCCTGGGCGACCGAGGATATCGCCCCCTGCGCCGATCCCACCCGTTTCATGGCGAGGGTCCGCGCGTATTCCTGCTGGTACGTCTGGGCCGCGTCGGGCGGCTCGGCCCAGACGATCTGGGCGCCGTCCAGATATTCCCCCGCGCGAAACTTGAAGGGCGTCGAACGGCGTACGCCGTCCACGAACGGCTTGCCGGCAAAGTCAATCGACACCCCGCGCGCAGTCCGGTACGTGGAGGCCTCCTTCTGATCCACTTCCAGGATCTCGGGCAGCCCGCGCGAGTTGTAAAACCCCTCGCAGTCTTCGTAGCGGAACTGGACGAACGGCCAGGGCCGTTCGGGCGGCGTCTCCTCGCTCGCCAAAATCCGCGGCCACGCCCAGGGGCGGTCGTACAGCGGCGTCTGCGGCAGCGCCGGACAGAACACCGCCACCCGCCGCCCCGCGTCGGATGTCTCGTGATAGACCTCCCACACCTCGACAAAGCGGGCCGAGGTGGCGAGCTGGCCGTCGCGGTAGTGTCCGCGCGCGGCGGCTGCGTCGCCGCTGTAAACGACCGCCCCCTTCTCTTTCCAGACGCGCTCGATCGCGGACACGGCGTCGGCCTCCCAGCCGTTGAGCTTCGCCGCCCGCTTGAATTCGGCGAGCGTGAAGCGAAACAGGTGCGTGACGCGCTGCGCGTCCGTGATCTCGTTCGTGGCCGTCGGCACCACGACCGACAGCGGCGACACGCAGCCAAACTCCGGCACCTCGCGCCCGCCCGCGCCGGTGGCCGTCACCAGCTTGGCCACCGCCGACCCGTAGGTCAATTGGTGGTCCACCGACAGCGACATCCGCTGCCGCGTCTTGCCGATCCGCCGCAGGTGGAAGTCGAACGCGACCTCTGCCGCTTCGGCGTGTCTCACCGCCAGCTCGTCAAGTCCGATGAACTGCGCCAGGCGCGGGGACTGCCACAGGGTCGTCACAACCGCCTGCTTCAACTCCCGTATCAGATCGTCAATCACCGGATCAACCAGGTTGGGCGCGCCGTCATAGAGCGGCTTGGCCGTGTTCTCGCGCTTGTAGCGCTCCTTCTCGTTCTTCTTGCACCGGTCAAACCATTCCCCGCGGTCCTTCATATCCTGCGCAACCAAGTCCCGCAGCGCCGTCAGGCGCGTCGGCGACGCAAAAGCAACCTCGTCCGCATCCACGTTTACCTGATCGTCTCTCATATCGACCTCCCCGTTACCGCGCGGCGCGTTATCGCGCCGTC
>CAZOJL010000230.1:0-1757 GCA_964580075.1 uncultured Akkermansia sp. | reverse complement strand
GAAATCGTACAGCTCGTAAAAGACCATCGCCACCGCGTCAGAGCGGTTGGGCGACCGGGGCAGCTTCTTCTTCGCGACCAGTTGCAGCGGACTCGAGTCCACCTCGTAGCGGCAAAAGGCGAGTTCTTCGCGCAGCGTGTCGTCCTGCGGCAGCACCGCCTGACCGAGCCGCAGCAGGTCGGCCAGTTTGAAATACGCCTCGGCGCGGGCGTTGCGGTACATGGACGGATTGTTCGGCTTTCCGGCGAAGTCGAACCGCCGCAGATAAAACCCCTCCCGCTCGAACTGGTTGATCACGATCTTGCCCAGCCCGCCGTCGTCCGCAAAACAGTCCTCGGGCGCGATCGCCAGGCGCTTGAGCCGCAGACACACGATCTCGACCAGCCGGTGGTCGTCCTTCTCGAACCCCGCCCACTCGATCCAGGCGCGGTTGCCGTCGCACACCGCCAGCACCTGTTCGTCGCCCCCCGCCGAAATGTCCAGCGCGGCCCGGCGATAGCGGCCCGCCCCGACCGTCTCGACCTTGCCGTTCATCGCGTCATCCACCCGGCCCATGTCAAAAACCTGCCCCGCGCCCTCGGGCATGAACTCCCCGTAGATCATCGACTGCACCAGCTCCGGCCGCAGACTCGTGATCTGCTCCTCCAGCTCGGCCCGCTTCTCCGGCGAGTCCCACAGGTGCGGACAGTCCGATGCCGCGACCTTAAACCCCTGCCAGCGCCCTGCATCGCGGTGAAAGCAGTCATAGAACGGCCCATAGCTCGGGCCGGGCGATGACAGGTTGATCCAGCGGGTCGCGTGGCAGCGCTCGAACGCCTCGTAGATCTCGATCGGCGGCGTCTTCGCCTCGTCAATCATCAGCAGCAGACTGCTCTTCGCCGCGTTCGCCGCCATCCCCGACCACTCCGCATCGGCCAGGCCAAACCCGGCCAGCGGATTGTTGTGGCCCGCGATGTCGCCCGGCATGCGCGGCGGCTCATGCCACCCCTCCGCCTTGCCGGGGTTGTCCGTCGAAAACGAAACCAGGCGGCTGCCGGTCCGATGATGCCGGCCCCATCCGTCGCCAAACTCCCACCCGTCGCCCAGGCGGCCCGCCCAGTTCTGCAGGTGGGGGTAGAGCTGATCCTTGATCTGCCGGTACGACCCCGACGTCGTGATCGTCAGCGAGCCGACAAACGCCTCCATGTGCCAGAGCACCAGCGAGGTGACCAGCGTAGAGGTCTTGCCAGATTCGTTGCAGGTGCGAACCGCCACACGCGCCCCCCGCCGGGTCATCGCGCGCAGCACCCGCTCCTGCCACCCATACAGGCCGATGCCGAGGCGCAGACGCGCATACGCATCCGCATTCGCCATCTGTTCAAGTACCGCCAGATCCAGCATATCAATCCAAACTCCTGCGACGTTTCGAGATCCCATCGGGGAAATACCGCGTAAAGCGGTTCACGGCGACCCGCACCGTCTCACGGCTCACCCCGGCCACCTCCGCGATGTCCGTCACCGCCCCCTTAGGCAGACGGCCCTCATAATGGCTCATGAGCGCCAGAATTACCCGGCGCTCGCCATCCGGCGCGCACGCGCACCACTGCGTAAAGCGCAGCAGCGCCGTCCGCTGATCCTTACCGGCCGCCGCCGACCACCCCAGCAGACCCCGCACCCGTCCATCCTCCGCCGGATCCGGTTCATCAAAAAACCGATCCACCCCGGCAAACGGCGGTTCCGGCCTCACATCCGCGACAGCCTCCAAAGGAGAATTGCAG
>CAZOJL010000229.1:0-3670 GCA_964580075.1 uncultured Akkermansia sp. | reverse complement strand
ACGACAGGCGCCAGGAGAAGCAAAAAAAGAGAGAAATTAGATGCGTTTGCCCTGTTGCGGAAAGCAGTGTTGCGGAAAGCAGTGTCGGAAAGCAGTTGCCGCCGGATAGCCGCTTTGCTACTGTTGCGGCAGGCCATGTTGACCGCGCACGCCATCACCGACCGCATGACCGACGCCCTGCGCGCCGCGTTCGACGCGGTGCCGCCGGGTGTCGCCGCGTGCTCGCTCCCCCTCCTTCCCGGTGCGTCGGCCGCGCTCACCGCGCTCGCGCTGGGCCGCCTGCATCCCCGCGCGCTGATTCTGGTGATCACCGCCGGATCGATGGAACAAGAGGCGGTCACCGGCGACATCCTCGCCTTCGCCCGTGAAACCGACCGACCGGTCGTGTTGCTCCCCGCCGTGGAATCCGGGGATGCCGGCGTGGATCGCGACCTGGAGGGCGCGCGCCTGCTGGCGGTCCGTGCGCGCTTCGACCCCGCCCGCGGAATCGACGCCGACGGCTCCCCCGCCGCTTGCCCGCCACCCATTCTGGTCGCCTCGGTGCACGCGCTTCAGCAGCCGGTACCCGATCCGGACGCGGTCGCGCGCGCGACCCGACATCTCGCCCTGAAGGGCGAGACCGACCTGAACGCCCTCATCGCCGACCTCGCCTCCGCCGGCTACACCCGCACCCCCGAAGTGTCGGAGAAAGGCGAATTCGCCGTGCGTGGCGGCATCCTCGACGTCTGGCCCGTCACCGACCCGATGCCGGTCCGCGCTGAATTCGCGGACGATCTCATCGAGTCTCTGCGGCGCTTCGACCCCGCCACTCAGACCTCGGTCGAACGGATCACCGAAGCGGCTCTCATCCCGTGTACCCCGGCCGGATCGGTCCTGCTTACCGACCTTCTGGCGCGCGGCACCGTGATTCTGCGTCTCGATCACGACCGCATCCGCCATTACGCCGAGATCCGGGCGGCCGAGTTTCCCGGCCTGCTCCCCTGGGACGATCTCGCGCGTCGCCTCGCCGCGTGCGAGCCCGCCTTCGATCTGATCACCGGCGACCCGCCCCCGCCCGCGCTCCCCGCGCTCCCCTTCGCCATCGCGCCCGTCGCCGGCGTGGCGTCTTTCGGGGACGACCCCGCACACCCCGATTTGCTTGCGGCGGTCCGGCACCGGCTGCTCGCGCCGCTCGCCACATTCGCACAGGCCGGCGGCCTCGCCGTTGTCTGCGCCGACACGTCGGGCGCCTGCGAGACCCTGGCCCATGAACTCCCGGCGGGCGGCGGGGTCGTGCTGCTCCGCCTGCCGCTCTCGGGCGGGTTCACGCTCGCGGAGCCACCCGGTTGCGCCCTGACGCTCCTCGCGCAACCCGACCTCTATGCCATCCGCAAGCACACGCCCGTCCGGCCGAAAAGCGCCCCCGCCGCCGGTCAGCGCCTCGACACCATCGCCGACCTGCAGCCCGGCGACCGGGTTGTTCATCTCGACCATGGGATCGGGCGTTACATCGGCACGACCGAAGTCGAGATCAACGGCCGGCGTTCCGAGGTCGTCACCCTCGAATACGCCGATAACACCAAGCTCCACGTCCCGATCTCTCACGTCCATCTTCTCAGCCGTTACGTCGGCGTCGGCGGCCATGCCGTCGCGCTCCACCGTCTCGGCGGCAGGCGCTGGACGCGCGAAAAGACCGACGCCGAACGCGCCATCGCCGACCTGGCATCCTCGCTGCTCGACACCCAGGCGAAGCGCCAGTTCAGCCCCGGCATTTCGTTCGACACCGCCCCGCCGTGGATGCACGCCTTCGAGGCCTCGTTTCCGTACCAGGAAACTGTCGACCAAGTGCGGGTCATCGCGGAGGTCAAGGCCGACATGGCTGCGCCACGTCCCATGGATCGGCTCGTGTGCGGCGATGCGGGTTACGGTAAGACCGAGGTCGCCATTCGTGCCACCTTCATCGCGGTCATGAACCAGCGCCAGGTGGCCATCCTGGTGCCGACCACCGTCCTGGCCGAGCAGCACTACGAATCCTTCCGCGAACGGATGGCCGCCTATCCGATCCGCATCGATGTCCTCTCGCGTTTCCGAACCCCCGCCCAGAGCCGCCGCACCATCGAGGATCTGGCCGCCGGCCACGTCGACATCGTCATCGGCACGCACGCGCTGCTCCAGCCCGATGTCGTCTTCAAAAGCTTGGGACTGCTCATCATTGACGAAGAACAGCGGTTCGGCGTGCGCCACAAGGAATACCTCAAGGCCGTCCGCCAGGTGGTGGACGTGCTAACCCTCTCCGCCACGCCCATTCCCCGGACGCTTTACCTCTCGATGACCGGCGCGCGCGACATGTCGCTGCTGCAGACGCCCCCGCGCGAGCGTCTGGCGATCGAGACGCGGGTGGTGCGCGACTCCGACGCGGCCATTCGCGCCGCGATCCTGCAGGAGCTGGCGCGCGACGGCCAGGTGTTCTTCCTCTACAACCGCGTGATGACCCTGCCGCTCGTCCTGGCGCGGCTGCAACGCCTGGTCCCCGAGGCCCGGATCGATGTCGCGCACGGCCAGATGGCCTCACGGGAGCTGGCCGCAGTCATGCGCCGTTTCGAATCGGGCGAGACCGACCTGCTGCTGTGCACCACGATTGTCGAGTCGGGGCTGGACATTCCCCGCGCCAACACGATCATCATCGACCGTGCCGACCGCTTCGGCATCGCCGATCTCTACCAGCTCCGCGGACGCATCGGCCGCGCCTCGCGCAAGGGCTATGCCTGGCTTCTCCTGCCCGAGCACGGAAATGTGGATGACGAGGCCCGACAGCGGATCGGCGCCCTGCGCGCCCACAGCGGACTTGGCGCCGGTTTCGCGCTGGCCCTGCGCGACCTGGAGATACGCGGCTCGGGCTCCCTCCTCGGCGCCGCGCAATCGGGGCATATTGCCGCCATCGGCTTTGGCCTCTACTGCCAGCTCCTCAAGCGGACGGTCGCCCGGCTCAAAGGCGAGGCCCCGCCGCTGCTGGTGGACGTCGACATCCAGCTCGACTTTATCGATCTCTCCCCCGGCGCGGCCGACCCCGCCTGCGGCGTCAGCCTTCCCTACGCGTATATTGAAGACGAGGTCCAGCGGCTCGCCTTTCACCGCCGCGTCGCCGAAGCGTCCGCACCCGGCGATATCCGCGCCTTGCGCACCGAGATGGCCGATCGCTTCGGGCGCCTCCCGCCGCCCGCCGCCCGCCTGCTGAAGCTCGCGGAACTGAGGATTGTTGCGGCGGCACGGCGAATTGCGCGGGTCGAAGTACGCCAGGGCAAGGTCGGGCTCTATCGCGCCCACAGCCGTCAGACGCTGCTGATCCGCAACCGCAGTCCCCACCTCAGCGCCACCGGCGCCGACAGGAAGATCGCCCAGCTCATCGCCTGGGTGGAGCGTCTGGAAGGGCTCACTTCCTGAACGTGTTGCGCACCCGTCTGGAAGTCGCCTGCTATCCCTACAAGAAGAGACTAGTTCCCTGATTTCCGCGTGCCCTGATTTCCGCGTTGAGATGCTGTCCGAAAAATAATCGTTGAAAAGCGTTGACAATTCCCCCCCCCCCCCCCCCCAAAAAAAAACAAACGGGCTGGGCGGGGGATTTATTTAACCCAGGTTTTTTTGTAAACGGGGGGGGGGGGTGGCCCGGGGGTTGGTGGTGTTGTGGGGGGGG
>CAZOJL010000228.1:0-3689 GCA_964580075.1 uncultured Akkermansia sp. | reverse complement strand
CTGAACACTGAACACTGAACACTGAACACTGAACACTGAACACTGAACACTGAACACTCCGCTTGCAAAACAGAGTTTTGCAAGCGTCTCGGGGTTACTTCGAATACGATCCCAGGCGCCGTTTGATGATCGAGACCACGCCGCCAAATCCTGATGGCCAGAGGCGGGTGGGGCGGCCCGCTTCGAGTACCGCCTCTTCTTCGTCGGGCATGGAGGCGAGAAAATCGAAGCCGCTGAGGTGTTCGACTTCATCGATCGTCGCCAAGCTCTCCCGGGGGCGGGCGCGGCGTGAGATCCGCTGGGGCATGACCACGGCAAAGGCGCGGACGCGGTCGTCCCGGTGGGCGACGATGATCATGTAATAGGCGGACGGGATGTTGATTCCGGTGGCGAGCGTTTGCCGCTCGGGCGGGGAGATGGCGCCGACGATCACCCAGACATCGCCGACGCGGTCGGGCCAATCGTTGGCGATGCGCATCTCGACGTCGGCCCACGGCCCCTGATTCAGCCACGGGCGTTGCGGCGCGATGTTGGAGGTGAGGAAGGTCTCGGCCTGCGCCTCCTTGCCAAACCGGGCGGCGATCGCGTGGTTGGGGACGAGATGCCCGCGATCATACCCACTGCGGGTGTAGTCGTCGTGCCTGGGGGCGTTCCGGGCAGCGGGATCGCGCGTGAAGGACGAGGGGCGCGTCAGGTCAAAAAGTGTCTGCGTCGGCGGCACACGGTAGGCGGCCCAGACGGCATGACGGAGCGAGGGTGACCACCCGAGCGTGAAGGTTTTCTTCTCAATGACCACCACATCATCGCGCGCCACCCCGCCCGGGATCGGCACGGGCATGCCGCCGAAGGCAAAGCCGTTGGGAGACGTGAATACCGGCAGCGTGACCGACACGTCGCGGCCACTCAGCCCGAGCGCGTCGGTATAATCGGCGAAGGCATTGCCAAAACGCTCGACCGCCCGGACGACAGACTCGGGCCATGTGGCCGTCTTCGCCGCGCGCCACGCCTGGGGCTGATGGACGAACGCATTGGCTCCCACCATCAGCATCGCCACCACCAGCATCAAAAATCTGGCGAGGCGGATGCCGAATGTCTGCGCTGTGTTTCTATTTCGCATGTGGCGTTACGCGGACGTGCTGAAGCACGCCTATCTGAGACCCTGGCAGATGGTGATGCAGATCACGCCGACGATATCATCGACGGAGCAACCGCGGGAAAGGTCGTTGACCGGTTTGCCTGTCCCTTGGAGGATCGGTCCATAGGCCATGGCGCCGGCGAGGCGCTCGGTGAGCTTGCAACAGATGTTTCCGGCCTGGAGGTCGGGGAAGATCAGGACGTTGGCGTCGCCGGTGATGACGCCGGACGGGTTTTTGGTGGCGGCCACAGCGGGGATGAGCGCGGCATCGGCCTGGATCTCGCCGTCCACGTCGGCCTCGATGCCGAGGGCGGCGAAACGGGCGCGGGTCTTCTCGGTGGCGATGCGCATCTTGTCGACCAGCGGATGTTTGGCCGAGCCGCGGGTCGAGAAGCTCAAGAGGGCGAGTTTGGGGCGTTTGCCGAGCAGTTTGCGGCAGGTTCCGGCGGTGGCCTGGGCAATGTCGACCAGTTCGTCGGCGGTGGGGCAGATGTTGACGCCGCAGTCGGCGAAGATCAGCACGTTGTCACCCGACGGCGTGGGGCGCGGGAGATCCATGATGAAGCAGCTCGACGCGATCGCGATCCCCTTTGCCGTGCCGACGCAGGTGAATGCGGCACGGAGCATGTCGGGCGTGGAGGCGACCGAGCCGGCGACGAGGCCGTCGACGTGGCCGCATCCGAGCAGCATGTTGCCAAAGAAAAGGCGGTTTGTGGAGAGGGTGGCGGCGGCCAGGTCGATCGTCATTCCTTTTGTTTTCCGGCGTTCGTAGAGGGCTTCGGCCAGGGCGGGTGTGAGTGTCGAGACACTGTAGTCAATGCAGCGGATTTCATGGGAGGCCAGCGTTCCGCCCGCCTGGGCTTCGGCGGTGGCCAACTCGGACGGGGTCGCAAGCACGACCGGTTCGCACATGCCCGCTTTTTTCACGTGAATTGCGGCGGCGATGACGCGGGGGTCATGGCCCTCGGGGAGAACAATGGTTTTGTGAACGGCTTTGACGGAGGGGAGGAGGTGTTCGATGAGATTCATGTGGGGCTCTGGAGGTGTGGGTGGATTGACGGGGCGGCACAAACGACCAACCGGTCGCCCTTATGAGGCGCCGGAGAGGGTTGCGAATGTTTCACGGGCGATCATCAGTTCTTCGTTGGTGGGGATGACGAGCGCGGGCGTCGTCGAGCCGTCGGCGGAGATGGTTCCGGCCTTCCCAAAATTGATTTCCTGGTTGCGCGCCGCATCGTATCTGCACCCGATGGCGGCGAGGCGGGTGATGATTGCTTCGCGCGCGGGGAAGGAGTTCTCGCCGATGCCGCCGGTGAAGACGATCGCATCGGCGCCGCCCAGGAGGGTGTAATAGCCTCCGATATAGAGTGCGGCACGGTGCCCCACCATATTGAGCGTGGTGACGGCGGACGCCTTTCCTGCGGCGGCGGCGGCGACCAACTCGCGCATGTCGCCTGAGCCGGTTCCGCCGCAACCCAGCAGTCCCGATTGCTTGTTGAGCAGCGTGTCGATCTCGTCGAGCGTCAGCTTTCCCTCGCGGGCGAGGTAGAGCACGACTGCGGGGTCGATGTCGCCCGAGCGACTCCCCATGATAAGCCCCGCGAGCGGGGTCATGCCCATGGTCGTGTCCAGCGACCGGCCCCCGTCGACCGCCGCGATTGACGACCCGTTGCCGAGGTGGCAGATGATCAATTTGGTTTGTTCCAGCGGTTTGCCGATGTACTTCGCGGCGGCGGCACTGACAAACTGGTAGGAGGTGCCGTGGAATCCGTACTTGCGGATGTGGAGCTTCTCATAGCAGGCGCTGGGGAGGGCGTACAGGAAGGCATGCCGGGGTATCGTATGATGAAAAGCGGTGTCGAACACGGCGATATTCGGCGTGTCCGGAAAGACCGTCTCACAGGCGATGATCCCGCCCAGGTTGGCCGGGTTGTGGAGTGGCGCGAGGGCGCTGCACTCACGGATTCCGGCTTTGACCGTTTCGTCCACGACGACCGCCGCCGAGAAATTCTCGCCGCCGTGCACGACGCGGTGGCCGATGGCGTCGACTTCGGAAAGCGCCTGCATCACCCCGGCCGCGGGATCGATCAACATGCGACAGGCCAGGGCGAGGGCTTTGCTATGGTTCTCGGCGCGCAGCCCACGCTCGATTTTCGGCTCCCCTGCGCGCTGGTAGGTGAACGTGCACTTGGGTGAGCCGATGCGTTCCACGACGCCTTTGGCCAGCATCGTTTCGGTGGCCATGCTGAAGAGCATGAACTTCAGCGAGGAACTTCCAGAATTGATGACCAGAATGTTGTCGAGTGCATTCGTTGACATGTCCATCCTTCTGCCAATCTTAGGATTGTCCCATCGCTGCAGCCAATTCGCGGCCGAACGCGCTGCAGGAGACCTCGGTGGCGCCCTCCATCAGGCGGGCGAAGTCGTAGGTCACGGTCTTGGCGCCGATCACCTGGTCCATGGCGGCGATCAGCTTATCGGCCGCTTCGGTCCAGCCCATGTAACGGAACATCATCTCGCCCGAGAGGATGAGCGAACCGGGATTGACCTTGTC
>CAZOJL010000227.1:0-3739 GCA_964580075.1 uncultured Akkermansia sp. | reverse complement strand
GTCTGGGCGTTTCCTCGGCGCTGGCCGACACGCCCCACTGGACCCAGCCGTACAATATCGTCTGGACCGAGCCCGGGACCAACGGGCTCTCTTCCATGCCGGCCGGCGGCGGCAATATCGGGCTGAATGTCTGGGCGCAAAATGATGGGGTTCTTTTCTACATCAGTTCGCCGGACAGCTTTAACGCGAACCAGGATCTGACGAAACTGGCCCGCATCCGCGTGACTGTGTCGCCCAATCCCTTTGCCGATTCGCTGCGGCAGGAACTCGACCTGGAATCCAACACCGTGCGGGTGAGCGGCCTCGCGGCGGACGGCGCTGCGGTCAACCTGCGTATTTGGGCGGATGCCCATCAGACGGTCGTGCATATTGAGGGGACGGCGACCAAGCCGGTCAGCGTGACCGCCACCCTCGAATTGGACGACAACTGGCAGATGGCTGCGCGGGCTTCCGACAACGGCGTAATCTGGAGCCGCCGCCTGCCCGCGCCGTCGGGTTACCGCGCCCGGATGATCGCCGCCTGGGGCTTGGGGGCAATCGCCGACAAGGTCCCCGACACCCTGGGCGATCTGACCTGCGGCGGACTGCTCGTGGGCGCGGGCTTCGCGCCCGGCGCGAGCGGGGCAGGCACAAACGAGGGGCGGCCGTGCAGCACCGCGCCTCTCAACACCGTGGAGCCCGTCACGACGTTCGCGTTGCGCGCCGCGCTGCGCGTCGCGCAGGACGCCACGCCGGACGCCTGGACCAACGAAGTGCGCCAGCTCGCGGCGCGGACCGCATCCACGCAGGCCGCCGACCGCGAGACGTCCGCGGCCTGGTGGCGCACGTTCTGGGACCGCAGCCGCATCGTGATCAATCCGGATTCCACGCATACGAACGATCCCGCGTGGGAAGTCGGCCGCAACTATCAGCTCTTCCGCGCCATGCTGGGTGTGAATTCCAGCGGCCGGTGCATGACCATGTTCAGTTGCGGACTCTTCGGCTGCAACGCCGACCCGGACTCCCGCCCCTGGAGCAATCAGAGTTTGACTGCCCAGAACCAACGCCTTCTCTACTGGCCCTTGCTCAAGTCCGGCGATGCCGACGTGCTGAAGGTGGGCACGGATTTCTACGCCCGCACCGCGGAGTTCCAGAACGCCCGCATCAAGCTCAAGTTCGGCGTGGACGGTGTCATCTACGACGAGTGCATGACCACCATGGGGTTCGGAACTTTTGCCAATACGAACGGCTTAGACAACGCCTTGCCCTACCACTTCACCTCAGGACTCGAGTTCGTCCTGATGATGATCGAGTCGCATCGTTACTTTGGCGAGGACCTCACCCCATACCTTCCGGCGATTGAGGGGGCGGCGCGGTTCTTCGACACGTTCTACCGGAAGGAGCACAAGAAACGGACCGGCAGCGAGTTGAACGAGCAGGGCCAACTCGTCATCTTCCCCGTGATGACCCTCGAGAGTTCCCCGGACAAGATCAACGGTGCCGATTCGTTGTCTGGGCTTATCGCGATCAGCGACGCGGTCCTCGCCTTGCCGGAGGGGACGATTCCGGCGGAGATGCGCGCGTATTTCCAAGGGTTCCGCAAGATACTTCCGCCGCTCGCCACCTACAAGGTAGGCAGGCTCACCGTCATTTCCTCGCAAGAGCCTCCAACGGGCGGACTTATCGGGAATGGGGAACTGCCGCAACTTTATCCGGTGTTCCCCTTTGGGCTCTATGGCGTGGGCAAGCCGGATCTTGACGTGGCGCGGATGACGTGGTCTATCGCGCCGGATGCAGGGAAAGCCGCATTTTGCTGGTGGCAGGGCAACATCTGGACCGCCCGACTGGGACTGACCGATGCGGCCCGGCACTATGCCCTCGTGAAGTTCCGTTTCCCGATCAGTTACGACCTTCCAGACAACGGTTGGTGGCACAAGGGCACGCCGACGCGCACGCGGTACCCCGCCTTCTTCGACGCCTTGGACGGCCCCGCCGACATGGACCACGGCGGCAGCGCCATGGTCGGCCTCCAGGAAATGCTGTTGCAGACCGACGGCAAGCGCCTTCTCCTCCTGCCGGCCTGGCCGCCGGATTGGGACGTGGATTTCAAGTTGCATGCCCCGGAGCAGACGACGGTGGAAGGGCAGGTGCGCGGCGGCAAGCTGGTGAATCTGCTGGTAACTCCTGTCCTGCGACGGGCCGACGTGGAGGTGCTGGCCCCATACCGTGATCCGATGACCCTTGCGATCGATCCGACCACGGTCGAAATGCGGCTCCCCGTCCAGTTCGACGCGACGCGCGTGACAAACGGTCTGAGCCGGAGCATCGCTTACGCATGGGATTTCGGAGACGGCGCCACGGCCCGCGAGGCGGTGGCGACGCATACCTATGAAAAAGCGGGAACTTATACGGTTTTCCTGCGGATGAAGGGAGTGGAAGGGCGCACGAACATCGCCAACGCCATCGTCACCGTGCGGCCTGCTGATACGGTGCCGCCGACCGTTGTTTCCGTGACTATGGCCGGCCGGTCAGACCGCATGGCCGTGCATTTCAGCGAGCCGGTGCGGCAGGAAGACGCCGAGACGGCCGCGAACTACGTGATCGCACCCGGAATCCAGGTGCTGGCGGCATCGTTGGCGGCAGATGGCGAAACCGTGACGCTGACGACTTCACCGCTCCCGTTTGGCGGCGGCGATTTTTCCGTGGCAGTGAAGAACATCCGGGACCGGGCACGCCAGCCCAACGTCATCGCCCCGGACACGCGGAAGCCTTTCCGCTATGCGCCGCTCTACGCCCGGTGGAAGCTGGACGAAGGAAAGGGTCTCGTGGCGGCGGACGCCTCCGGGAACAAGCGGGATGGAGCGCTGAAAGTCGGGAATACCGGAAAGAAGCCGGACGATGCGGCTCCAAAGGTGGGGCCGATCTGGACGAACGCGGCTGGACGTGTCGCGTTGAGCTTCGACGGCGTTGACGACATCATGGAGTGCCCGACGACCTTGGAGGATCTGGCGGTGCCGTTTTCCCTGTCATTCTGGATCAATCCGGCGGCCAATCGCGGGGATGCGGAAATCTTCGGCAACCACAGTCCCGACGGGGTGCACATGGTGCTGGTGCAAGGGGGCTTTGTGTTTGCCCCGTGCTACGTCGGCAAGGGTTTCATCAACTCGCCGCCGATGTCGCTGAAAGTGGATCAGTGGCAGCATGTGACCGTGGTCTGCGATGGCGAAAAGATCTTCTGCTACCTGAACGGCGAAGAGAAGAGCGCCGTGGCGGCCAAAGGCGATTTTCAGCCCAATCCGGACCTGACATTCAGGCTCGGACAAGGGTATAAAGAAGGGCGGTTCTTCCGCGGCCTGTTGCGAGATTTCCGCATCTACCGCACGGCGTTGTCGCCGGCGGAGGTGCAGGCGGTGATGAAGGAGTAGATGATCATGGGCATGTTTGAAACGGCTCTACGCCAACAACGGCCTGCGCATTCAGGGACTCCTCCAGATACACGCCGATTTCTGCCTCAGTGCGCGCGCCGGGTGCGCCGGCTGCCCGCTCGCGGAACGGCTGGGGTAGGGTTCAGGGTTCAGTGGAGCCTCCTGCCGATGGCCGGATGGGAAGCAGGATTGACAGTATGGAGAATAACGGAATGTAAATGAAACGAGTTCTATTTGGCAGCGTTCTGGCCCTGAGCCTGGGCCTGGCGGCGCGTGGCGACGACACGCCCCACTGGACCCAGCCGTACAACATCGTCTGGACCGAGCCCGGGACC
>CAZOJL010000226.1:0-3741 GCA_964580075.1 uncultured Akkermansia sp. | reverse complement strand
GACATGAAAAGACACAGGCCGATCAGCATCGAGGGCAATAGGATTGAAATCACGACCGCAAGGTTGTCCGCCGTCCTGGAGGGGGCGGAACTGGTGGAGTTGCGCAACGCGCGCGGGACCGTGCTGGCGCAGCGCGCCTCCGGCAAGCGTCCGGCCCCGGTCGAACTGCGCTTTGCGGATGGCGAGAAGGTCGACGTCGGCGCGAACGCCCCGGTGCGCGTGGTCTCGTTGGGCGAACGGCTGGCGCATGTCCATGTTGCCGATGAGAACGGCGATGTCACGCTTCGCCTGCTGATTGACGATCAGGACCGGCTTGTGGTCGAGCCGTCCGCGCAGACGATCCGGCGCGGCTTGTGCGGGGTGGGCTGGCGGATTCCGGGGATCGCCAAGCGGCTGCAGCTCGTGGCGCCGTTCTTCCAGGGATGCCGCCAGGATCTGACGCACCCGCTGGTGGCCGGCAAATACTGGGAATGGCCCTGCTCCTGGGAGGCGGGTTTTGTCGTTCTGCAGGGAAAGCGCGACGGGTTCAGCGTGGCGGCCTATGACCGGCTCAACGTTCCGAAGGCAGTGGAGATTGGCGGCGAGGAGCGCGCCGGTTCGCTGACCTTCCACACGCTGGCGCACGGACCGGCGGCCGACAGCGTTGCGGTCGGGTCGCTGCGGTGGGTCATTGATGCGCACGATGGCGACTGGACCGTGCCGGCGGGCGTCTATCGCGAATGGCTGCACCGTGACATCGGCGCCGACCGGCTCAAGGCGTTGCGGCCGGATTGGGTGGATGACATCCGGCTGGCCCTGCAGTGGAGCGGCAATGCGCCGAAGGTGCTCGATGCGGTGGCCCGCGTCATGGACCCGCGCCGGGTGCTGATCCATCATGCGACCTGGCGATCAGATCCCTATGACGTGAACTATCCCGAGTACCGCGCCAGCCGGGAGGGCGCGGCGTTTCTGGCCAAGGGCCGCGCCATGGGGTACCGCATCATGCCGCATTTCAACTACTTCTCCATCGACCCCGAGCATCCCGAGTTCGCGCGGATGACGGACTTCGTCGTGCGGGACTTTTCCACCCGGCGTCTGAGGGCCTGGCGTTGGAACGGGCAATGGGTGCAACCGCCGCAGGCGTACGGGCGGCTGAAGGGGCTGCGCGACGAGAAGCTGATGTACCACCTGCATCCCGGGGCCAGCCCGTGGCGGCGCCTGCTCACCGAGCGGATCGCGGCGGCTGTGGCGCGGCATCGGCTGTCGGCTGTGTTCGTGGACCAGACGCTCTGCGCCTGGAACGCGGATAACGCCCTGGTCGAGAACCTGAGCATGGCCGAAGGGGTGGTGGCGCTTACGCGGGAACTAACCGAACTCGACGGCTTGCCGGCGGTCGGTGGCGAGGGGTTGAACGAGATGACCATGCGCTACCAATCCTTCGCGCAGGCGCATCTCTTCGACAGCTATCACCACAACTGCCCGCACTTCGACGAACTCGATCCCGTGCCGGTCGGACGGTTCCTGTATGGCGACTTGTGCCGAACCATGGGGTACTCGGGGCTGGGCGGCGATACGCCGGAAAGCATTAGGCGTCTGGAGGTTCATGAGCGGCTCGGCGCGCTTCCCTCCTTGGAGGTACGCAAACCCGACGATGTTCTGAAACCCAACCCGGCGGTCCGGCGCGTGCTTGATCGGGCGAAGGCATAACGAAAGGGCTGAAAATGGCAGCAACGAAACGAGTACTGGGCGCCGTGGCGATGGCAACGGGGATTCTGTGGTCCAGCAGCACGGCAAAAGGAGAACCGATGAAGACCCATGACACGAGTGCTTCGAAGAGCGCGCCGACAGACATGAATCCAGGAGAGGTGCTGCCAGGATGGCTGAACGTCAGGGCCTTTGGGGCCACAGGCGATCTGCAGGCGATCGCCGACGCGGAAACGATCAAAGGGTCGCCCATCCTGAAGTCCGCCGCCGGCCGGTTCAAGCCGACCGATGTCGGCAAATTGTGCACGGTTGACAAGGCGAAATCGAATACCGTCTCGCTGGCCACGATCATCGTCTCCTGGGAATCCGCAAAACAAGTCACCCTGCGCGACGCGGCCGGCGTCTCGGTGACCAATGCCTGTGCGATTTGGGGCACCGACGACACGAAGCCCATTCAAGCCGCCATCGATGAGAGCGACGCGCGCGGGGGCGGAACCATCTACTTCCCCCCGGGGACCTATTATATCCACGGGGCGCTGGGCGGAGCGCATGGCGAGAACGCGCAGTTGCGTTTGCCCAGCGTGAACAAACGGAATGTTGCGATCACGTTTCTCGGGGCTTGCAAGCCGGTCATGAGCGTTCCGCCCAGACTCGCCGATAATGAAGGCGGCTCCGTCTTGTTCTCCGACTGCGAGAGCGACGGCGAGGGATCCATGATCGGCGTGAAAGGCCCGACCAGCATCAATCCTTCCATGAACTGGCCGTTCCTGTCCAATGTCCATCCCCATTTCGAGAACCTGGCGATTACGATAACCGACTTTCGTACCGTCAAGAACGGAACGCCCTTTGGACCTTCGATAACGGCCCTGAATTTCTTCAACGCCCAAGCCGCTTCGACGCGGAACGTGGTCATCCGGTACCGCGCCCCGAATCACCGCACCGCGGCGGGCGCCTGGGCTGGCCAGAATCCGCCGATTAGCTATCCCCAGGCGGCGGGTATCAAGTTCCCGCAAGTTCTCAACAATATTCACTGCACGGCGGAGGGGGACCTGGGGGTATACGGCTTCCCGACCGGAGTCGTTGTCTCCGAGTTGTTCTGCGGGTTCCGCGTCAGCGTCCATGGATGCCACACCGGGTTGTTTATCGGCCAGTCCTCGCATTCGCTCGTCATTCAGAACGTCGTCAGTCAGTGGAATCACTTTGGCATTGTGGTCAACGACAAGGCTCCCGCTCACATGGTGATCTCCAGTTACTCTGTCGAAGTCGATCAACCCGGCGAATCGGAAGAGTTTTTCGGCAAGGTGTCGGCCTGGACCGCAAACGGCGACGACTACCATGATCCGAAGGATAACGGGCGCGGCCTGATCAACTACTGTGCCTGGAACAAAGGCTATGCCGAACTCCGCATTACCAACGGCGGCAATCCGAAGATCAAGATCGTCAATCTCGGGAAGTGACCGGCGGGCACGGAACGAGTCAACAGCCCGAACAACAAGGAGACCCCCATGAAACGAACAACCGTCCTGGCGATTGGAGTCCTGGCATTGGGTTGTGACGGCGCGTTCGCTCAGGAAGTTGAGTTACAGAAAGGAACGTTAAGCATGAGTGAGGCGAATCTCGACAATTTCGCAGGCCAGCCGGTTGATCTCTCGCCGTGGGCCTATACCTGGCGCGCGGATCGGACGGTCCAGGAAAAGCCGGAAGCGTATTTCATTCCCCGGCGCTTGAATCGGATCGACACCGTGTACCGAACGGCCCTGGGCGCTCTGGGACCGGACAAAATCAAAAGCATTCATTATCAACAAGAGGATCTACTCAAACCTCTGCTGCCGGCCCCCTAAGGGCGTGCTCACGGCCGGCCTGCTGTGGGTTGGCGGGTTGTCGGAATACCAGGTCGAACTGCACTGGCCGGCGGATCTCAAGGATCCCCCGGCGCCGGAAACGGTCGAGGTCAGGGTCTATCCGACGGCCTGGGGCTGGTTCGGCTGGACCGTGGACAAGATCCTATATGACCGCGCATAAATAAAACTACATATAGGTCAACAAAAAGGTCGCATC
>CAZOJL010000225.1:0-3847 GCA_964580075.1 uncultured Akkermansia sp. | reverse complement strand
CCCTTCGCCACCGCCCGCACACGCCGCCCGCCTCCCCACTGTCTGAATCGCAGATCCGCTTCACCATCAGACGCTTGCCTCTTTGGGGCCTAATCGTTACACTTCTCTGAAACGAGATCGTTTGGCCGGTTGCGGCGAAACATCCCAAGGAGGTTCTTATGGCTGACATGGTATTCCGTTTCGATGCTCATTTTTCAGATGCGTTCGCGCTGTTTAAAAAACACGCCGGCATCCTGATCATCGCCGGGTTGGTGGCGGGGGTGCTTTCGACCGTCACGTTCGGGATTCTGGCCGCGCCGCTTATGGTGGGACTGTTGCTAATCATCAAACGCCTGCGGGAGAATGATCCGCAGGTGCCGATGGTGGGCGACATCTTTAAAGGGTTTGAGCTTTTTGCGCCTGCGTTTCTGGTGGGGGTTTTGGCGTTTCTGGTCGTGGGGGTCGGTTTTGTGCTGAACATTATTCCCGTGGTCGGACAACTCGCCTTCCTGGCCATTTGCCTGGCGGTCGGCCCGGTCTCCATCTGGGCGCTCACGTTGGTCGCCTTCCGGCGCATGGGGGCTGTCGAGGCGTATGCGACGGTCGTTCGGCGGATCCGGGCGGGCGATTTCTGGATGCCGCTGCTGTTCGCGCTGCTCGTGTCGATCATTTCGGGCGCGGGGAGTTGCGTGTTTATGGTGGGACTCCTGTTCACCGTGCCGTTCTCCTGCTGTCTGATCGCCTGCGGGTACCGCGAGGCGTTTGGTTCTGCGACGTGAGGAGTCCATGAGCAAACCTGTTGTATTGGCCGTCGCCGCCCATCCCGATGACATCGAACTGATGATGAGCGGCACATTGGCGCACTTGGGCGCAGCCGGCGCCGAGCTCCACCTGTGGACGCTGGCCAACGGGTGTTGCGGCACCAATTGCCTGAGTCGTGAGGAGATCAGCAGCCTCCGCCTGCGGGAAGCCCGGGAGGCGGCGGCGGTCATCGGCGCCGTCTTTCACGATCCGCTGTTTGACGATCTGGCGATCTTCTACGACCAGCCCTCGTTGGCGCGGGTCAGTGCGGGGCTGCGGGCCATCCGTCCCGACATCGTGCTCACCCAGTCGCCCAACGAGTACATGGAAGACCACTGCAACACCTGCCGCCTCACGGTTTCCGCAGCCTTTACCCGCGGCATTCCCAACCATATCACCGTGCCGCCCGTGTCGCCCTATTACGCGCCGGTCGCGGTCTACCATTCGATTCCGTATGGATTGACCGACCCCCTGCGCCGGCCGGTCATCCCCGAGTGCTACGTGGACGTGACGTCGGTCATGGATACGAAGTGGGAGATGCTCGCCTGCCATCGCAGCCAGAAAGAGTGGCTCGACGTCAGCCAGGGCATGGACTCCTACCTGAGCGAGATGAAGGAGACCTGCCGTCGGGTTGGTGTCCGTTCGGGAAAATTCGCGTTTGCAGAGGGCTGGTTCCGGCACAGTCATCTGGGTTTCTGTGGGCCGGAGGATGATCCACTCAAAAACATGCTGAAGGAGAAGGTCTATGGCGCGCCCATTGAGTAAACTGGCCCCGGAATGGTGGGATTACACAACCCTTGACGACGCGATTCTGCGCGATGCCGCCAAGCTGAAAGCCAACGACTTGGAGCCTTTGTCACGGCCGGGGTTCACCGTGCGGATCTACGACACGCCGCAGGAGTTCTACGCCGCCGAGGCGATGGAGTATATCACCGCCTGGCAGCGGACGACGGCCGACAACCCGGTCGGTATTTGCGGGCCGATCGGGCCGACCGAGCAGCTTCCGATCGTGGCGCAGATGGTCAACGCACTCGGCTTGAATCTGAAGCACGCGCATTTCTGGGGAATGGACGAGTGGGTGCAAAACGGCGTGACCGTGCCGCCGACCCATCCGCTCTCGTTCGCGAAATGCGACCATGACCTCTGCTTCAGTCGGATTGACAAGGCCCTGCGCATGCCCCGGGCCAATCTGCACTTCCCGACGGGCGACCTCAAAGCCTACCGCGCCAGTTACGACCAGGTGCGTTGCGTGCTGATGCAGGGCGGCCAGGGCGAAATCAAGCACTGGGCGTTCAACGATCCGCCCATGCGCGCCGGAAAATACAGGACCGCCCCCCCGACCCCGGCCGAGTTCCGCGCCCTGCAGACCCGCCTGGTCGACCTCCATCCGGTGACAATCATCCAGAACGCCCGGACCTCGGGCGGCGGCAACGTCGCGCGGGTTCCCACACGGGCGGCGACCGTCGGGCCGGTCGAGACGTGGAAGGCCGACCGGGTTTCGATCTGGCACCCCGGCCACCACGACAATCCCTTCGGCATCCGCCTCTCGGCGCTGATGATCAGCAAGCGGATACCCGACAGCAGCGTGCCGATGTCGCTGCTCGCCGATCACCCCGACGTGTGCTTCAGCTACCTCCGATCCGGTATCGGCAGCGTCGCCGTGGAGATGCATTAATCATGGGATTTGACAGCGGCAGTGTGAGTTTCCGGTTGTTTGCGCTTTCGCGGGCTTTCGGGCCGGACGTGGTGGAGGCCTTTGCGCGGCACGTGGCGCCGCCGATTGAGACGCTCTCCTCCGAGCCGATCTTCGGCTGGGTCGGCGGACGGCATCTGCTCGATCGCAACCTGACCGAGGAGACGTGCGTCATGGGGGGCTATCTCCACGCCACCTACATGCGGGCCGAGCGCAAGATTCCCGAGTCGCTGCTGCGCGCGCATTGCCGGCTGGAGGAGGAAATCGAGCTGCGCGCGCGCGGGACCGACGTGCTGCCGCGGGCGGTACGCGGAGAAATCCGGCAGCGGGTGCAGGAGCACCTGCTGCCGACCATGCCGCCGACCCTCACCGGGATGCCCATTGTGGTGGATTTTCGCAACGACCTGCTGCTGGCCTCGGCGATGTCGGACAAGCAGATCGACATCCTTTCGTCCTATTTTCGCGAAACGACGGGGGTAATGCCCGTCCTGCTCACCGCCGAGACCGCCGCCTTGAAACGGAAACGGGTGAACGCCAACGACCTCACCCCGGTCACGTACTCGCCTGATCCCGCGATTGAGCCCGCCGCCGAAGCGAGTCTGGGGATGGATTTTCTGACGTGGCTCTGGTTCTTCTGGGAACGCGAGGGGGGGATTCTTCGCGGCGCCGGCGGCCAGCAAATCGGCATCATGCTCGAAGGACCGCTCACGTTTTTCCGCGAGGGGGCAGGCGCGCACGAGGCGGTGCTGCGCAAAGGGACCCCGCTCAACAGCCGCGAGGCGGGCACGGCGCTCTATTGCGGCAAGAAACTCAAGCGGGCCAAGCTCGTGATCGCCGAAGGGGATCGTGTCTGGACCGCCACCGTCGATGCCGATTTCGGCATCCGGGGGCTGAAGGTGCCCAAGGGCGACCAGCTTGACCCCGCTGGGAGGTTTCAGGAGCGGGTGCTGCTGATCGAAACCTACTGGAACGTCTTCTTCGAACTGTACGACCGCTTTCTCGACATCCGCACCACGCCCGCGCGCTGGGCGGACACGCTGGCCGATATCCAGACGTGGGTCGGGCGACGGGCCACGTGAAATCAACACGCAGCATTTTCTGTTCAGTGGGGCCACCGGCCTGCGGCCGGATGGGAAGCAGGATTGAGACAGGGTATTCAAAATCGAAATC
The DNA here is from genome assembly GCA_964580075.1 of uncultured Akkermansia sp. Classification (GTDB taxonomy): domain Bacteria; phylum Verrucomicrobiota; class Kiritimatiellia; order RFP12; family JAAYNR01; genus VGWG01. The sequence goes on along the minus strand of CAZOJL010000225.1, from coordinate 204 downwards.
GAAATCGAAATCGCTATCGGGATCGATTTCGATACCGATTTCGGTTTCGACCCCGATGAAAGCAGGTAAGGCGCTTTTTCCATCTTAATCGTAATCGTAATCTTGATCTTAAGCTACGGTTTATAAGGTTTATAGGTTTAAGGTTTATAAGGTTTATAAGGTTTATAAGGGACAGGCCTTTTGTTATAGACGCGGCTGTGATGA
>CAZOJL010000224.1:0-3894 GCA_964580075.1 uncultured Akkermansia sp. | reverse complement strand
TGGGGTTTGTCAATGCGGGACTGCTCACCCTCAAACAGGCGATCGGCGTCGTGTTCGGCGCCAACATCGGCACGACGATCACCGGACAGATGGTCTCGTTCAAGTTGGACGGTCTGGCGCTGCCCGCGATCGCCGTGGGCGTCTTGCTCCTGCTGACGCTCCGGCGGGCCGCCGGTCAGGGCGTCGCGCGGACCCTCCTCGGGTTTGGGCTCCTGTTCTTCGGGATGACCCTGATGTCGGACCAGCTCAAGAACGTGAGCAGTTTCCCGAGTTTTGTGAAGGTGTTCCATCTCATCGACTGCCAGCCGCCCGTCGCGGGCGGAGCGATGCCGTTCAAGGCGGTTCTGGCCGCCATCGGCATCGGCACGCTCATGACCGTCATGGTGCAGAGCAGCTCGGCGACGATCAGTCTGGCGATCGCGCTGGCCGGAAGCGGATTGCTCAACATCTGGACGGCGATTCCGATCGTTCTGGGCGACAACATCGGCACCACGATCACCGCCATCCTCGCGTCGATCAACGCCAACCGCGCGGCCAGGCAGACCGCGGTGGCCCACTCGCTCTTCAACATCCTCGGGACCGTGGTGATGGTCTGTCTTTTCTATGTGCCGGTCGCCGGCGTCCCGTGTTTCATCTTCGCCGTTGACCACATCACCCGGGGCGAGGTGTTCTTCGGTGAGAACCTCGGCCGCCATGTCGCGTCGGCCCACAGCCTTTTCAACGTGGTCAACGTGATCATCTTCATGCCGTTCATCGGCGCGCTGGCCTGGTTGTGCGGCAAACTGGTGCCGGACCGCCCGGTCGCCGCCCGTCCCGATCTGGTGAATCTCGACCGGCACTGGCTCACGTCGCCTCCCGTGGCCCTGGCTGGCGCGGTGCGCGCCACCGCGAACATGACCGAAAAGGCCTGGCGGCTGACGTCTCTGGCGCTCGACAGCTACCGCAGCGGCAAGGCGGCTCCGCTCGCCGAGATCGAACGGTCCGAAGACGAGACCGATGAGACGCAGCGGCTGATCATGGACTATCTGATGGACCTGACCCGGCGCGAGCTTTCGGAAGAACAGGCTCAGGCCATTCCATTCCTGATGCACTGCGTCTCAGACGCCGAACGCATCGCCGACATCGGGTTGGCCATCGCCGAACTGGTGCCGAAACAGCCGTCCGCGGGCGGCGCACTGACCGAAGCGGCGCAACGGGAAATCGATGAGATCATCGGCAAGACCCGGCAGTTGGCGCAATGCGTCCTGGACGGCCTGCATGCCGAGGTCTCCGACGTGGTGGAAGATGCGATGCGGCTTGAAGGACAGGTGCGCATGTTGTGCAAGCTCGGTGAACAGCGCCATATCGAGCGTTTGCAGCGGGGCGAATGCACCCTTGACCGAGGGATCGTTTACGTGGAGGTGCTGGCGCTGCTGGAAAGCATCGCCCGGCATCTGGGTAACATTGCGACCCGCACCGAGCCGGTGACGAGCGAGATGGGGTGATGCCTGAAAGCGCTCGTGCAACGTGTGACGGAGGCGTCCGTCACGGTCGGCGGGGAGACGGTCGCGGCAATCGGCCGCGGCCTGGTGGTGTTGCTCGGCATCCGGCATGAGGATGGCGAGGCGGATGTCCTCTGGCTGGCGCGCAAATTGCCCCGCTTGCGGATCTTCGCGGATGCGGCAGGCGCGATGAACCGCTCGCTGGAGGATGTCGGCGGCGCGCTCATCGTCGTGTCGCAATTCACGCTCTATGCCGACGCGCGTCAGGGGAACCGACCGGGCTTCTCGGCGGCGGCGAGACCCGAACAAGCCGAGCCCCTCTATGCGTCGCTTGTGGCGCATCTTCGCGCGCGCCTGGGGCCGGAACGGGTCGGAACCGGACGTTTCGGCGCCGAGATGCAGGTGCGTCTGATCAACGACGGCCCCGTGACAATCGCCTTGGAAAGCGATCAGAACTCGTCAAACGGGCCGAGCCCCTCGACGCCGTAAAGCTTCTCGGCCTCCCAGTTGACCGCAAGCTCGAAGACCGCCAGGCAGTCCTCGGGCGACTGCAGCGTGCTGGCCTGCGCGGACGGCTGCAAATAGTTCGGCCCGGCGGCCCGCAGCTCCCCGATCCACTGCCGCGCGAACGCGGCCAACTCTTGCGTCGCGGGCCGCCCGTCCAGAGCCAACCGCTTGGACTCCAGACAGCGTTCCGCGAGTTGCTTGAGCTGCCTCTCCTGCTGCCGCGTGGGAATCACGACCGGCATCTGGCGCAGGTCATTGATCTCAACATCCTGATTGTGCTTGATGAATTTCTTCAACAAGAAACTGAAAATGTCAGAGTTGAGTAACGCAAGGAAGAGAGGCGTCCGCAGGGTTCCGGGAAGGGGCGCCAACCGAGAACCGCTTGCGTCGAACACGCATTCCGGCTGGTACCTTGCCTTAAGACACACATGATTGGCGTGCAGGGACCACGTTACACCTTGAGTGAAGAAAAACCGGTGCCCTTGCCAGCGCGCTTTGGGCGAGGAGGACAGCCAATCGACCGATTCCTTTGACCAGTCGATATAGAGCGGTTCGTTGTCGTACCAGCGGTTGCCTTCGGGGTCGCCCTTGCGGAAAGGCGCGAAGACGCCGCGGCCGCAGAAACCGTTGTAGATGGCGGCGACGCGCGGCGCGTCGGCGGGGTCGGCGTACTCCTCGCCGGAGCGCAGGCCGAGAATGGCGCGCGGATTGCCCTTTTTCGGTTTTTGCGCGGGGAGCCAGCGCAGGGCCTCCTGGCAGACGGCGCAGAAGGCGGCGTCGGAGACAGTCTTGGCCTTGGGGCTGACGGCCCGCGATCCGGCCAGCAGGTCGGCGGTTTCGGCCCAGAAGTCCTGCAGTTCGGGCACCTTGCGCCAGACGTCCCACAGCTCCTCTTTGCGCCGCTTCCACGCGAAGGCAAAGTCCTCCTCTGTCACGACCCGCGCCGCCGGGACGATGCGGTAGAGGTCCGTCTTGTTGAAGCCGAGGCGGGCGTTGTCGAAGCGCTCGCACAGCGGCTCGACGCACGCCTCCCACGCGGCGGGGTCGGCCAGCGGCCGGGCGGGGTTGCCGCCGTGCCGTTCCAAAAGATCGAGGAAGCGCTCTTTGACCTCCGCGTCGGCCAGCCAGCGGCGCGTCCAGGCGTCGCGTTTGGCCAGAAGCGCGGCGGCCTGCGGCGTCCCTTCGAGGTAACCGAGGAATCGGGCGTTGTTGGCGGTCCGCATGCCTTGTCCGCCCTCGGCGATCAGGCCCACGAGCGTCACGTCGCCGGGCTTGAGGGTGTCGTGGTAAGCGGCGATCGCCGCGCGGTTCTGGCTGAACTTCTCGGAGGTCTCGATGCGGGACCACCACGCCTCGGTCAGCGTTTTGACCGCCTGGTTGAAACGGCCGTGGAGCGCGAGGGTGCCGGGGCGTGGCTCAAAAAAGACCCGTTTGTGCGCCTCGCGATAGATAGAGGTCGGCACGCGGTGGAGGCGCAGCGACTTGAAAACAGCGTGCGGATTTTCTTCTGGAATCGCCGGAAAGGCGGCCGCCGCAGAGAGAGGCAACTCGGGCAGATCGAGGTCGGGGCGGGTCATCACGCCGGCCTCGCGCCGCGGCCGGGCCTGCACGAAGAGCGTGGCGGCGTCCGCGGGCGCGGGGCGGGCGGGATCCGCCTTCTCGGCGACGAAGACCGCCGCGTCGACGGTCACGTCGAAGGGGTCGCACTGGCCGAGGATGTGCATGCGGTGGGCTTGCAGCATCTCCCTCATGCGGAGCTTGCTGGCGAGGGTGAAGAAGGTGTCGGAAACGATCAAGCCGAAGCGTCCGCCGGGACGCAGGAGGGCGAAGCCGAGACCCGTGAAGTGGACGTACAGGTCGTCGAGGTAGCCGTCGCGGGTGGCGAGATGGTCGCGCCAGCCCGCGC
>CAZOJL010000223.1:0-3902 GCA_964580075.1 uncultured Akkermansia sp. | reverse complement strand
TACTTAGAGCGACTGGTTAAGATGAACTACCGGATTTAGAAAGAGTGCTTACAGGTGTATACAGATCCGCCGTGCGTTCAGTTTCCGCGCGTTCCCGACATCAATTCCAGTAACCGGTCGAGGATGCGGTCGGCCACGGCCTGTTTGCTCATCAATGGCAATGCCTCGGGATCACGACCGGGAGCCAGCAGTGTGACGCGGTTGGTGTCGGCGGAAAACCCCGCGTCAGACCGGGAGACGTCGTTGGCGACGAGCAGGTCAAGCCCTTTCGCGACGAGTTTGCGCTGCGCCTCGGGGAGGGGATCGCCGGTCTCGGCGGCGAAGCCGACGAAGCGGCGCCCTCCCTTGTCCGGCCGCAGTGTCAACAGGATGTCGGGGTTGGGCTCCAGTTCCAGGACGGATGACATGTCGCGCTTCTTGAGTTTCACGGGACTGACCCGCTTCGGTCGCCAGTCGGCCACGGCCGCGCACATGATCAGCGCGTCGGCCGCGGGAAGCTCGCGGCGCACCGCCTCGAGCATGTCACACGCGCTCACCACGTCCACACGCCGCACGCCGGGGGGCGTGTCGAGCGTGACCGGTCCCGCGATCAGCGTGACCTCGGCTCCCCGTGCAGCGGCCCGCTCCGCCAGGGCAAAGCCCATCTTTCCCGTGGAGCGGTTGCTGATGAACCGCACCGGATCCAGGTGTTCGCGGGTCGGCCCCGCCGTGATCACTATGCGCATAGCGTGCCTGATGGGTGAACCTAAAAAGGGCAGAAGACTGTGAGGCTGTAAGGATTGGGTGCTATCGGTTATGCAAACGGCGTCTGTTCACCATGGGGTGCGCGCGAATCAAACGGTACCCTTTATTCTCAACCTTATAGCCTCACAGTCTTACAGCCTAGAGCCGTTTCCAGGGTGAACCGGATTGGGATTGAGGCTTGAGGGTGGCATTCTAGGGGCATCCGCCGTTTACGTCAAGGACACACCCGATCAATTCTCATTTTGGAGATGGGACCATCGGCGTCGGAGTCGGTATCGGTATCGGTATCGATAAAACCAACGGAAAATCGACCCCGATTCCGATACCGACCCCGACCCCGATGACTCAATCGCCTCATAATTAGAATTGTTGCGACAGGACACGCCCGATGGTCAACCGTACGATTATTCCAGGTTGACAATTGCCGCAGTTCCTTTTATCTTTTCGGTTCTTGCAAGCCAAAAAGGGTGTTTTATGCCGTACTGTCGTGTGCGCTTGATCCTCTGTCTGTTGTGTTCAGCCGTGGGTTTCGCCAGCGCCGAATCGGCTCCGGTAACGGCCGAAACCAACGCCGTGATGGAGTGGTCGGTCGCGGTCGAGGGACGGCTGTTGGAGGAGGTTTCGCTGGCGGGTGACGCCTGGACCGTCGGACCGCTGCTCGGCGCACTTCCGGACGTTTCCGTGCGCAATCAGGGCTTCGGGGGCGCTCAGGCCGACATCAGCATCCGTGGCGGCGCGTTTAACTCCAGTGGTCTGCTGCTCGGCGGTCTTGCCCTTCGCAACCCGCAGACCGAACATTTCCAATGCGACTTGTCGGCGCCCGACGGCACATTCCTCGCCCCGGACGTGCTGACCGGAATTGACCGGTTTGCCGTCTCGCCGGGTCACCCGTCGGGCGCGGTGGCGTTCGATTTCGCGCCCATCGAGGCGGGCGGATTGGTTGCGGCCGGCGCGGGCGAGTCGGGACACCGGCTGGCGCGCATCCGTCACGGCACGCGGTGGCGCGACGAACGGGTCGATTTCGGCGCCGCCGGATTTGCCTCGTGGGACGCGGCCGACCGAACGGACGGACAGCCCGACAACTACCTGCGGCGCTGGAGTGTCGGCGCGCGGGGGGATGTCCTGACGGACGCCGGGCGATTCGACCTGCTCGCCGTCGGCACTCGCCGGGAATTCGGCGCGCGCGGTTTTTACGGCACGCCACTCACGCGCCCCTCGGAAGAACGCGTGGAAGATGTGCTCATCCTAGCGGGCTTCAGCAGCGGCGACCGGGCCGAGGATCGGGCCGGCCGGCTGACCGCCGCCTACCGCCGCACGGAGGACGCCTACTGGTACAACGGACAGCAGGCGGGCAACCCAAGCCGCCATGCCTCGGATGTCTGGGCGATCCATGGCGACGCCGTACGCCCCTTGGGCAGCGGCTTTCGCCTTGCGGTCCGGGGGGACGCCCTCTGGGAGCGGATCACCAGCGCATCCCTGGGCGATCATGGGCGGGGGCAGATTTCGGCGGCCGTGCTGCCGGGGTGGCGGTGTGGCGCGTGGGAGCTGACCGTCGGCGGCGCGGCCGAGGGGTTCAGCGACGATCGGCCCGCCTGGCTGCCCGCCGCTGGCGTGGTGTGGACCCCGGCGGAGGGTCACCGCGTGTTCGCCTCTTACAGCGAATCGGTGCGTCAACCTTCCTACACCGAGTATAACTACAACAATCCGACATCGCTCGGAAACCAGGGACTGGTGCGGCAGCAGACGCGCACGACAGAGCTCGGCTGGCGCGGATCCTGGGGCCATACGGCTGGCGGCGTCACGGCGTTCGCCGAACGAGGCCGGAACGTGGTGGACTGGGCCCGGCTGCAGGCGCCCGACACGTTCTACCGCGCGATCAATCTCAACACGGTTGACAGCTACGGCCTCACGGCCGACGCCATGGCGGCTGTCGGCGACGGTCTCGACCTTCTGATTTCCGGAACCCTCCTGCACAAGAGGTGCGACGCGCCGATCTACGCCAGTCGGTACGCCCTGGATTACCCCGAACAGCACCTCCGGGTGGATTTGCGCTGGCAGCCGTCGCGCGCCTGGGATGTGCGCGTGTGGCAGGGAATCGGCCGGATGGCGGCCAACCCGTTGCGCCACGGCGGGCGCACCCGCGCGGACGCGGGCGGCGAAGTCCGATGGCAGGTGCCCCGCGTCTCCGGTCTCACCCTCGCGCTCGGGGTCGCCAATCTCTGGGACAGCGCCTTTGAGGTGTATGCCGGCCAACCCCAAGCCGGCCGGCGGATCTACACGGTCGCCGAATGGCGCTGGTGAGGGGAACCCGCGCGCCAGGGCGTCGGCGTCCCCGCTGAAGAGAAAAGCAGAAAGCTGAAAACGGAAAGCTGAAAGGGCCTGTGTCCGGAAATGCGCGCAGCGCGAGGTAGGGCAGCGGCGTCCCCGCTGAAGAGAAAAGCAGAAAGCTGAAAACGGAAAGCTGAAAGGGCCTGTGCCCGGAAATGCGCGCAGCGCGAGGTAGGGCAGCGGCGTCCCCGCCGCGCCGCAGATCATGATGAATGCCCATGGGAAAGCGTGTGTGGGTATGTGGGTGTGTGAATCGGGGTCGGTATCGGGGTCGAATAACACAGGCAGACATATCGAGACACGGACACTTTCGGATCTGGCATCGACTAGGTGGTTGGACTAAGTGTAACCGACTAAGTGGTTGGACTAAGTGTAACCGACTAAGTGTGGCGATGAAGTGTTGCTTCCGCCTTCGCCAAGGCTACGTCGGACAAGTCGCGCCGTTCTAGGCCCATCCAAACACTCGGCTACACTTAGTCGGTTACACTTACTCGTCTACACTTACTCGGATTATCCTTACGGTTGAGCCCAGCACAATCGTCAAAGACAATTCCCCACAAAAACCCGGAAGCGCCCACAAAAGCACACAAAAACGATTTCTTCATGATCTTCGTGTCCTTCGTGTTTCATCTCGGTCGGGGTGAAACGTTTCGAACGTAAAAGAGCGGCGTCGCGCGGAATACCGCTTGCCGCGCGCACTCCAGACGCTGCCGCCGGGGCGATGGGGGAGGGATGTGGCGCCAGCCATTTTGGAGTGCGCGTGGCAAGCGGTATTCCGCGCGACGCCGCTTTCATCAGCTTCGCCACACATTCAGCCCCTCGCAACGGCG
>CAZOJL010000222.1:0-3944 GCA_964580075.1 uncultured Akkermansia sp. | reverse complement strand
AGGCGCTCTATCATGCCTGCCTCCTGGCCGCGCGCAGGATCGCGGCGCCGGCGTCCTCCACCGTCGGGAGGCCATGGCATTCGAGGATTTTCTCCTCGAACGCGCGGATGATCTGCATCTGCTGCAGCATCCAGCGCATATCCGCACGGGAAACGGCTTCGTTGTCGCCCGCTTCGGCGATCAACGCCCGTTGCGGCGCCTCAATCTTGAGTTGTCTCACCTTCATAATCAACCATTCCGCCCACTGCCCACTTCTCCCTCTCCTCTGCCCACTGCCCACTGATCACTGATCACTTCTCCCTCCCTCCCTCCCTCCCGCTCCCTCTCCTCTCGGATTGCGTTGTAATCGTCAATCATGGTCCGCAGATCCGTGTCGTCAAGCGTTCCGCCTTCGCTGGTGGCTTCGCGGAGAAAGCGTTTCGGCAGCCAGTCGTATGAAGCGTCCAGCCCTTCGCGTTGATTGAAGATGCGCGTCTGCTGGGTTATGTGGTTCGACAGTGACTGCAGCCGGGCCCGATCGCGCTTGATCCCGGTCGTCGCCTCATAAATATCGACCAACTCGTCCCAGCCGATGAAATCCCTATAGAACCGGCAGAGCACCAGGCAGTCGAAAAGCGCCGCGCGATCCTCGTAGTCAATATGTAGTTCGGCCTTGCCCTTGATCTGGTCCGGTGCCATCTGGCCCGACAGTTCGGCCTTGTAGAATGTACCGCGCAGGTGACATGCGCCGCGTGCGGATGTGGCATAGGAGAGCCCCATTCCTTTCAGGACCCGCGGGTCGAATCCGCCCGGCTCAAGGCCCTTCACATGGACTGCGAGTTCTTCGAGACCGAGCGCTTCGGATGCGGCCTTGATGCCGTCTCTGAAGATGACGCCGACGCTCTGCGCATGGGCGATGAGCCGGAACAGCTCGGCAATGCGGTCAGGCTCGTTGTAGTTGATCTCGAAGTCCAGCTTGCCGCGCTTGTGGGCTTCCACGGCAAAAGCCGAAATGTTTCCGGCGCTCATCGTGTCTATGCCGAGCCTGTCGCAGAGATCGTTCAGGAAAGCCACCTCTTCTAGGCTATCGATGCCGTTCAGGCCGCCAATGGCATAGATCGTCTCGTATTCCGGCCCCTCGAGTTCCAGCCCCTTGTGTCGGCCGTGAAGAACGGTGCTGTGCTTCGTGCAGCGCAGGAGACAGGTTGGACAGCCACAGGCCTTAACCGTAAAGTTGGCCTGCATATAATCCGCCGAAAGGTTTTTCCACTTTTCGAAGTGGCCCGACGTCCAATACCGGGTCGGAAAGCAATTGGCGTTGTTTGTTACCTTCACCTGGCTGGGCGTTCCGAAGTTCCGGTAGACCTGTGTTACAGGGCTCTCCTTCGCCTTCTGCGCGACTCCGAGGATGACCTTCTTGAGCAGTTCAGGATCTGCAATCTCCGCTTTGCGCGTGCCGCAGAAGGCAATGCCCTTGACATTCTTGCTGCCGAGCACCGCGCCCATGCCGCCGCGACCGATGCTGCGCCAGCGATCGGACTTGATACAGGCAAACGCGACCATGTTTTCGCCCGCAGGCCCGATCATCATGATGCCGGCCCCTTCCGGTGCGCGCGCGGCAATAAGAGCCTCGGTTTCGAACGCGTCTTTGCCGGCCATGTCGCGCGCGTCCACAAACGTCACGCCATCCTCTCCTATCACCAGGCAGGTGAGATCGCTGCAACGGCCCTGGAGGATTACCGCGTCTATTCCGCACCCCTTTATCTTCGGGGCCAGCGTCCCGCCGCAGTACGACTCGCCATACCCGCCGGTGGCCGGGCTCTTCGCAAAAACGCCGTAGCGCGATTGACTCCACAGTTTTGTGGCGGTGGCGGGGCCCGTGGCAATGATGAAACGGCTGTTAGGTGACAACGCCGGGGTATTCGGCCGGTTCTCCCGAAGCAGCAGGTGAACCCCGAGCCCCTTGCCGCCAAGACAGGTTTCGAGCACATCGTCGGGTATGGCCTCATACGTAAACGCACGGGTCTCGAGATCTACGCGAAGCAATTTTTTGAAATAGCCTGTCATCGGTTCCCTCTATTTTTCATCGTACAGGCAAGGCCTTCTTCGCCGTGGCTTCCGAAATTCGGAGGAGCACCACGAACCCGGCCTCGGCGGCCCGCCTGAGCGCCTCGCGCAGCGGGGTGCGGCTGACCGCCCATTCCCGCGCCAGACGCGCCTCACGCAGGGGCTGGCCTCCGACCAGCCCACCCCGGAGAATATCCTGCGTCAGCCGTTCGAAGAGGCGTCTCGCGGTGGTTCCCGCCCGCTTTAATTTGTTGGGTCCGGCGCTTGACATGACGCCGATAAGTGTGCACACTTTCACATCGAAAGCAAGGAAAAGAAAAGGAGGCTAAAGATGAGGCTGGAAGGAAAGAAGACGATTGTGACGGGTGCGGCCAATGGAATTGGAAAAGCCATCGCAAAGGGCTTCGCCAAGGAAGGTGCCGACGTGGTGGTTTTCGACCTCGATGAGGCGAAGGCCGCCGAGGTCGTCGCGGAGATCCAGACCATGGGCCGCCAGGCGTTGTTCGTAAAATGTGACGTCGGGTTTGCCGACCCGGTGGACGAGGCGTTCAAGAAGGCCGTGAAGTTCCTGGGCCGGCTGGATGTCCTGGTGAACAACTGTGGCGTGATCCGCTTCTCGAAGGTCGTGGACATGCCGGAAGCGGACTGGGACTTCATCATCCGCACGAACCTGAAAAGCGTCTTCCTGTGTTCCAAGCAGGCGGGCCGGCAGATGATCGCGCAGGGCGGCGGGGGACGCATCATCTGCATTTCCAGTATTCACGCCGTGCTGAGCGAGCCGCAGTGCGGTCATTATACGACCGCGAAGGGCGGGATGGAGTCGTTCTGCCGCACGCTGGCGACTGAACTGGCCCCACACAAGATCACGGTGAACTACATCCGTCCGGGCGCCACCTATACGGAGCTGACCATTCCGATGTACACTCCGGCGGTTGTGCGTGCGCTCTACCAGCGCGTGCCGCTCAAGGAGATCGCCAAGGCGGAATGGATCGCAAACGGCGCGATCTTCCTGGCCAGCGACGAGTCGTGTTACATGACCGGCCAGCATCTGACGATGGACGGCGGCTACGTGATGGACGGATCCCTGCCGTCGGCGGAGTATTGTAAGGAGTAGGAAGCAACGAGCATGGATCAGAAGCGGATACAGATGATCAAGAAGGCACTGCGGGGCGCGGAACTCGACGCGCTGGTGTTGCGACTGCCTGAGAATATCGTGATGTCCTGCGGTGTCTGGCCGATGAACGGCTTCTCCTACGCCGTCGTGACGGCGGAGTCCGGACCGGCCGCCCTGGTGGCGCCGAGTTGCGAGGACCAGGAAATGGGCGGTTGCTGGACCGAGGATGTCCGCTTCTTCATCTGGCCGCGGCTCAACATGCCGGATCCGCTTGCCGCAATCCGCAACGAGCTGGCCGATATCGCGCGCCGGCATGGCATCGCGCGGGCCCGCATCGGCTACGAAGCGAACTTCGAGTGCGTGGCGCCGGCCCACAACGCGGGCGAGGTGATGGCGCCGTGCGAACGTTCGATCGCCTGGCTCAAGGCGGCGCTGCCGAAGGCGAAATGGACGGACGCCACGAACGTGCTGAACGGGTTGCGCGCGTCGAAGACGGAGGCCGAAATCGAGCGCATGCGCCTCGCCAACCGCGTGGCAGCGTTCGGACACCGGGCGTTTTTCAGGCAATGCCGTCCGGGCGTGTCCGAAGCGCAACTGGCGGCTGCGGTCTATACGGAGTGTCTGGTCAAGGGGGTGGGCCTTCGCGACGTTCGGCACGTGAACGTGTACCCGCAGATTTCCAGCGGCCCCAACGGGCATCGTGCATGGCGCCCTATCGTGACCACCGGCAGCCGCAAGCTCAAGTCGGGCGAGATCGCCTTGCTCGAGCTCGCTGTATGCGTGG
>CAZOJL010000221.1:0-4084 GCA_964580075.1 uncultured Akkermansia sp. | reverse complement strand
CTGTGGCTCCGCCATCCTTCCTCTTTCTCTCGCTCAACCCTGCCGCACCCCTGTCCAAGGGCACGGACGCGTGGGATCTGGAATATTCAAAACGGTTGGGGAAAATTATGGACACGTTCCTCGAACACGGGGCGCTGCGGGTGATCTGGCTATTGCAGCCCGACATGAAGCATGCGTCGCAGCAACGTTATATCACCCGCCTCAATGCGCTGATCACCGCCGAGGCCGGCACGCGACCGGCGGTCATCTTGTTTGATAGCCGCGTCGTTCTCTGTCGCAGGCCCGGTGCGCCGTATTCGGCGACCCTGGTCGGGAAGGACGGGCAAATGATCCAGGTGCGCGAACCGGACGGCATCCATCTCTCGCGCGACGGCGCTGAACGCCTGGCCGCCGCCGTTGTCGCGGCCCACTGGGAGTGAGCGTTTTCCGCGCGTTTTCAGGCAATGGTCATCAGGGGGCACAATGAAACGAATAAGCCTGCTTGCAGGAAGTCGGCGTGAATGCGTCGTTTCCGGTCGCGTGATTCGATGGCTGTGTCTGCTGTTCTGTCTGGGCGCGCGCGTGCTCGTGGCCGACGCGCCCTTCCTCGATCCGGTTACCGCGCCGGTCACGCGAGCGCTGATTGATGCGGCGATTGAAGAGGCCCGGACGTCGGGAGACGTCGACGTGTCGACCCCCCGCGCGCTTTTATACAAGGGCCTCATGCTGTTTCAGGATGAGGACTATCTCGCGACCATCCCGTATCTTGAGGAAGCGCTGCGCCAGGATCCCACGCTGATGGGGGGTTGGGAGGCCCTGGGCTGGGCCTATTGGCGGACCGATCAGAAGGAAAAAGCGGTGCGGCATTTCGAAGCGTTCCGCCGCCTGATGCCGAATCAGGCGCTTCCGTACAGCATGATGGCGCAATACGGCATTCTGATACAGGACTGGGAGATGGCCGACGCGAACTTTCGCAAGGCGCTGGAGATCAATCCCGATCAGTATGACATGCGGAATTGGTATGCGCAGAATATGATGCGGATGGGCAGGGACTTGGAGGCGGAGCAGCTTTTGAAGCAGTTGATACAGGAAGACCCCTATCGCGTGGACATCATGATCACGCTGTCGCAATTGCTCTATTATCAGCAACGGTACGAAGAAGCCGCGGAGTTGTGGACGCGTGTGTTGAAGGAGATTCCCGATAACGCCAATTTTATGATCGAACTGGCGCGGATCCAGATGGTTCTGGGCAATCTGGAAGAGGCGGATCAGCTTTGTGTCGCCGCCCTGGAACGCGAACCCGATTTGTATCCGGCGCTCATCCTGCGGGCGGATCTTGCCGATATCGGCGACATGGCCGGAGCCAGCGTGGAACGGCTGGAGGCGGTGATTCGGGCTACCCGCGACGCGCCCATGCGCGCCCGATTGCGCGAACGGTTGGCGACACGGTGCCATGCGTTCAACAAACGGCAACCGGGCACGTTCCCGCCTTCTTATATCCTCGACCAATTGGCCCAGGCGGTTCAGGAAGATCCGAAAAACGTGTATTTGGTGCTCACCTATTCCGAGTATTGCCTGATCTTCAAGCAGTATCGCGAGGCGCGCAAGTGGGCGCGGCTCGTGCTGGAGGCGTTCAACCGCCACAACGTGCGCGCCAAGGAGGTCTATTTTGAATGCGCGTTGGGCGAGGGACTGTACGACGAGGCGGAGCAAATCCTGCAGGATCTGTATTCCAACTTTGACCCGAGCGACCCGATGCGAAATTATCACCAGGCGCGTCTGGACCTCTTCTGCGGGCGTTATGTGGAGGCGATGGCGCGGCTCGACGAGATGGAGGCCAAAGCCGAAAAGGGGACGGTGCTCACCCTGTTGTACCACGACCTCACCGAGAGCGACTGGCTGGCGCGCACGTCGGTGCGGCGGCTTTATGAGCACCTCTTCGCACTCAAGCAGGCCGGGTTCACCTTTGTGTCGCCGACGGACATTCCTGCCCTTATCAGCGCGGAGAACGGCGTGTCGCCGGTTGAGGACGCGGCGTGGGATGAAGCGGATGACGCGCGTGAGGCGGTGCCGCTGCCCGCGCGGCTCATCGACTCCATCCGCTATTCATTCACCGGTGAGCGGAAGTTCAAGCGTATGTCGCCTCTAAAACAGATGCGCGAGAAATACCGGTCGCCGATCAAGAACGTGGCCGTCACATTCGACGACGGTCTCCGCAGCGCATTTGATCTGGGTACGTCGGTCGCCGAGGACCTGGGGGTTCCGTTCGGCATGTTTGTGATCACGTTGCGGGAAGACTATGAACCCTCCGTTGTGTCGTGGGATGCGATGCGGGATTATGCGGCTTCGGGCGCGTGGGTGATCGGCAGCCACTTGTATGACGCGCATAGGGATGTCTCCGTCTCATCCGACACCAACCACTTGGCCCGGGCCCTTCCCAACCGTATCTGGATACCGGCCAAGAACCGGTTGGAATCGATGAACGAATGGGACAAGCGGATGCGTCAGAATTTCCGGCTCAGCCGCAAAATCATCGACGAGAAGCTGGGGGACGCGGGCAGCGCGCTGGCGATGGTCGCCTATCCGTACGGTGACCTCGGACAGGAAGGGATGTGCAACCTGTCGACGTTGCGCAACCCCGTGCAGACCCTATTGGCCGAAGCCGCCCGCAATTACCAGTTGGGTTTTGCCCTCAACCGCAGCGGCTATACGACTGCCGGGGAAAGCATCCTGCTCGTGCAGCGGTATGAGCCGGCGTGGTACGACGAGGGGTCGGATGTCGTGCGCCATGCCTATGAGAACCATCCGTTGTTCATGGCGCGCGCGCTGCGCATCGAGTTGGCTCAGGTGATGGGCAAGCCGCATGTCGCCGAGGCGATGCTGAAACTGCTCCGCCGCGACGGCTACCCCGAAGATCTGATCCGCAAAATGAACTTTGCCAACAAGGCCCATTTTCAGAATAGCGCGCAACGCGTCGAAAAGGCGTTGTTCGGTTCGGACGCCTTTCCCTCGCCGGTTTCCGCCGGGTCCGTCCAGAGTTCCTCGGAAGGGGTCTACACGGTCACCGCGGACGGCACGCGCGCCACGCCTGCCGATGACGGCTCGTGGTACAGGCCGTCCGACCTGTCCGTCGGCGCGCATGTTTACAATTCGCAGGCGAATGACGAATATGAAGTCTCCCGGGTGGGCGTGCGCGGCGGGTTCAATCTCAACCCGCGCACCTGGCTGGGCGCCGAGTATACCCATAGCAAAATCAAGCAACAGCCGAAGCCGATCCGCACGCTGGACAACCCCGGCGATCTGGATCTGGACTACACCTGGGAGAACAGCGCGATCAACTCCGACATCCTCATCGGCGCTCAGGCCAGCCGGGAGGACATTCGCCTGCGGTTTGCCCACCGTTTTGATTCCGGCTCGTCGCTGGCGGCGTCGATCGGTCTGGCGCACTACCGTCTGGAGCAGAACGAAGAGTGGGAGTATTCGGTGAATTACTGGGATTGGGAAGCGCGCGAGACCGATTCGCGCAAGCTCGTGGGCGATCTGACGTATAGCTGGTTCCCTTCCGATAAAGTGGGCATGAGCGCGTATTATTCGCACGATATTCTGGCGATGGCCTATCAATTGGTGATGACCGACACGCTGGGGCTGAATGCAAGCTGGAAGGTGTCCGACACGTGGGACGCCCACTTGCGCAGCCAGTATTCGCTGTATGGGGATGACAACGCGATGTACCAGGTGGTGCTCGATTCGTTCTGGGAAGTCGCGCCCGAATTCAATTTCTCGTTCGGATTGGAATACGCGATGGCCTCGACGAGCGATTACAACCCGTACTATTGGACGCCTTATTGGGACGAACGGGTGAGCGCAATCTTCCGGTACGCTCAGGCGTGGCCCGGTTATGCGTTCAACATAGACATGATCTTCGGACGTCAGCGCGAAGGCGCGCGTCTGCAAGAGTACAATGAATGGAGCATCTACTACGGTGACGCGACCGACTGGGCGAACGCCTGGGGCGTGGCATCGACGTACCGTCAGCAGTTCAAGAAACATTGGGAACTGATGCTCGACGTCCGGACGATGTTCCTGCGCAGCTACGCCGACCACA
>CAZOJL010000220.1:0-4094 GCA_964580075.1 uncultured Akkermansia sp. | reverse complement strand
ACGACAGGCGCCAGGAGAAGCAAAAAAAGAGAGAAATTAGATGCGTTTGCCCTGTCACGCGCTCTTGGCGCGGGGCGCGGCGGCGGGTAGAGCTCCGCTGATCAGTGTCGTCAGGATGTTCTCCTGGGTGACGATCCCCGTGACGGCATTCGTGGCGGGGTCACGCACAATCGCCAGCGTCTGGCGGTGGCGCCGCAGCAGCGGGAGCACATCATCGGCCTGGATCCTGACATCGACAAAGAAAGGGGGACGCATGTGCTGCCGGGCCTGATCGTCGGGACGGAACGAGCCGCCGGTGAGCACCTCGAAGGTGTCGAGCAGGCCGCGGCAGGCGCCTGTTTCCGGATCGATGACGGGCAGCCGGATGTGCCCCGCGCCACGGACCCGGTCGAAACAGGCCGCGAGCGGTTCGTCGGGGGCGGCGGTAATCACCCGGCTGATCGGCGTCATGATCTGTTCTGCTGTCTTGAGTTGCAGGTCGAGGACCTGATTGATCATCAGCCGTTCAAACGCCGAGATCTCGCCGCCGGCCTCGCTGCTCCGTGCCAGCGTCTGGATGTGCTCGCGGGTAACAAACGGGCGTTGCTCTTTCTTGTGGGGAATCAGCAGACGGGTGAACGACACGGCGATGAATGAGAGCGGATACAGCCCGGTTTCCACCGCACGCAGCAGTGGCGCGAAGCGAAGGCAACGCTGGATCGGACGGCTGCTGAACCAGATTTTGGGGAAATATTCGCAAAAAACGAGGATGACGATGCCCACACACACGGTGGTGACGGTCTGCCCGACCGGGCCCCAGACGCGTTCGCTCAGACTGCCGACCAGCGTAGACACAATAACCAGGCAGAGGTTGGTGCCGACCAGCGAGGTCCCAAACAGGCGTTGGGTGTCGAGCAGGTAGCCTTCGATCAGTTTGGCGCGCCGCGAACCGCTGCGCACGAGGTGGAGCAACCGGTGGCGGTTGATTGAGACGATGCCGGTCTCCATTCCGGAGAGAAACCACCCCCCCAGCATGAAAAGCGGAATCAGGGCGAGTTCGATCGGAATGTTCAGCGGAATCAGGGCGAGTTCGATCGGAATGTTCATGCGTCCGGGTCCTCCTCGATCAACGATCGCTCGTGATCGATCCCGAGGGATGTCGGCGACTCGTGAACCGCCTCCAACAGAACCTGGTCAATACGGCGCTGCCGCATGCGGAGCACCCGGACACGGCACCCCTGGGCCTCGACCATCTCCCCGACGCGGAGCAGCGAGCCGGCGTGGAAGGTACACCAGCCGGAGATACGGTCGGCGTCGTCCGCCTCCAGATTCAGATCGAGCTCATGATTGATCGCCTCCAAACTGGTTTTGCCGTCAATGATCCAGCGCGAGGCGCCGACCTCGCGGATGGCCTGCACGTCGGACGGGAGGCCCGACTCGTTCCCGCCGGTCATCAGCTCGAGGATATCGCCGCGGGTGACCACACCGGCGGTACCGCCGTATTCATCGAGCACGCAGGCCACATGCGCCCGGCCGCGCTGGAAGGTGATGAGAAGGTCATCCAGCGCGATGTTCTCGGGCACGAACAGAGCGGGGGTGATATGGCGGCGGAACACATGTTCGGGGTCGATCAGATAACGGGTGACGTCGAGGAACCCCTCGACCGCGTCGAGCGTCCGGTTGTACACCGGCAATTGACGGAAACGCGCGGCACGCGCGGCCTGCAAGTGGGTTTCGGGGGGGGCGTGCAAATCGATGCCGAGGGTGTCGACGCGGGGGGTCATCACGTCACTGGCCTGAATCTCGGAGAGCCGGAGAATGCCGTCCACCATGACCTGCTCGTCCTTGTCGATCACCCCCTGCTCGGCGCTCACCTCGACCAGGGTCATCAGTTCCTCGTCGTTGAGCGTGTTACGCTCGGGGGTCAGGGCCTTGCGAAACCGCCGGGTTACAAACTCAAGCAGTCGGACGAGCGGAAAGAACAGGTGTTGCAGGCGCTCGATCAACACACTGACGGTCGGGGCAAAACGCTCGGCCCAGAGAATCGCGACCCGCTTCGGGGTGATCTCGCCGAAAAGCAGCAGGGTGACGGTCATGATCGGAATGGCGACCACCTCGTCCCACGCTGGCGGAATGAGGTGACTGATGATCGCATAGCCGAGGCTGGCGATGATGACGTTGACCAGGGTGTTGCCGATCAGGATCGTCGAGAGCGTGCGGGAGGGGTTGGCGAGCAACGCGGCGATACGGACGCCCGCCTTGCGGTCACGGTCACGGATCCGCTGCACCTGAATCGAGTTCAACGAGAACAAGACGGTTTCACTCGCCGAAAAAAACGCCGAGAGCCCGATCAGAACCGCCAAGGCGGAGAACTCGAAAACCAGAAGAGACGCGCTCATGGGAGGATGAGGCGGTCCACGTACAATCGTGTACGGTGCCCGCTACCCATCATTTCCACCTCCATGTCACGGATCATCCAGCGCGCGTTCATCTTTTTGACGCTCTGGACCCACATCTTGCGCACCGGCTCGCCCTGCGGGTCAAGCTGTTCGACCTGCATGAGGAATCCGAGCTTGCGGTCGATCCACATCCGGACGGCTGAACAGCCGGCAATCGGCGACGGGGGCGTGGCGACCAAGACATCGCACGCGCGCCCTTTGGCGGTGCCCTCGCCGTCCATCCGCACGTCGGGCCACCACAGAAAATCCATCGTCAGGTCCAGCCAGGTCAGATCGGTGCCCCCGACCCGTCCGGCGAGCGACGGCGGCTCGGACGCCACCAAATCCGGTCCGCTGAAAAACGCGAGGTCTGCAGTCCGACCGTCACGCGTCATGACCACGCGCTGAAGGACAGTTTCGGACTCCGGGGCAAACAAGGTGACCGTGGCACAGGAAGGCGTCGCCCCCCACTCCAAATCCAGACGGTAGGGGTTTTCCGACAGGACAAATCCGCGCTGGCGGCGGACGGCGAGGGTGCCGGTGAGGGTCATCTTCTCACGCGGAAGGTTGGCGGTGCACGCCTGGAGAATGGCGGTTGCCTGCTGCTGGCCCATCACGTCCGCATCCGCCGACTCGAAATCATCGGCCACGCCCACAGACACGGCGCATCCCGCCAACACCCCAAGCAGTCTCCGCCAACACCCGTTCACGTCGCAACCCTTTCACTGTCCCGTCGATCCGCCGATCCATCGTAGATCCACCGGTGATCCATCGTTGATCCACCGCGCATCACGAGCACCTTTATACCATACGTGCGTAAGCAAGGGAAGTCTCTTCCATAATTCTCATTATGAGTCTATTGGGGCATCGGGGTCGGGGTCGGTATCGGAATCGGGGTCGAATTTCCGTTGGTTTTATCGATAGCGATACCGATCCCGACCCCGACGCCGATGGTCCCATCTCCAAAATGAGAATTGCCGCGTACTTGCGGAACGCGATTTACACCTGCACGCTATTGAGTTATAGTGTGTACCTCCATAGGG
Organism: uncultured Akkermansia sp.; assembly: GCA_964580075.1. Lineage (GTDB taxonomy): Bacteria > Verrucomicrobiota > Kiritimatiellia > RFP12 > JAAYNR01 > VGWG01. The sequence continues at coordinate 634 of CAZOJL010000220.1, read as the reverse complement.
AAACACCGGGAATGAGGAGCTGGCGATGTATGACCCGTATGATCAGAACATCGCGAAAATCGCGGCCAGCGGATTTGACTGCGTGGAGTTCTGGTTTCATGACGGCACGTTCAACGGTGCCGACTGCGCGGGAGGCGCCAAGGACGCGAAAACGCTGAAGATAAAATAAAAAAACCGCAAAACAGGAGAAACATCATGTCAGGAGTTTATCGTTTTTCGTTTGGCCCGTGGAATATTCACGAGGGCGCCGATCCGTTCGGTCCGCCGGTGCGGGACTCGATTCCGTTCAACCGCAAGCTCGCGCTCTACCGCAAGCTGGGATTCGGCGCCGTGCAGTTCCACGACGACGACGCCGTGCCGGAGTTGAACCAGCTTACGCCGGAGCAGACGCTCCGCCGGGCCAAGGCGGTGCGGGCCACGCTCGACAAGCACGGACTGAAGGCCGAGTTCGTCGCGCCGCGCCTGTGGGAAGACCCCCGCACGGTGGATGGGTGGGGCTGGATGTGAAGGCCATGCGGACGCAGAAAGCCGGCGTGGCCACGAAGCACCTGTCCAACAGCCGCGAGTTCTTCATGAACCTGCTCAAGGTCGTGCGCGGCCTGAACGCGAAGACCGTGGATGCGCTCGTCGCGGC
>CAZOJL010000219.1:0-4096 GCA_964580075.1 uncultured Akkermansia sp. | reverse complement strand
AATTTCCCCAGTGTTTTTTAAATTTTTTTGTTTTTTTTTTTTGCCCCTGTGGGGGGGGTGTGGGGGGGTTCCCCGGGGGGGTTTTTTTTTCCCCCCCCCCCCCCCCGGGGGGGGGGGGGGGGGGGGCGACGGGAGGCGGTTCCGGATGGAGGCGCTCCGATTGCAGGCGACGGCAAAGAGTTGTGTTTTTGCGCTTCACGTGGATCTTGGAGGGTTGTGTTTCATGGGTGACTCACACTACGAGAGCTTTATGGGCCTGGGCCCGAAGCGCATTGCGCATACCGAGCATTGGTCGAACCCCGATGCGGAGACGTACATCTCCGGAATCGACTATTACGCACACCCCCGGCTCTGCCGCTTGAAAATGAGGGAGCTGTACCCGGATCTGTTGCTTTCGATTCCGGAAACCGATGAACCCAAACCCAGGCCCGAGGAGCAAGTCGACCAAGGCAGAGGCAGATGGGGTGACGCGTACCGAGATTACTGGCAGCAGGATGAGGCGGGACACCGATTCGACAGCGAGGAGGCCATGCTGCGCTTCAGTCCGCTGGAACAGGGGGATTTCACCGGCTGGCACGTGGTCGTCGATGGCGATTTCCGTAGCGAGGACGTGATTTACCAGCGCATGCGCAAGGACTATCCGGCGGAATGGGGTGATCGGGCGCCTCCGGGTTCGGCTTCCCAGGCCGGCTTCTATAACACCCTGTTCATGTGGCCCTTGCTGGTCTTTGGCTATCAGAATTTTCTGACGCTCTGCATGGAGCCGGAATTTGACCGGATCATGGACGAGTTTGCCGAAATCAATCGACGTGTGTTCCGGGCCATGGCCCGATTGCCCGTGAACTTCGTCGTCTGCCACGACGATATCGTGCTCTCGAACGGGCCGGTCTGTAGCCCGGCATGGATGCACAAGCACATCTTCCCGCGTTATGAAGAGTACTGGGATATCCTGAAGCAGTCCGGCAAGGAGGTGCTCTTCATGGTGGATGGCTGTGTGGATGCCTTTGTCGACAACGTCATGGCCTGCGGCGCGCGCGGCATCATCAGCGAGCCGTTTACCGACTACAAGGCCATCGCGCGGCGCTATCAGAACTGCTTCCTGGCCGGAGAGGGCGACAACCGCATCCTGATGCGGAACGATCCACGCGAGATTCGCGCGATGGTTGAATCGATGGTCGAGACCGGCAGCATGTCCGGCGGCTACATGATGTGCATCGGGAATCACATTCCGTTCAATGTGCCTCCCGAAGCGGTCAAGCGCTACCTCGATCTCTCACAGGAACTGGCCTACCGATAACGACGCAAACGCCCGGGCGCGAGTTCAAAAAGGCGCCACGATCACACGTCGATGCGAATGATCTTGCGGATCAGCAGGCCGCCGCAGATGAGCATGAGGATGACGGCGACGATGCTGACGATGCCGACGCGGGATTGGTAGAAGGGGAGCATCATCCCAGGTTTGATGACCGTCAGGATGATCGCGAGGAGGATCGGCATGGTGCCGACGATGATCCCCTGAAGGCGGCCTTGCGCGGTGAGGGTGCGGACGCGGTTCTCGATGCGCATTCGCTCCCGGATGGTCATGCTGATGCGGTCGAAGACCTCGGTGAGGTTGCCGCCGGTCTTGCGCGCGATGTCGATGGTGGTGATGACCAGGTTGAGGTCTTCGCTGCCGACCCGCTGCTCCATGCTCTGCATCGCTTCATTGAACCCCATGCCCAGGCGGAGCTGTTGCAGCAGCACCTCGAATTCCTGGGCGATCGGATTCTCGCCGTTCTGCACGACGGTCTCGAAGGACTGGGTGATGCTGAAGCCGGCGCGGAGGGCGTTGCTCATGTGGGAGAGGGCGTCGACAAGCTGAACATTGAACCGGCGACGGCGGCGCTCGCGTAAAATCACCAGAAGCTGGTTCGGGGCGAAGAGCGCAGCCATGCCGCCGGCCAGCCCGAGCGCCAGCCCCAGCAGCGTGACCGGGATGTTGTCCGGATTGAAGAAAAAGGCGTTGATGATCAGAAACACGGCGGTGGCGCAGGCCCATCCGATCTCGCTCAGGCGGCGCGGCGGGATGAAGAGGAAGAGATCCTCAAACTTGCGGGAGGTCTGTTCGGAATAAGCGCCCGAATAGGCATGCGCGCCGGAACCGAAGGCCCGGAGCATGACGAAGGCGAGTCCGCCGAAGCTCAGGGCGAAGAGACCGCAGCCGCCGATGGCGAGCAGGGTGGGGGTGGTCATGCGTCACCCCCGCCGCGAGCGTCGGGTTGAAAAATCGCCGGGTCGAGCTTCAATCCGCGCGCCTTCAATTGTTCGAAGAACGTGGGGACGGAGCCGGTCGGCCGGTGGCGGCCGATGACGTTACCGTCAGCGCCGAGCCCCGTCTGCTTGAATTCAAAGAGGTCCTGCATGACAATCTGGTTGCCTTCGAGGCCGACGATCTCGGTGATGGAGGTGACCTTGCGGGTGCCGTCGGCCATGCGCGAGATCTGGACGATCACGTCGACCGCCGAGGCGATCTGCTCGCGGATGGCGCGCGACGGCAGATCCATGCCCGACATGAGCACCATGGTCTCGACGCGGGAAATCACATCGCGCGGCGAGTTGGCATGAACCGTGGTGAGCGAGCCGTCATGGCCGGTGTTCATCGCCTGAAGCATGTCGAGCGCCTCGCCGCCACGACATTCGCCCACGATGATGCGATCGGGCCTCATGCGCAGGGCGTTACGGACCAGATCGCGGATGGGGACCGCGCCGCGGCCCTCGATATTCGGCTGGCGCGCCTCCAGGCGGAGCACATGCGGCTGCACGAGGCGGAGTTCCGCAGCGTCCTCAATGGTGACGATCCGGTCGTCTTCCGGGATGAAGGCGCTGAGCGTGTTGAGAAGCGTCGTTTTACCCGAACCGGTGCCGCCCGAGACAATGATATTCTTGCGCAGGAGGACGCAGATGCGCAGCAGATCGATCAGCGGCTGGGTCCACGAGCCGAAGCGGACGAGATCCTGGTCGGTAAAGGCCTGCTTGGCGAATTTTCGGATGGTGATGCAGGGGCCGCTGAGCGAGAGGGGGTGGATGATTGCGTTGACGCGCGAGCCGTCGGGAAGGCGGGCGTCGACATAGGGCTGGCTCTCATCGATCCGCCGGCCGATCGGCGAAACGATCCGTTCGATGATGGCCAGAACCGAGGCGTCATCCATAAAGGTCTCGCCCGTCAGTTCCAGCCGGCCGCCGCGTTCGACGTAGATCTGCAGCGGGCCATTGACCATGATTTCGGTGACGGAGTCGTCGTCCAGAAAATCCTCGAGGGGCCCGAAGCCCATGGCCTCGTTGTAGATCTCGCGGGCCAGGCGGGCGGGGTCAAGTCCAATCGGAAGGCGCTGTTTCTCCTTGATCTCGCGGATGATGGTGTCGATGGTCTCACGGGTCCGGGCTTGCAACTCCTCGGTATTGACGCGCGAGGCGGTGAGGCGTTTGAGGTCGATCCGCTGGAGGACTTCGCGGTGGATCTGGCTCTTGACCTCGCGGCGGACCGCGACCTGCGGGTCGGCCGCACGGGGGGCGCGAGGGGAAGCGGCACGGACCGGGGACGGCACAAAGGCCGGCGGGGCGGGGCGGGCCAGGGCGGGGGGCACGGGCGCTGCGGGGGCCTCGACGACGGGGAGTGCGAGCGAGAGGGTGTAGGGGCCGGCCTCAATGGTATGGGTCGCGGTGAGGGGCTGGCGGCCGCGAAGCGGGGTGCCGTCGAGCCGGGTCCCGTTGCTGGAGTCGAGATCTTCGACGAAGGAGCCTTCCGGGGAGAGCGTCAGGACGGCGTGGCGCTCGCTCACGTCGGGAGAGCGGAGGCGGATGCCGCAACTGTCGCCGCGCCCGATCAGGTAGGTGCCGGACTGGAGTTCAAAAGCGGCCGGCGGCTGGTCCGGGCGGATGATGGTGAGTGTGAAGGTCATAGCGAAGGGGGGCGAAGGGGGGCGCAGGGGTCAGCGGGGGCCTTTGCGCAGGATCGTCTCCTGGCGATAGAGGTTGAGATCCTTGATAGTATCTTGAATTTGGTCGAAATTGACGCGGGGGAGGTCGGTTTCGAAGGAGACGTCGGAGGAGTTGCGCA
>CAZOJL010000218.1:0-4136 GCA_964580075.1 uncultured Akkermansia sp. | reverse complement strand
CCGGTCTTGAAGTCGGGTCGCGGAAATCGCTGCACGGCCCCGCTCGACAACGCCGCCGCCCAGGCGCACACACCGAGCCACAACCCGGCCAGCCGATGCGGCCGCCTCACGGAAGCGCCCCGTCCGCCAGGGGAAGCGCATCTTATTTTCAGACACTTTTTCAGTTTTGGCTCCGTTTTCGGGCTCTCGAGAGCGGTGTCGCGCGGAATACCGCTTTTCCCGGCTTCGCCACGAATGCAGACCCCTCGCAACGGCGTCGAGAGCCAGAATAGGCAAAAGTGCCTGAATAGTAGATACGTTTGCCCCGCCCCGCCCGCAGGGTGTCCGATGGATGTTTCGCGTGTCAGGCATGTGCCTCCGGACTCCCCTTCAAGAGGTAGGGGTGGGTCGCCGGCACGCGGCGATACGCGCCGGCGGGACAGGTGCGCGCGATGGCGCAATCGTTGCAGTTCACGCACCGATCATGCCGAACTTGGAGAAAGAGAGACCCATTGCCGAACTGCCCGCACCCCTTCACGCAGACCGCGCAACCGATGCACCGTTTTTCGTTGATCGTGTATTCGTAAAAAGGATTCTCGATGAAGGTGCGGGTGATCGCCCCGGCCGGGCACAATTGGTTTTCGGCGGCCGTATCGATGCGCTTAGCTTGCGGCTGATGATATCCGCCGCACAGTTTGCAATAGCCGCACAGGGCGTAGGCATGCACCGCCTTGACGGCCGACGGCGTCAACACGCACGCCGTTTCGCAGCGGCCGCATTGCGCGCATTTGTCGGGATCGAGCTGCCAGACGTGAGTGGCCGCGCGGGCGCGGAAGAGGGCCATCCCGGACACGGCGCCCACGGCGGCGGCGGCCACGCTCCACAGGCCGCGTTGCAGGAGTTGCCGGCGGGTCAACCCGTCCGCGGGTGCGCGTGTCGGGGCGTCTTTCGGCGTGGCTGGCGTCATGACGGGCTGCCCTCCTGTGCCTGGCGCCGGGACAAGGCCTGGGGCAGGCCGCAGTCGGCGTGTTTGCGGCAGGTCGGGCAAATGCCGTCATTCACGCAGGTTTGCCCGCTCAGCGAAACCTGCCGGCGGACGAACAGCCGTGCGGCGCCGAACGCGACGGCGCCCAGCAGCACAGACCGGCCGCACAACCGGAGAAAGTCGCGGCGTTCGTTGGCATCATCGCGTGTCGGCATCGGGCGTCTCCCCTATTTTAACTCAAACACCCGGATCTGCAAACGGTCGGCGTCGACCATCAGAATCCGGTCTTTCGAATCAACTGCCAGATCGTGGCTCAATTCACTTCCGTCAAACTGATTCGGCGCGGCCACCACGCCGCGGAACTCGCCCCGCTTGGAATAGACCTTCACGCGTGAGAGTCCTTTTTCGCTGGTCACGATTGATCCGTTGGCGAGCCGGGCGACATGGGCCGGATTGCAGCACCCGCAGAAGCTCTCTACTGCCATGCCCGCGAGCTCCGGCCACCAGTCGATGCGCTCCCCCTGAAACGTGTACTCTTCCAGCCGATGCCGTCCCGGATTGACGATCCAGAGGGTGTCGCCCTGGCCGAGCATGATGTCGAAATACGGGCTCGGCACGATGAACCCCAAGGCGTCGGGGTGCCCCGTTTTGCCGGTGATCGTCTGCCGCAGGACGCCGTCGGGGGTAAAACGCAGCACTGTCTGACTCCGGGCGTCCGCCACGAACACCGCGTCTTCAGTCGCCGCGATGGACGTGATGATCGCATCGGCGCCGATGCCGGTGAACGCGACGGTCTGGCGACCCTCCGTGTCGAGGACCTGAACGGTGGACCCGAGTCCGACATACAGCGTCCCCTGCGCGTCTGCCGCCAGACACGTCACGTCGCTGTTCAGGACCGTCCGCCGGATTTCGTCTCCCTGCGGCGAGAGGACCACCAGAAGTCTGCCGCTGCCGATGTAGAGCCGGTCGTCAGGCCCCACCGCGAGCGCGCTCAACACCGTGACCCCGCGCGGGACCAGGGGCGCCAGCTCCCGGTAGAGGATCACGGATTCATCAATCACGGCAAGGGCTTTAATCTGCGCCTCGTACGCCGACATCTTCACGGTTTTCGCGGATTGTCCGCCGCGCGCGGCGGCGGCGTTCCGGAAAACCGGCGCGCACCCGCGCCAGGCCAAAATGGCCGCCAGTGCCAGCACGCCAGAGCCGACGCCATACGCCATTCGTTTGTTCATCGCGCACCTCCCTGTACATCGACACACAGCATGCGGGTGTCATCGCGCAGCACCAGCCGTCCGTCCGCCAGCGCCATCGGCCCCCAGGCGTCGCGTCCCGCCAGCAGGCGTTTCCGCCCCAGTTCGTGGTACCCCTCGGGCGTCGCCCGCAACAGGGTCAGGACGCCATCGTCGCTGAGCACATAGAGCTTGCCGTCGGCCACCAGATAAGGGCCGAGTCCAAAGCGGCGGTCGCGGCCGCTGGTCCAGACAAAGCTGCGCAGGTCATCGGGGTTGACGCATACCAATTGGTTGCGGAGCGGCCCTGCATCATTAGGCAGCACGCCAAATAGAAGCCCGTCAACCATCACCGGCGTCTGCTGCTCCGAGGCAAACCCCTGATTGGCCTTGAACGTCTGCAGCGGGGTGACGCGGAACGTGTCGCCCTCGCGCGACACCTGCAACAGCATGCCGCCCCCGCCATATCCGGCGGTGACGAAAATGCGGCCGTCCGCGAGGATCACGGGAGACGGCGCGACCACCGACCGGTCCCAGTCGGCGGTGAACCAACGCAACTCGCCTTCCTGACCCGCCTCGGCGCTCACCCCGACCATCCCGCCGAGGGCCGCATACACATACATCCGCTCCCCGCCGATCACCGCCGGCATGATCGAGGCATGCGACATCTTCAGTCCCTTCGGGTTGGGGGTCCACCACAAGACCTCACCTGTCGCGCACGCCACGCCCATCATGAGCACCGCATCGCCCGCGGGGGCCAGGATGGCGACGTCGTCGACGATCAGCGGACATTGGCCGGCATACCACATGGGCTCTTGCGCGCCATACGCCGCGACCAGATCGATGCCCCACAGCAGATCACCGGTTGCGGCGCCAACGCACATGACATGGCATCGCGGCCCGAGCGTCACGACATAGCGATCGGTCACGGCCGGCACCGTGCGCGACATGCCGTGGTTGCGCGGCACATCCACCCGATACCCCCGTTGCCAGATCTCGCGTCCATCGGCCAGCGACAGGCAGCGCAGCACGTCGCCCCCGGTCGCTTCGTCGTAGTCCAACACATAGACCCGACCCCGATGGATCGCCGCGCCGGCGTGTCCTTCACCCAGTTCCACTTCCCATAAGATCCGGGGTTCGTCCGCGTCCCACCGATCAGCCAGCGTGATCGGTTCCGGGTATCGATTGTCGGCGTTGGCCCCGCGAAACCGCGGCCACGAACCGGTCCGCTCGGACGCCACGCCGTCCCCGGCCCGGAACGTCTCGCCGATGGTCACCTCCGTTGCCCGCGTCGCCGGCTGCGAGCCCTCCGGCTCGCCATCCATGCCGGGACCGTGCACGACCAGATCCGCTGCCGGATCGTGCGTGAGCCAAACCGCCAGAGCGGCCGTGCCCAGCAGCGCGGCCATGCCGGGGATCAGCCAGGCAATGACGGAGGTTTTCATGGTGGTTTCCGATTATCCCCGGTCTGCGCGGGGAACAAGAAGTTACAGGCGCCTCTCTCAAAAAGACGCACGCACCCCGCACACGGCAGAAGTATATCGCAAACCACACCCTTGTGTCGAAAGCGAAAAGACGAATACCAGGACCAATACCAATCTCATTATGAGGCTATTGGGTCATCGGGGTCGGGGTCGGTATCGGAATCGGGGTCGAATTTCCGTTGATTTTACCGATACCGATACCGATACCGACTCCGACGCCGATGGCCCCATCTCCAAAATGAGAATTGCTGGAAAAACCCCGTTGACATGGGCGTCCCTCCATGGTATCGTTCATCCCCACTTATGGGACAGCAACTCAGAAAACGCCTGAAGCGTGCCCGGCGCGATGCTTATAACAAGCGTATCGCCGCCCGTCATCGCTCGGCCATGAAGAAATGATTTCGGGTGCGATGGCCGAGCGGTTAGGCAGAGGTCTGCAAAACCTCGAACAGCGGTTCA
>CAZOJL010000217.1:0-4151 GCA_964580075.1 uncultured Akkermansia sp. | reverse complement strand
GAATCTCGTAATGCGGGGATAACACCATCCGCGCAAAATCGAGGCAATCGGGGTCATCGTCAACGACCAGTATCATCTGTTTGTTACTCATGGATGGTCTCCCTGTTGTTGGGCTGTTAGCAACCCTCTAGTGACGCACGTGTAAAACGGTTTACAAATCAAAAAGCGTGTCACGGGCGGCGTCGATGAAACGCGCGATATCGTCATCGGTGTGCGCGGCGGAAACAAACCCCACCTCGAATTGCGAGGGGGGGAGGTAGAAACCACGATCCCGCATGCCTCTGAAGAAAGCCGCGTAGGCGGTGACGTCAGCGCGTTTGACCGTCGCCAGGTTTGTCGGCGCGTCGGCCATGAAGAAAGGCGTAAACATGCCGCCCAGACCGGCACAGTGAAGTGTGACGCCCGCCTCACGCGCGGCGGCCGTGAGGCCGGTCGTCAGACGGCTTCCCTGGGCCGCCAGCCTTGCATACGGAGTTTCAAGCCGGATCAGGTCCAGCATCGCCAGCCCTGCCGCCACCGCGACGGGATTGCCGCTCAGCGTGCCTGCCTGATAGACCGGACCGAGAGGCGCGAGTGTGCGCATGATGTCGGCGCGCCCGCCCACGGCGCCAAGGGGCATGCCGGCTCCGATGATTTTGCCCAGCGTGGTCAGATCGGGTGTGATACCGCACAGCGTGCCATACGTGGTGGGCCCCAGGCGAAAGCCGGAAATGACCTCGTCGAAGATCAGGAGGGCGCCGCATCGGTTCGTGGCTTCACGCAGTCCGGCCAGGAAGCCCGGGGCGGGCGGGACCAGCCCCATATTGCCGGCGATCGGCTCGACGATGATGGCGGCCAGATCGCGGCCCTGTTCACGGACGATGCGGTTGACGGCGTCGCTGTCGTTGTAAGGCGCCACAAAGACTTCCGCCGCGGTCGTGGGCAGCACCCCGGCGGAAGAACTGATCCCGCCGGTCAGCAGGCCGCTGCCGGCTGCGACCAGCATGGCGTCTGTGTGGCCGTGGTAGCAGCCGTCGAATTTGAGGATTTTCGGCCGCCCCGTGAAGCCCCGGGCCAGCCGCAGCGCCGTCATCACGGCTTCGGTACCCGAGCTGACCAGTCTCACCATCTCGAGGGCGGGAATCTGTTCGCACAGGCGTTCGGCAAATTCCACTTCGCGCGGTGTGTTGATGCCGAAACTCGTCCCTTCGGCCGCCGCCTGCTGGATGGCCGTGACGATCTCCTGGCGGGCATGACCGAAGAGCAGCGGCCCCCATGAACCGCAGAAGTCGATGAGTTCGACGCCCTCGACGGTCCGGATGCGCGAGCCGTGGCCGCTGACGACGTAGAGGGGGGCACCCCCCACGGCGTTGAAAGCCCGGACCGGGCTGTTGACGCCCCCCGGAATGACGCGCGTCGCCCGGCTGAACAAATCCGCAGATGTCATCGATCGTTATCCCTTCCTGAAGATTTCGTCATAACGGTTTGCCCAGTAGGAGATCAGGAGATCCGCACCGGCGCGGCACAACGCCGTGGTGGATTCGCGCACCATGGAGCCCAGGTCTCCCCAGCCGCGTTCGGCGGCCGCGATCAGCATGGAATACTCGCCGCTCACGTTGTAGGCGGCGATCGGCAGATCGGTCTGGTCGCGCAGCCGGGCCAGAATATCGAGGTAGAACAGGGAGGGTTTCAGCATCAGGAGGTCTGCGCCTTCCGCTTCGTCGAATTGGGATTCGCGCATGGCTTGGCGCGCGTCGGCGAACGACGCCTGGTAGCTGCGCCGGTCGCCCTTCTGGGGCGCCGAGGCCTCCGCTTCCCGGAAGGGGCCGTAGAGGCTGGACGCGAACTTGGTGGAATAGCTCATCAGCAGCGTCTGTTGAAAGCCCTGTGCGTCAAGGGCCTGACGGATGGCGGCCACCTGACCGTCCATCATGGCGCTGGGAGCGACGATATCGGCCCCGGCTGCCGCATGCGCCACCGCCATCTTCGCCAGCACGGCGTTGGCGGCGTCATTATCGACGTCTCCGGCGGGTGTCACGGGTCCGCAATGCCCGTGGGAGGTGTAGGCGCACACGCACACGTCCGAGGCGATCACCAGGTCGGGAAACGCCTTGCGGATCAGCCGGATCGCCTGTGGCACCGCGCCGCGATCGTCGTACGCCGCCGTGCCGGCGGCATCCTTGCGCGCGCCATCGACCAGGCCGAAGACGAGGAGGCTTCCGATGCCCGTGGTGACGACACGGTCCAGCTCCTGCAGCAACACATCGGCGCTCATCCGGCTCTGGCCGGGCATGGCGTCAATCGGCTCCCGGATCCCGGTGCCCTCCTTGACGAACACGGGCCACATGAACTTCTCGGGACCCGGCGCCGGCATGTCGAACAGGCGGCGCAACGCCGGGGTGCGCCGCAACCGGCGCAAGCGCACATGAGGGTAACCGTTTCCGATTGTCGCCACGTTGTCCGAATTCATAGATTCCCTTTTGCAGAAGCAGTGCCGCACACGCATTCACGCCACCACACCCAGCCGTAGCGTACCCCTGTTCGGCGGAGGCCGTCAAGCCTTCCTTTCAACTTGCTACCCGGTCTTTCTGGTGACGGCGCGGGCGGATTGATGTAAACTCTCGGTCAATCGTTACATGAATAAGGCCAAACAGATTTCCGAAGCGTCAAAGCCTACGGCCACCAACGCCATTCTGGAGAGTATCTCCGATGGCGTGTTTACGGTGGACGGGGAGTGGCGTGTGACCTCGTTCAACCGAGCGGCGGAGAAGATCACCGGCGTCCCGCGGCGGGAGGCCATCGGCAGGCGTTGTGCGGAAGTCTTTCGTTCCAGCATGTGCGGCGCGGAGTGTGCCCTGCAAAAGACGCTGAAGACGGGGCGTCCGATCATCGGCAAATCCGGCTACATCATCAACACCGACGGAGCGCGCATCCCCATCAGCATCTCTACGGCGGTGCTTCAGGATGCGGACGGAAAGCTGACCGGTGGAGCGGAAGTCTTCCGCGACCTCTCGGAGATTGACGCGCTGCGCCGGGAGCTGGAGGGGCGTGTGCGTGTGGGCGAACTGGTGAGCCACAACCCGGTCATGCAGCAGCTTTTCGAAGTGCTGCCCGCGATTGCGGCGAGTCCCAGCACGGTGCTGATCCAGGGCGAGACCGGAACCGGCAAGGAGCTGATGGCGCGGACGCTGCACGGGCTCAGTCCGCGTGCCCAAGGTCCGTTCGTGGCGGTCAATTGCGGGGCGTTGCCGGACACGTTGCTGGATTCCGAACTGTTTGGCTACAAGGCGGGGGCTTTCACCGGTGCGGTCAAGGACAAGCCGGGGCGCTTCGCGCTGGCCAAGGGCGGCACGCTGTTTCTTGACGAGATCGGCGAGGTGAGCCTGGCGTTGCAGGTGCGGCTGCTGCGCGTGCTGCAGGAGCGCGTCTATGAACCGCTGGGCTCCACGCGTTCCGAGAAGGCCGACGTGCGGGTGATTGTGGCGAGCAACCACGATTTGTTGGAACGCTGCCGCGCGGGCGCGTTCCGTGAGGATCTTTATTACCGTGTCAACGTGGTGCGCGTCGAGATGCCGCCGCTGCGCCGCCGCCAGGAGGACATCCCGCTGCTGGCGGAACAGTTCATCACCCGCTTCAACCGGCTGCAGAACAAGCACGTGGGCGGCATCACCCCAGAGGCGCTTTCGTTGCTGATGGCGCACGACTGGCCGGGCAACGTGCGGGAACTTGAAAACGTTATCGAACGGGCCTTCATCCTGTGCGGCACGAGGCGCATCGATTTGTCGCATCTGCCCGATAGCCTGACGGGGACAGGCGCGTCGCACGCCGTCACGGACGGGACCGGTCTGCGCAAGGCCCGCGAGGCGCTCGACGCGCAGGCCATCCGCGCCGCGCTGGCGCGTACCGGTGGGAACCGGCTCGCGGCGGCCAGGGCACTCGGCGTACACAAGACCACGCTTTTCCGCAAGATCCGCACGCTGGGCATCGAGCTGCCCCGAAAAAGACGGCTGCCGGAAATCGAAAGTCCACATATGACTACAGCGGCGAATCGAGCTGAACAGGGCGCGTGCCATCGCCTGGCTCCCACTCGCCGTACGGGGCCTGTTCCTCGCGGACTTGATCCGCGTCCCGGTGGGCCTTGAGGACCAACATGTCGCGCTTCTCCTTGACCG
>CAZOJL010000216.1:0-4188 GCA_964580075.1 uncultured Akkermansia sp. | reverse complement strand
GTCCCGCATGCGGCGGGCGGATCCGTGAGAAGAAAGACGCCGTGAACGGTTACGGTTCTTTTTCGTCGGCAGTCAGGTGATTCCCTGTTTCTTCAATTGGATAGGGCCGGTCAGGCTTGACAAGCTGTGCCCGAATGGCTTCCACGAAATAGCGCAATACCACAACTTCGGCCAGAATACCTCGGCCGCCTTCATCACGTGGCTGATTATTCTCAACCCGTATTACGAATCAACTGTTGACATCAAGCTGGCGAAGCCGAAGGTCGGTCCGATCAATTGAGCGTCGTTGCGAGCTTGCTTTGGCGGAATGCCCGCATGTGGGACAAACGGGTATGCAGCACGAACTGGCGACGGCGATCAAGGCTCTGGAGAAGCGCAAGGGAACACCTGTTGAGACCTGGATCTCCATCGGGTTGGCGTTCATTCTGACCGTCGTGGGCGGGGCTATTTTTTGGCGAACCCAAGTGGTTGTCAAAGGCGCAGCCGAAGAGCTCGGTGAGACAGCCGCCGCGAGGCTGCACGCATTGGTCTCCGGTTCCTTGCTTCCGTTTCTGGCCCTTTCAGCCGGGTGCTTCCTGATCCTGGTGGTTACAGTGCTGGCGATGCGCTGGACGCGGCTGCACCTGGAGCGGGAACGGCGTCAGACGCAGCTCTCCGATTTGGTGTTGCGGTTGCTCGGGCAGTATCAGGATGAGAATCTGGGACGCATCAGTTCGTGGTTGCACGACGGGCTCGGGCACGGACTGGTCATGCAGAAACTGGATATCGAATATCTACTGCAAAAGAGGTTAATGGGCGAGGACGACGGACGACGGCTGATCGGTCATATCAAAGAGATGCTTGACGAGGCCCGCAACATGGCTTCGATGATCTATCCGCACACCCTCTTCCAACTCGGCTTACAGGCGGCTTTGGAGGGACTGATCGACAATTTCTGCCGCGTGTCGCATGTGGAAGTGGAACGAGAAATTCAGGGTGGCGACGACTGCTGTTCCGACGAGGTCGCGCTGTTGGCGTTTCGCATCGTGCAAGAAGGATTGACGAATGTGGCGAAGCATGCCAACGCCTCGAAGGTTCGCGTCGAAGCGGTTTGTGACGGCGCAAACATCTGCGGGCGTGTCTGCAACAACGGTCCGATAACCCCGACGGACGGCAAGCCCGGAATCGGACTCATGGTCATGACCGAGCGCGCCAAACGCCTCGGCGGCAGTGTGTCGGTAAAAAGCGACGGTCTTTGGCCCTATCAACTGGTTTTCGGTTTTCCCTCGCAACGCAACGGGCGTGCGGGATGTCTCGGGTGACGATCACCAAGGAATTGCGCGAGAGTTTCATCACGGGTAAGCCCGTGGAGCGATTCCGTCCGGCGGATGTCGACACGAATCGAACGGAAAATCGAGAATGAGCTTCATGAGTACTCTGCAGATGGCTGGTCGAAACAGTATGCTGCGTCTACCGACGCGTGGCGCACGAACCGGCTGGATGCAGGCACCGCCGGAATGTTCGAGCTGGACGCGGACGGCAGAACGGCAGCAATTCTAATTATGGCGGTGATGGCACATGGGAGCGCGGGCGTCCCGCCCGCTTGGGGTGCGTAACCCATTGATACAGCGGGCGAGACGCCCGCGCTCCCAGGTAAAACATTCCCCATCGCCGCCATAATTAGAATTGCTGGGCAGAACGGTCAGGTCTCCCGAACCTGTCGAGTCCAACGATAACACCACCAACGTGTTGAAAGTGCTGTTGAATCAAGCCAAGACGGCCGGGGAGCTCCCCGCGCAGTTCGCGGGCATGAGCCCGACCGAAATCGCGTATATCAGGAATTAAGGTTTATCTTGCCGATGCATGGACACCCGGAGTCACGACTAATGATGTGACCGGATTTGACGGCAATGGTGAAGCGAACGCCACGGTTGTGACACCGACTGGGAACTTCTTCAAGATCCGCATCGTTGAACAGCCGTAATCGAAACGGTCCATGCTGACTAACAAGCACCTTCCGCAGCATCCGGCGATCAAAACGACCTTATAGATCCGCGAATAGCGAAGCAGTCGCTCCTCAATATGTCGGTTCATGTAACTCATAGTGGTAAAATAGCAGGCATATTGGCATTATCAACACCGGAATGACCGGTAATCGGGTGCGATTCAACGTTCGGCGCTTCCGGCTTTCCCGTGGGATTTCTCATTGGCCCACGCGCACGTACACACACCGAAGGCCGGTTAAGTCGGGCGATTAAGGGTATCCGAGTAAGTGTGTCGGTTAAGAGAGAGTGTGAGTGTGTGAATCGGAGTCGGGGTCGGTATCGGTATCGGGGTCGAATAACACGGGCAGACATATCCAGACACGGCCAGAGACAAAACGGGCGTATCTTCTGCTTCCGCCTTCTTCCAAAAAAAATTCAGTTTAGCCACAAAAAGCACAAAAACACACAAAAACGATTTCTTCTATCGTATTAATCGGCAGAATGATTGACGACAGAATCATTAAGATGATGGGATGTGCCTGACGGCGGCCCCAATGATTCTGCCCAATAATGGTTTTGCAGAACCGACGAAAGAGATTTTGCAGACGTAAAAAAGCGGCGTCGCGCGGAATACCGCTTGCCGCGCGCACTCCAGACGCTGCCGCCAGGGCGAAGGCATCAGACACTGACACCTGACACCCGAAACCTGACACCTAACCCTGAACCCTGACACCCGAACCCTGACACCTGAAAAGAATCAGACGCCGTTGTTCCTGCTTTCTTGCTTTCCTGCCGCGCACGGAACGCGCGATCCCTCGCCGCTAACGGTCGCCCGCGATCCCCGCCCGCCTCCCCACTGTCTGAATCGCAGCCGCCAGACACAGTTCCAGCATAGGCGTTCAGAAGGCGCGTAACAAACAAATAGTTTAGGCAAGTCCAAGCAGAGGCGCCAGCAATTCCAATTGCCGGTTTCTCATGCGCTTGACATTTATCCGCGCGTTTGGCACGATCCAAGCCATGAGGCAGGATCCACGCCATGATGTCGTCGCGCCAGGCCGGTCTTGGCATGCTTTCGGCCCGTGCGGGCCGGTGCCGGCCGAAAGGCGATTTCGTGTCGGTTGGGTCGGCACGGCGCTCCTGTCGGGCGCCGGCGGTCTCACAGGGAGGGTGTGCCATGTTTCTGGCGGCCATTGACGACATGTTGCGGCGGGACGATCCGGTGTTGCTGTTCGCCGCCGTCATGACCATCATCCTGGTGGCGCCGCTGCTCTTCGAGCGACTGCGCGTTCCGGGCATGGTTGGCCTGATTGCCGCCGGGCTGCTGCTCGGACCCCACGGCGTCGGCTTCTTCGAGGCCAACGAGACCTTTGCGCTGCTGGCCACGGTCGGGCTGATCTACCTGATGTTCCTGGCCGGCCTTGAGATCAACCTCAACGAGTTCAGGAACCACCGCGCCGACAGCCTGGTGTTCGGCGCCGCGACATTCCTGATTCCCATGGCGATGGGAACGTTCCTGTCCAGGCTGCTGATGCCGGGGTTTACCTGGCCCCAGGCGGTGCTGCTGGCCAGCATGTTCGCCTCGCACACGCTGCTGTCGTACCCGATCGCCAGCCGCCTCGGACTGGCGCGGCAACGGGCCGTGGTCGCCACGGTGGGCGGCACGATCCTGACCGACACGGCCGCCCTGCTGGTGCTGGCCGTGATCGCCGAGATGACCCGCAGCCAGCTCACCACGCTCTTCATGGTGCGCCAGGGGGCGCTGCTGGCCATCTTCGTCACCCTGGTGCTGGCGGGGATCCCGCGACTCGGCTACTGGTTCTTCCGCAACATCGAGGCCGACGGCGCCGCCGAATTCATCTTCGTGCTGGCCGCGGTGTTCACCTGTTCGCTCGGGGCCCGGCTGGCGGGGATCGAGCCGATCATCGGCGCGTTCCTGGCCGGCCTGGCCCTCGGACCGCTGGTGCCCGAACAAGGCGTGTTGCGCAGCCGTCTGAACTTCACCGGACATGCGCTCTTCATCCCGTTCTTCCTGCTCTCGGTGGGCATGCTGGTGGATCCGCGCATCTTCCTGGAGGGCTGGGGCGCCTGGCGCGTGGCGGGATTCATGTGCGGGACCGTGGCGCTGGCCAAGTGGCTCGCGGCCCGGACCGCCGTGCGGCTGCTGCGGCTCGACGCGGCCGAGACCGGCCTGATCTTCGGCTTGAGCGTCAACCAGGCGGCGGCC
>CAZOJL010000215.1:0-4196 GCA_964580075.1 uncultured Akkermansia sp. | reverse complement strand
GCTGAAAGCTGAAAGCTGAAAGCTGAAAGCTGAAAGCTGAAAGCTGAAAGCTGAATGCTGGGAAAATGAGAAGGAACGGGGTTCAATTTCAGCTTTCAGCTTTCCGTTTTCAGCTTTTCGTTCATCTCCATCATCAGCGGCGCGGCGGGACGCCGACGCCCTACCTTACGCTTCGCGCCTTTCCCTGGAGGACATGGCCGGGGCCGGTGGCGACGGTGCGGCCGATGGAACGGATGCGGGCATCGATGCAACCGCGACATTTGCGGGCGTCGTCGTCGAGGCATATCTTGCCGGGGTAGAGGGCGTAGAGCGGGCGGCGATCGGTCGGGGTGACCGCGGGCATTACCACGTTGGCCCCGGCCTGGAGTGCCTTTTCACGGCCGAGGGGATCGAGCGAGGCCATGGCTGTGGTGGCGGGAATATGCGCCCAGGGAAAGACCAGCCGGAGAACGGCGACCAGGCGGAGGGCCTGGTTCAAGGTACCGCCCGCCGCATCGGCCAGGGGCGTCTCGGAATGGGGGATGAAGGGGCCGACTCCGAGCATCTCCGCGCCCAGGTCGCGTAGCCAGAGGATGTCGCGCGCCAGCGTGTCGGGGGTCTGCCCCGGGAGGCCGACCATCACCCCCGAACCGAGCTGGTAGTCGAGACTTTTCAGGGTGAACAGGCAGGCTTTGCGGGTTTCCAGATCATCATCGGGGTGCAGCGCCCGGAACAGGGCGGGGTCGGTGGTTTCGATCCGCAACAGGTAACGATCGGCACCCGCCTCGCGCCAGAGGCGATAGTCGGCCGGGTCTCGCTCGCCGACGCTGAGCGTGAGGGCGAGCGATGTCTTGTCCTTGATGGCGCGTATGATTTCGGCCAGCCGCGGGCCGGTGTACCAGGCATCCTCGCCCGACTGCATGACGACCGAGGGGAATCCGAGCCGCTCGGCCTCGCAGGCGGTGGCGATGATTTCGTCGGGGGTCAGGCGGTAGCGTTCGACCTTGGCATTGCCGCGTCGGAGGCCGCAGTAGTCGCAGTTGCGGCGGCAGATGTTGGAGAACTCGAGCAGGCCGCGGAGGTGGACCTCGTTGCCGACGGTGGCGGCGCGTACCCGATCGGCCGCATCCATGAGGCCTGTCGCATCGGTGTCGTCACACGCGAGCAGAACCGCGAGCGCGGCCGCGTCGGGCGGCGCGCCGGAGAGGATCGCATCGAGAGCGGCTTGAAAGGTCATGGCCGGGGCACCTTGAGGCGTTCCGCATTCAGGCTTCCGGAGCGGTAGCCGTCGAGGTCGAGCGCGGCATAGGTGAAGCCGGCGGACTTGACAGCGGCGACGATGCGGGCGCGGAGGGCGGGATCGAGGAGACGCGGAAAATCGTCGGGATTGACCTCGACGCGCGCGACCGTGCCGTGGTGGCGCACGCGCACCGTGGCGAATCCGGCGTCCTGGAGGCTTTGCTCGGCGGTTTCGATCTGGCGCAACGCCTCAGCGGTCACGGGCGTGCCATAGGGAAGGCGCGAGGCGAGGCAGGCCATGGCCGGTTTGCGCGCGGTGGAGAGTCCGAGGCGCTCGGAGAGGAGGCGGATGTCGGCCTTGGTGAGGCCTGCCTCCTGAATCGGACTGTAGACGCCGCATTCGCGTGATGCCTGGCTGCCAGGCCGCCAGTCACCCAGGTCGTCGACGTTCTGACCATCGAGCACGGCCGTGATGCCGCGCGCGTCGGCCTGTTTGCGCACTTCGGCCATCAACACCTGCTTGCAATAATAGCAGCGGTTTTCGGGATTGGCGGCGTAATGCGGATTGTTCATCTCGCCGGTTTGGACGACGACCGTCTCCACGCCGAAGGAGGCCGCCAGGCGTTCCGCCTCGGCCTTTTCCCGGCGCGGCAGGCTGGGCGAGTCGCCGATCACGGCCAGCACGTTGGCCGGGCCCAGCGTGTCGGCGGCAGCTTTGAGCAGGAACGTGCTGTCCACGCCACCCGAGAAGGCGACGGCCACGCGTCCGAACGCGCGGAGGGTGGATTGCAGGGATGAATAGGCGTTCGTTGAATTCATGGGTAAGCGCGTGTTGTTGTCGTCATGCGTGCGGCCTGCTCCGGAGCGGATGGGCGTGAGGCGGATTTTGGCGCCTATCGCACGAGGTCTCGCACGGGGGTTTTTCCCTCCTTCCGCGCGCCAAAGACCGTGTCGAAATCGACCTCCGGGGAGCGGCTCGGAAGGGGTTGGTTAGCCGCCATGTTCTCTTTGAGATCGGCGGCGGAGTCGGGATCGAACCACCAGTACGTGATGACGGAACCCTCGCCGCCGTATTTGGAGAGGACGGTGTCGGGGACTCCAAATTTGTCCCAGTACAGGAGGCGTGTGGCATCGCTGTTCCAGAGCAGGACAAAGGGGACGCTGGCGGCGAGAACGGTGTCGATCTCGCGGAGGATGGCGTTGCGGCGCGCGGGATCAAACTCGGTCTTCTGGCGCTCGATCAAGGCGTCGATGCGGGGGTCCTTGAAACCGGTGACGTTGTTACCGGCGGGACGGTCGGCCTCGTGCGAGTGCCACATGTACTCGGGATCGCGGAAAAGACCGCCGCCGTAGCTGCACCACGTCATGTCAAAGTTAAAGGCGTCCATGTCGCGCATCCACGAGGCAAAGTCTTTGCGGTCAATCGCGAGGGCGATGCCCGCCTTTTTGAGGGCTTCGGCGTAGATGGCCAAAAACCGGTCGGAGGTGCTGTCGCGGGTCAGGAAACGGACGATGAGCGGCTGGCCGTCTTTCTCCAGCGCCCCGGTTTTGGGGTTGGGCGCCCATCCGGCGGCCTTGAGCAGGGCGGCGGCGCGATCCGGATTGTAGGCAATGGGCAGATGGGTGCAGGGCGTCGCGGCGTCGTAGAGGTCCTCATAGTACGATTTGTGGAGGAAATAAGCATTGAACATGAGGGTGCTGTTCAGGGTTTCGCGGTCGAGAAGGCAGGCGAGGGCCTGACGGACGCGAAGGTCGTCGTAAGGCGGGCGCCGCAGGTTCATGGCAAACCCCTGGAATCCGACCGGGCTGTGGTTGCGGATGCGGCGGCGGACGATCCAGTTGTTGTCGAAGCGGGGACCGCGGGTCTCCTGGGCCCAGATGCGGGCGGTGTAGACGGCATAGACGTCAATGTCGCCCTTCTTCATGGCCTCGAAGGCGTTGTCCTGGTCGGTAAAGAACCGGTAGATGATGGTTTGAAAATTGTAGAGGCCGGCGCTTG
The DNA here is from genome assembly GCA_964580075.1 of uncultured Akkermansia sp. Taxonomy (GTDB): domain Bacteria; phylum Verrucomicrobiota; class Kiritimatiellia; order RFP12; family JAAYNR01; genus VGWG01. Next base: position 979 of record CAZOJL010000215.1, on the reverse strand, counting down.
ACGGCCGGTCACGCGCCCACCAGTCGGCGCGGCGCTCCATGCGCAGGTCGGTGTTTTCGCGCATCGCGGCGAAATGGTAGGGGCCTGAAACCACTGGAAATTCGAAGTTGATCGTGTTGAAGTCCTTGCCCTCGAACGCATGGCGGGGGAGGATGGCGAAGCTGCCCGACGCGAGGAGATTCCGCCAGTGCGCCTCGCGGGCGGTAAAGCGGATCGTCCGCTCGTCGATCACCTCGGGCGGCGCAAAAACGCCCAGCGCCACCTTGTGAGACCCGGTGTCGTTCGCGGGATCCATGAGGGCGTCGTAGGTCCAGCGGACGTCGGCGGCGGTGACGGGTTGGCCGTCGGACCAGCGGGCGTCGGGGTCGAGATGGAAGGTAAAGGTCTGCTTGTCGTCGGAAACCGTCCAACGGCGCGCCAGGCCCGGAACGAAGTCGACGGTGAGCGGATCGATTCCCAGAAGGGTCTCGTACATCATCTCGAAGACCTCCTGCGTGGAACGGAAATTGTCGAGATAGCCGTTGAAGCTCTTGGGCTGGATGCCCGAGAGGGTGATCGTGCCACCGGGCACGGCGTGGAGCGACGCCAGCGGGCTGGGCCGGTCGGCCCAATCGGGCTTGGGGAACCGCTCCTCGGCCGCGGCGCGCCCGGCCACCGCGCACGCGGCGAAAGCGGCGAGAGCAAGAATGGGGCGGGTCAGACTCATGCGACACTCTCCTCGACTATTTCCTCGACACTCGAAGCTCTTGCAAAACTCCTCGTGGCATGGGCGTCCCACCCATGAATCACGGGCAAGATGCCCGTGCCACTTTGACTGACAAGGGGGTTTGCAAGAGCTTCACTCTCATGTGGGACCCTAGTGTAGCATACCGGGCAGCGGTATTCACGCATGAAATTCACCTGAATTGCTCCCTGAAATGCTCCCCAGGGCAAACGCATCTAATTTCTCTCTTTTTTTGCTTCTCCTGGCGCCTGTCGT
>CAZOJL010000214.1:0-4205 GCA_964580075.1 uncultured Akkermansia sp. | reverse complement strand
CTGGATCCGGAGCGGCTGGCGGGCGGCTTATTGAAAGAGATCGTGACGATCTATCATGAGCGCGGGCAGCGCGGCTTCTGGCGGGCGCAGTCGGCGTTCTGCCTGTTGCTTTCCCGGCTGCAGGAGAGCGAGCCGGTGGCAGGCGACGAGGAAGCCACCCGCCGGATTGGAGCGCCCTCTGCCGCCGCGCCCCCGACCGGTCTGGTTCAGCGGGTGAACGCGTATCTCCCGCAATGCATCGCCGGCCCTCTCAAGCTTGCGGACCTGGCGCGCCATCTGAACGTTTCGGTCTCGCTCCTCTCCCACCGCTATCGGGAGAAGACCGGGGAAACGCCGCGACGTCATCTGCTGCGACTGCGCCTGGACCAGGCCAAGACCATGCTCGTCACCGGCTATGCCCTCAAGGAAATCGCCGACGCCACGGGATTCGCGAATGCCTTTCATCTTTCGCGGACCTTCAAACGGCTCGAAGGCCTATCGCCGCGGGACTATCTGCGCAACCATGGAACTGGCGGGAGCAACTACGCGGCGAACAGAAAGCCGTAGAGGAAATCGACGGGAGGTGTATCCAAGGTGCATTCGACCGGGCAACTTACTGCACCTCTCTTGTCGGCCACTTTTGGTGGACGATAACGGGCGACGAGAGCGGTGGACGATTATTCTGCTCTCCCCGTCAACCGTAATCGTCGCCGTAATCGTCGACCGATTTCACTCTCATCAGCCTGTAGGGCCGCAGCATCTTGGCCTGCTCCTGTCTCTTGTCTGCCACTTCGGTTGACGACTTTACTCGTCTATTGAGTATTTTTACTCACTCACTGAGTATTCTTGACAAGCCCGATCTGAAAATGTGATACTCTCCGGCATGCAACAGAAAGCCAGAAAGCTGTTTCAACGAGGCATTGTCAACGACCTCGAATCGGCCATTCGCCACCCACGTCAATTGATTCAAGTCATCGTCGGGCCACGCCAGGTGGGAAAGACAACTGCGGTCTCGCAGTTGCTGCAACGCATGGGATGGCCCAGTCATATCGCGGCTGCCGACACGGCGCTGCCGCCGGGGCCGGAGTGGATCGAGACGCACTGGAGCATGGCCGCCGCGCTGCCTGCCACGACCGAGGCGCCGGCCATTCTCGTCCTTGACGAAATTCAGAAGGTGCGCGGGTGGAGCGAAGTCGTGAAACGGTTGTGGGACGAATCCATCCGCGCCGGAGGCCCTCTGCATGTCATCCTCCTGGGGTCTTCCGCGCTACTGCTGCAGCGAGGCCTTGCAGAGAGTCTGGCCGGCCGTTTCTTCCTGCACCGCTGTCCCCACTGGAACTGGACGGAATGCCGCCAGGCGTTCGGATGGGAACTAGACCGGTGGCTGTATTTTGGCGGATATCCAGGGGCAGCCCCGTTCGCCGACGACGAGACCCTGTGGAAGCGCTATGTGGCGGACAGTCTCGTGGAGCCTGCCATCGCGCGGGACGTCCTGCAACTGCAGACGGTTCACAAGCCGTCGCTGCTGCGCCATCTCTTCGCCTTCGCCGCCGCATATCCGGCACAGTTCGTGTCGTACAACAAAATGCTCGGCCAGCTCCAGGATGCCGGCAACACCACAACCATCGCCCACTATCTGAAGCTGCTGGGGACCGCCTTTCTCGTCAGCGGACTGGAACTCTATTCCGCCGGTCGCGGCACCCACTGCGGCAGCAGCCCGAAACTGGTGCTTCGGAATTCCGCCCTGATCCATGCGTTGTCACGTCTCTCGTTTGCCGAGGCGCGCGGTGATGGAGCGTGGTGGGGTCGGGTAGTCGAAAATGCCGTGGGCGCGCATCTCCTCAACTACCTGCCAGAGCCGACCTGGAGCGTGACGTATTGGCGCGATGGCCAAAAGGAAGTGGATTATGTCGTCACGCAAGGCCAAGAGGTCTGGGCGGTTGAGGTGAAAAGCGGCCGGACCGGGCGATTGAGCGGCCTGGCCGCCTTTCGCGCCCGCTACCCCCATGCGCATGCTCTGGTAGTGGGCAGCGATGGCATCCCCCTCCAAGACTTCTTCGCACGACCGCCAGCCGACTTCTTCACCAGCCACCACACGAAGACAGCATGATGGACGATTCAGAAATCGCTCCTCGTAGACCGTACTCGTCGCCGTAATCGTCAACCGATCTCCCGTCGTCTTGCAATCTCAAGTCTTAATCTCGGGTCTTAATCTCCGGTCATAATCTGTCCCTCTTCCGAAAAGACAAAGACCTGAGATTAAGACCTGAGACCAAGATCCTGTCGCTATGCACTTCGCATGATCGTCTCCCGGCGGCATTCCGCGCCGTTTTCAAACCTTTTCGGTTGACGACTACGGCGACGACACCGGTGAACGATTCAGAAACCTCTCCTCGTCAACCGTAATCGTCGCCGTAATCGTCGACCGATCTCCCATCATTGTCGTAATCGTTGTCGTAATCTTTGTCGACAACGATTAAGACAACGATTTCGACAAAGATGATCAGCTCATGGCGCCCCCCGCGCCATATCCGTCAGCACATACCAGTTCAAGGCCGTCCCGTTCTCAATCCCCAGCTTGACATCCGGATTGGTCAGCGACTCCTTGGTGAACACCCCCAGCGCCAGCTTCGTCCCCTTCGCGTTCTTGGGAAAGGCGAACTCAGCCGCTTGCTCGATCGTCTCGCCGGGTTTCCAAGCGAACGGATGCACGCCTTTCAGGGTCACGGTGCTGAGGACATTCGAGGCGTTGTCCATCAGGGCCACTTTAACCACCGCGCGGTGCCCCTTGATGTAGATCGGCGCCACGCCGTCATTCCGCATCCGGAAGCTGAGCTTCCCGATGATGCCGTTGGCGAGATCCGCGGGGTAGGACGCCAGTGTCAGCTTGAACCAGTACCCCATCTTGTTCTGCCATTCGTCCACCAGCGGCCCGGCGTCGTTCAGGAAGGTGTCGGCATCATTGCCATTCCACTCCCCCAAAGGCTGATAGCTGTACTTTGAGCCGTTGATCTGGCCGGCCAGCTTGTCGTGGCTCCAGATCTCCTGGGTCCATCCCTTGCCCTGCTTGAGCGCCGTATAGGGAAATGACCATTCCGCCACGGCCGGGCCGTGATTGAGAAACGACAGGCAGGTGTTCCAACGGCCTGGAGTTTCCGAAGAGTCCTCCCGTGCCCCGAATTTGCAGGTGTCCCGCGCGTAGAGCCCATACCCGCCAGCCTGCATCCCCGTGCCGCCGGAAATCGGCACGCTGATCTGCGTCTGGTCGAAGCCTGTCCACTGATCGAGATACTGCCGCAGGATCGCTTCACTGGGAGCTTTGCCGACACATCCGTATAAGTGCCACTCGCCCCAGTTGCCGTAGGTGCGGCAATCAATGAATTCGATGTTGGGGTTGCCGTTGTAGCGCGTCGTGAGCGCGGCGACAAATTGCCCCATCTTGTTCGTGAATACCGGATCATCCCATACCGGTTCCTTGTAGTTGCCGTCTCCAAGGAACTTCGCTCCAGCGTCCGCCAACCACGGCGGCATGCCTCGCCGGTCCGTTGACGAATTGACACAGACCGTCATCACCCCGAACGCGAACCGCTTGCCCCGTTTCACACACTTGGCTAGATCGTTATCGATCACGGACCAATTGAACTGGTTATCGTTTGTGTGGATGTCCTTCCACATGTAGCGCGCATACCCGACCGACGCCTTGGCCCAGGCTGCGGTGCTCGCGCTGGAGAACGACGAGTAGATGATCCACCCCTTCCCCGGATTCAGGAGATAGGCCTGATTCTCTTTCGGAACGACGCTAACATCCGCGGATAAACCGTTCATCGCGAAACCTCCCATAAGTGCAACCAACATAACCAGTACATTTCGACGCCGGATCAACATATGCATGCCTGTTTGCCTTTCGTGATCCTGTCAATCGGTGGACGCGTACGGCGACGACACCGGTGGACGATTCTGAAGCCTCTCCCCGTTAACCGGTGTCGTCGCCGTAATCGTCAACCGACTTCGTTCTGCTAAACATTCACACGTCCTTACCGTTTCTTCTGCACCGTCCGCGTCTCCGCGAGGCGGCCGATCTCTTCTGGGCTCAGAACATAGCTATACACGCGCACATCATCCAGTTCGCCGTGCAGGGGGCAATCGCCACTCGTCATGGCGCCCAGCCGTAGCGGTCGGCGTCGTCCATCCCTTTCCGGACTTGCTCGGGCATGAAGGCAAAGCCG
>CAZOJL010000213.1:0-4509 GCA_964580075.1 uncultured Akkermansia sp. | reverse complement strand
CGGAATGGCCAAAAAAGGTCGAGAGCAAGAATCTCGACAACCAGCGCACGGAGCACGTGCTGACGTGGACGGATCCCAAGACCGGGCTGGGGGTGCGCTGCGTTGCCATCGTCTACCAAGACTATCCGGCGGTCGGGTGGACCGTCCATTTCACGAACACGGGCGACAAGGATAGCCCGGTTCTCGAGCAGGTGATGGGGTTGGATGCGGCCGTCGCGCCGGAGGCCATCGGTCAGGTGGTGCTTCATCGACTGAACGGAGCGCCGTCCGGGGTTGACGACTGGATGCCTTTCGATCAGCCTTTGGCAGCGGGGAAGCGCATCGATTTCGCGGCGACGGCTGGTCGGTCGTCTAATGTGTCGCCCTGGTTTAACGTCGATTGGGGCAACGGCGGGACCATCACGGCCATTGGCTGGTCGGGGCAGTGGTGTGCGTCGGTGGAGTTCAAGGATGGCCAGATCCGTACGTGCGCCGGCATGCAGAACCTGCGCACCGTGCTGCACACGGGCGAAAGTGTCCGTAGCGCACGCATCCTGCAACTCCACTGGCAGGGTGGCGATCAGTTCCGCGGCTACAACCTGTTTCGCCAGGTGATGCTGGCGCACATCATGCCGCGCATCGGCGGGCAGCTTGTCGTGCCGCCGATTGTTCACCTCAGCACCTCCTTCTACGAACTGAACGGTTCCAACGAAAAGAACGTGCTGTCGCATTTGGAGTCTATCAAGGGGCTGGGATTCGAGATGTTCTGGCTGGATGCCTACTGGACCGGTCCGAACGGGTTTCCCAACAGCATGGGCAACTACGGATTTCCCATTGAGCGCGTGGAGCCGAAGGACCGCTTCCCGAACGGTCTGAAGGTGATCGGCGACGCGGTCGAGGCTGAAGGGCTTGGCTTTGTGCTCTGGTTCGAACCGGAACGTGTGGCGCCCGGCACCTTCATCGCCAAGGAGCACCCGGAATGGGTGATCAACAGCCTGTTCAACTTGGGAATTCCCGAGGCCCGCCGTTTCATGACCGACTATCTCAATGCGGCGATCAAAGCCTATAAGGTGAGCTGCCTGCGCATCGACTACAACATCGATCCGCTGGGTTCCTGGCAGGCCATGGATGCCAAGCATCCGAGCCGGACCGGCATGACCGAGATGCGCTATGTCGAAGGGCTCTACCAGATGTGGGACGACATTCTGCGGGCCAACCCGAAGCTGTTCATCGACAACTGCGCCAGCGGTGGCCGCCGCATTGACCTGGAGACGATGTCGCGGTCCATCCCGCTCTGGCGAAGTGACAATACCTGCGACATGCTGGACCATCAGGCCAAGACCGTTGCGCTGGCTGCCATCAAGAACCAGTTGATGAGCGGCGGCCTGAACCGGTATGTGCCGTTCAGCACGGTGGGTCAGATGGGGGCCACGCCGTATCTGTTCCGCAGCGGCTTCAATGCCGGCATCGCCTTTGGCGAGGATGTGCGGCCCAAGAACTATCCGCGGGATCTCCTGAAGCAGGGGATCGCCGAAGGCAAGCGTATCCGCAAGTACTTCTTTGGTAACTTCTATCCCCTGGTCGAGTCCGGGCACGATGCGAGCGGCTGGTGCGTGCTGCAATATCATCGGCCGGCGCAGGGCGACGGCATGGTCATGGCGTTTCGTCGTGAGCAGGCGCCGGACAACACCCGCGTCTGCGAACTGCGCGAAATCGACCCCGCAGCGAGCTACCGCGTCACGCTCTACCGCGCCTACGAGCCCGAAGCGCCGCTGGTGATGAAAGGTGCCGACCTTCAGAAGTTCAAGGTTGTGATCGACGACCGCCCGGGTTCCGTGATCGTGGAGTACTGCCAAATAACACACGGCTAACGATGTTACCGGCGTCGCACATGGCGGCCGCTGTGTTGCCGCTGCTGGGGAGAAGGGTACGATGAACTCCATTCGAATCGGGATGTTATTCAACGCGTGGTTCGGGTTCGCGCGGGCCGAGGTGCGCGGCGTGTTCGCCTATGCGCGGGAGAACCACTTGCCGTGGGTGTTTGCCGGCGGCATGGACACGCCAACAACGCGGCGGATGCTGCGGCGGTGGAAACCGCACGGCCTGATCGGAGGCCCCGTTCGCCAAGCCGGCGTTCCCGTCGCCACAGCGCTCGCGCCGCTGATGGGCGGTTCATGCGTCCTCGACAACGACGCGATCGGACGCATGGCCGCGGACCATCTGCTCGAGCGGGGATTCCGTCACCTGGCGTTTCTCGGCGAACGCGGCGCCGGCTTTTCCGCAGCCCGCCGAGACGGATTCCTGGCGCAGTGAAAACAGACCTGCGGCGCGGCGGAGGACGCCACGTTTCACACCCGGGATATTGCTCCCGATCGGACGGATAAGGTCACCGAATGGGCGTTGAACTTGAGACCGTTGGTCCGGTGGATCAAATCGCTGCCGAAGCCGCTGGGCCTCATGGCCGCCCGGGATTTGTGCGCGAGGCAAGCGGTCGAGGCCTGCCGCCTCATGGGCTTGCGGGTGCCGGAAGATGTGGCGGTGGTGGGTGTGGATAACGACGAGTTATTCTGCGAGATGTGCGACCCGCCGCTGTCCAGCGTCAGCGTGCCGTGGGAAACGATCGGGCGCGCCATGGGCGCCCGGATGCACGCGCTGCTGGAGGGGGCGGCGTTGCCTGCGTCCCTGCCCGTGGTGCGCCCCGCCGAAGTGGTGGTGCGTCGTTCGTCGGACTCCTATGCCACACGGGACGAGGCGGTTCTCTGCGCCTGCCGCCACATTCAGACGCATGCGCACGAGGGCTGTTCCATGGCGACGGTCGCGCGGATGGCGAACGTCTCGAGGCGGGCCATGGAGCGGCGTTTTCGCCGGGAGCTGGGGATGTCGCCCCGCCGGATGATCGAACGGGTGCGTTTACGCACCGCGATGCACCTGCTGCGGATCACCACGCTCAGCGTGGATCAGGTGGCGGAACGGAGCGGATTCCCGTCCAACGCCAGATTGTTTTCCGTGTTCCGCCGCACGATGGGGATGACGCCGCGAGCCTATCGCATCGCCTGCCATGCCCAGGGATAGTTCGCTGGCACAGCGTTGTCGATAATCGTTGTCGTAATCGTTGTCGCAATCATTGTCGATAAGGATCGAGACAAGGATTGTGACAAAGATGGAAGATCGACAACGATTAAGACAAGGATTATGACAACGATTGGGACAAAGATGGGAGATCGGTGGACGACTACGGCGACGATTACGGTTTACGCGGAGAGGCTTTCTAATCGTCCACCGTAATCGCGTGCCACGGCGTAGCGCGAAGCGCGAAGACGGGTCGCCGTAATCGTCAACCGAAACGGAGCCGGGCTGCTGGAATGCCCGTCCCTTGCGGGGTCGCTCGGGCTAACTCGTTCTGGGATGACCTATCCCTACGGCGCGAGAGTCCAGTTGACAACTTTCAGCCCTGGGATCTTCTCGAAGTGTCTGGCGTTGTTGGTCACCACGGCACAGTTGAGCGTGACGGCGGTGCAGCCGATCACGAGGTCGAAATCGTCCACCGGCGTGCCGGATGCGGACAGGGCGGCTTTCATCTCGGCGAAACTGTCCATGACCGCACGGGTCACATCCACGAGTGGGTACAATTCCGCTAGACGGCGAACCCGCGCCAGGTTCTCCACGCCCCGTTGCGATCGGTGGCATCCGTAGACCAGTTCGCCGTAGGTGACCACCGAAATGGCCTTGGGCGCGTTCATGCACGCTTTGAAGTTCCGAACAACGGCGTCATGGCCCTTGAGGAAGTAAACCAGCGTGTCCGTGTCCAGCAGGTACATCAGATGCCTCCGCGGAACCGGCGGGTGGCGCGTGCCTTGCGGAGATCGTCCACGATTTCGCCTGCCGACCGCGGATCGTTCCACGAGCCCGCCAGACGCAATGCGTCCTCATCCGCGCCGGCCGAAACCGCGCGCGGCACGGCCAGATATCGTTTGACGATCTCGATAACCTCCTGGCTGATGGAGCGGTTTTCCATAGCCGCTCGCCTTCCGAGCGCACCGTACAAATCGTCATCCATGCTGCGGACCTGCAAAACGGCCATACATCACCTCCTGTTTTTTGAATGCATGAAGATTGAAGCATATTGCATGAGAGAAGACAATGCTCTTCTTCGCGCCGCGACCTATCGCGTCGCCCGCCACGCCCAACGGCATGCCGTTCGCTGTCGCAAAATCGCATAAGATTGGCGCAAAACAGCCTATACACCAGAACCCCGCAGGGTGTACTATATCCACAATGTTATGGGCTGGCCGGACAACCGGCCGGATGGACAGCGAGGATAAATGCTGAAAAGCTGAAAAGCTGAAATGCTGAAAACTGAAAGCTGAAAGCTGAAAACTGAAAACTGAAAACTGAAAAACGTAACCGTTGACGGTGCTGTTCATGACCAGAGAAATTTTAACCGCAAAGAACGCAGAGAACACAGAGAAAGAAGTTCACTAGCATCCCATAGGCGCTGAAAACAGGCACTCGGCCCCCTTTCCCCCATCG
>CAZOJL010000212.1:0-4525 GCA_964580075.1 uncultured Akkermansia sp. | reverse complement strand
AAAGCCCTGAGCCAGAATCTGAAAAACATAAGAATTTAGATGCGTTTGCCCTGAATTGCTCCCTTGTGCACCTGCCAAGCGACGTGCTAACGTAATGATGTGCTGCGTGGTGGAGACTCGGTGATGGAATTCAAACGGATAGGCGAACCGCTTTTTGCCCAGGACCCCACCGGGCGACCGCTGTCGCGCGTCGCCACCGTCTTCCTGCGCACGCCCGGGCTGGTCACCCTGCCGGGCATTCACGCCATGCAACGCCTGGCGTGGGTCGCCGCCCTCGACGCCGACCGCGCCGCCGCCGGCGCGACTCCGCTCACCGACGCGGAACGGGATGCCGAGTTTGACGCCTCTGCCGACCTGTTGCTGGATGGCAACACCGTCCTGATCCGGCCCGACCCTTCGCGCATGGACCTCGCCTTTCAGGCCGACGATTTTTTGCAAACGCTCGTCTCCAAGCGCCACATCCGCTTTCTCAACACCGCCCACGCAGCGGTGCGGAACGCCCTCCGAGGCCGAGGCGAAAACTGGCGCATGAGCCCGTTGCCACAGACGCTGGAAGAGATCATCGCCCTGATCGCCGACTCCCGCAGCGCCATCCAGCACGCGCCCCTCTACTACTACAACCGGGCCACCGGCACCCGCTTCCTGACCTGCGAAGCCTTCCGCTGGCTCGCCACGCTGGACGATGCCGTGTTCCGCGCGCAACTCGACGAGATCGCCCACCATTGCGCGCGGCACAATCGCCTCGGCCATCCCGAAATCGAGGTCTTCCCGGCCGCCTGCCCGTTTGATCGATCCGCCTTCGCCGCGCTGGCCGGACCGGCCGACGCGTGCGCCGCCCTGCGCCTCCGGCATGCCGCGCTCGCGGCGGACTACGAGGCCGCCGTGCCGCCGACCCTCCGCACGGACGCCCCGGAAGATCCCGAATGGCGCAAGGCGATGTGCGCCGCCCTGCTCAAACAGGCGAATGCGGCCGTTTCGGACGAGATCGTGAGCGGCCTCTCCGCGGAATTCTATCTGCAGATCGAATGGCTTCCCGGCGCGCGGATCGAGGACGGCGAGCTGATCTTTGACCCCCTTTTCGACGACTGCGCCGTCCACCCGGACGACGCCGGTCTGCGCGATCTGTGCGACCTGCGCGCCCACGGCTTCATCTTCAACTACGTCCGCGAATTCCGCGAGATCGAATACATCAATATCGGTCGGATATCGCGTTCCCTCTCGCGCCGCGACGTCATTTCCCAACGTCCCACGGTTTACATCACCGAGGTCAAGCACATCCACACCGACGAGCCGGTTGTCCGCATCCTCCGGCTGCAGAAATGGGGGATCGCCGAACACCTGGACGAAGGGAAAGACCTGTTGCGGTCGATCATCGAGGCCGAGGATTACACCGACTATATTCTCGACCGCCGCCTCGGCTGCCAGCAGCTCGGCATGAACCTGGCGCCGCAGGTGGTCAGCCGCCGCATCAGCGAAACTTACACCGGGACCCAAGCCCTGTACTGCGGGCAGACCTACTGGATCACCTACCTGGAACGGCCCTATCTCGCGGGGTGGGCGTCGGATAAAATTCCACCGCACCGCTACGAAAATGCCGCATTCAATCTCAGCCTGGCCCGTCTTCTCGGGGCGGCGGCCGCGACGAATCTGATCATCGGGCGCACCCGGTCCGACCGCGCCACCGTCCTGTTCGACGACGGCGACGAGATCGTCCTGTTCGATGCCGACGACATGCCCCTGAACCTGTTGGTCTCCGACAACACCGGCACGTTCTCGCACTACCGCCAGCCCTTGCTGGAACTGGCCGCCGCCTATGCCGCGCCAATCAACCGGCGGGCGCGCCTCATGCCCAACGCCCGCGCGTTTGCCGCCTGCTACCTGAGCGCCTTCGTCGTACGCTTCGATTCTACCCGCTGCGAATACCTGCGGCGAAAACGGGCGTTTGATAAACTCTTCAGCCACCGGACACGCGACGAAGGCGGCAGTTTCGCCTACCGCTGGGAATGCATCCTCGCGCGCCTCGCGGCATCGCGCTCCGAGCCCCTCGCGGAGGCGATCCGGAAAGCGATTGATCTATGAACACCACACCCCCCACCCCCCGATCCCCCCTCGTCACCGCGCTGTTGCTGGGGATCTTCGTGCTGCTCGCGATCCGTTTCATCAACCGGCCCGCGGACACCCCCGGGACATCCCGGGTGTTGGGCGCGCCCCCTTCCCGCGCGCTATCCGTCCCGAACACCCCCGTCCCGAACACCCCCTCCCCGGTGCCCGCGCCCTTCTCGCCCACCGCCGATGAGCGCACCTCCATCGCGATCTTCAGCCGTGTCTCGCCATCGGTCGTGGCAGTGGCCAACAAGGGGCTTTTCCGTGCCGGGGACTGGTTCCGGGGGCTCCAAGTCTACGAGATCCCCCAGGGCGCCGGTTCGGGATTCGTGTGGGACAAACAGGGGCACATCATCAGCAACTACCACGTGGTGCACGAAGCCGACGCGTTGACGGTGACCTTCGCCGACGGCAAGACCTTCGACGCCCGGCTGGTGGGGATCGCGCCGGATCAGGATCTCGCCGTCTTGAAGATTGACGCGCCGCCCGAGCGCCTCCACCCGGTTCGTGCGGCCGTCTCACACGACCTGCAGGTGGGGCAGACGGTTTTGGCGATCGGGAACCCCTTCGGCCTCGACACCACCCTCACCGTGGGGATCGTCAGCGCGCTCGGCCGGACCATCACGGCCATGACCGGTCGGCGCATCAACGAGGTGATCCAGACCGACGCGGCGATCAATCCCGGCAACTCCGGCGGCCCGCTGCTCAACTCCGCGGGGGATTTGATCGGCATCACGACCGCCATCCTCAGCCCCAGCGGGGCTTATGCCGGAATCGGGTTCGCGGTGCCGGTCGACACCGTCTCGCGCATCGTGCCGCAACTCATCGAAAAGGGCCGTATCACCCGCGCGGGACTCGGTCTCCAGTTGCTGCCCGACCACATCACCCGCCGCGCCGGGGTTTCCGGCGCGGCCGTTTACTCCGTCCTGCCCCGCTCTCCCGCCGCCGGGGCGGGCCTCGTCGGCGTCTCCCAGTCCTTTCGCGGCCTGTTCCTCGGCGACGTCATCACGGCCATCAATGGTATACCGGTCACCGATGTCGAGTCCTACCACGCGATCTTCGACACCCTGCAACCGGGCCAGACCGTTAGCGTCACTCTCAAACGCGACGGCGAAAACCACACCGTTCACGTGCAGTTAATCGAATTGGAGTGAACAAAAGCGCTTGCCGCCAGCGGTCGGATGGCGTTATACTTCCCGCGTGCTCCGTTGATCCCAAAAACGTAAATTGAAACCACAAGGATCGCAAAGCACATAAAGGGAAGGAGTTTCAGAGAATACATCCGGCACCCAATGGTGCCCCTATGCACTAACCCTAACATTCTCTCTCTGTGTTCCTTGTGTTCTTTGTGGTTAATTATCTGCCGCTTTTAGGTTGATCCCTGCTAACCCCGCCGTGCGAATTGTGGCCCCATCGCCTGATCGCCGAAAACCCACCGCCCTCAGCCCCCAGGAGTTCCCATGCAAAGCATCCCTGTTCTGACCGTCCGCGGCGGTTCGCTCGCCGAAGCCTACGAACGCGCCCTGATCGCCCTGTATCGCGATGGCATCCGCTTCCGCACGCAATACGACAAGCCGGGCGACCCGATGAGCCTCGACGCCACCATGAACATCACGATCGATGATCCGCTGGCCGACCCCATGATCCACAAGGCCTTTCCCGGCGGTCTCCCCGACCTGCGCGAATACGTCTACGAGCTCGAAGGCCGCAAAGACCATTGGGTCAAGGCAATCAACGACCCCACCGACACCCGCTGGGAATACACCTACCACGGCCGACTGCAGCAATACGGGCAATGGAAAGAACGGGGCGATGATAGCCAGAATCGCTTCGTCGGCCCTTTCCAGGTTGACCAGGTCGCCTACGTCATCGACAAGCTCGTCGCGCAGCCCTACACCCGTCAGGCCCAGATGATCACCTGGATGCCCAACCACGATCTGTCCTGCTACGATCCGCCATGCCTGCAGTCACTCTGGTATCGAATCCTCGTGGACGACGCCAGCGTGCAGTGGCTCAACGTCAACGTCCGGTTCCGCTCCAACGACGCCTGGGGCGCCAACTTCATGAACATGTTCGGCTTCATCCAGTTCAACCAGACCATCATTGCCGACGAGATCGCGCGCCGGTCCGGCAAGCCGGTCCGCCTCGCGCGCATGAATTGGCAGGCCGACTCCTATCACATCTACGGTAAAGATATCGAACAGGCCGAGCAGCGGCTCTTCAGTCGCCTGGAAACGACCGCGTTCGAAGACCGGATCTACAATTTCCACGACCCGGCCATTAACGAGATGTACCACGAGGAGGAGGCCGCCATCCTCCGCAAGATCGACGAGACCTCGAAACGGATGAGCTGACCTAGAAAAGGCTAGAAGACCGTGAGGCTGTGAGGCGAATGACACTTACTTAAGGGGCTTTTGTCATC
>CAZOJL010000211.1:0-4547 GCA_964580075.1 uncultured Akkermansia sp. | reverse complement strand
GCTGCGCGATGCGTTCGACCCCAAACCCAAAAGCCGAATGGAGTGATGCCCGATGCCGCCCCTGCTCCAGCTCGACCATCTCTCCGTGCGCTTCGACACCGATGACGGCGTCGTCGCCGCGGTTGACGACGTGTCGCTCGCGCTCAGCCGCGGCGAGATCCTCGGGCTCGTCGGCGAGTCGGGCTGCGGCAAATCGGCGACCGCCCTGGCCATCCCCCGCCTTCTCCCCATGCCGCCCGCCCGCCTGACACCCGGATCCTCCATCCGGCTCGACGGCGTGGAACTGACATCGCTCCCGGTGCCGACGCTGCGCGCCCTCCGCGGCGCGCGCATCGGGATGGTTTTCCAGGACCCCATGACGGCGCTCTCGCCGCTGCAGCGCGTGGGCGACCAAATCGCCGGAGCGCTGCGCCTCCACCGTCGCCTCTCGCCCGCCGCCGCGCGGCAAGAGGCCGCCGACTGGCTCTCGCGTGTCGGCATCCAGGACCCCGCGCGCTGCGTCCGCGCCTACCCGTATGAACTCTCGGGCGGCATGCAGCAACGCGTGATGATCGCGATCGCCCTGTGCCACGGTCCCGATCTGCTGATTGCCGACGAACCCACGACCGCACTCGATGTCACGACCCAGGCGCAGATTCTCGACTTGATGCTCGCCCTCTGCCGTCAGACAACCGCGCTGCTGCTGATCACGCATGATATGGGGGTCGTCTGGCGCATGTGCACCCATGTCGCCGTGATGTATGCCGGCGAAATCGTCGAACAGGCCCCTGCCGAGGCGTTCTTTGCCCGTCCGCTCCATCCCTATGCGATCGCCCTGCTCGACGCGATACCCTCCGCCAGAACCCGCGGTCAACCCCTTCGGGCCATCCCGGGGCAGGTGCCTTCGGCGCTGGCGTGGCCCGCCGGATGCCGCTTCGCCGAACGCTGCCCGTGTGCCCGCCCCGACTGTTCCACACGCCATCCCGAACTCGACGCCGCGCCGTCCGACGCCACGCGCCGGGTCCGCTGTCCCTATGCCGACGCCATGACCGGTGCGACGACGTGTGAGACGCCGCCACCGGCGCATGCTTCCATCCCCGGTGAAGGAACGGTGATCCCGTGATTCCCATGACCCCACTACTCGACATTCGCAACCTGCGCACCTGGTTTCCGGTACGGAGCGGCCTGTTTGGCCGCATCCGCAGCCATGTCCGCGCGGTTGACGACGTCTCGCTGCAGGTGCAGGCCGGTGAAACACTGGGCATTGTGGGCGAGTCGGGGTGCGGCAAGACGACCCTCGCCCGGACGATCCTCATGCTCGAAAAGCCCCATTCCGGAACCCTCCTGCTCGACGGCCGCGACATCACCGCGTTCGATGCCGCCGGACGCGATGCGTACCGGCGCGCCGTGCAGGTCGTCTTTCAGGACCCCTTCGCCTCGCTCAATCCGCGGCACACCATTCTGGATGTGCTGACCGAAGCGTTGCTGGCACATGGCCTGATCAACCGCCGGGAGCGCCGCGAGACGGCCGTTGGCCTGCTGGCCGACGTTGGCCTCGGGCCCGAGGCGCTCGATCGCTACCCGCACGCCTTCTCGGGCGGACAGCGCCAGCGGATCTGCATCGCCCGCGCGCTCGCCCTCAAGCCGCGCCTCCTGATTTGCGACGAGGCGGTCAGCGCGCTCGACCTCTCCGTGCGCGCCCAGATCCTCAACCTGCTCGAAGCCCTGCGCGCCAAGCACAACCTCGCCTTCCTCTTCATCACACACGATCTCGGCGTGGTCCGGCATCTGGCCGACCGCATCGCGGTGATGCGACTGGGGCGGATCATCGAGACCGGCGCGACTGACGATATCCTCGATTCACCGCAAGACCCCTATACCCGCACGCTCCTCGACGCCGTCCCCGTCATCGGCGGCGCCCACCCGGGACGATCCGGCAGGCCGGTTTCTTAATCTCCGGTCTTAATCTGTCCCCGTTTTGCGAGACGCTATGAACCTGAAAGAGGCGCTTGCAAAACCTCCGGTTTGTGCAAGCGGAGGGTTCAGGGTTCGGGGTTCAGGAGGCGTTTTTGACCTGAACCCTGGCATCCTGAACCCTGATTTTCCGCGCTTCCAAGGGTTTTTCAAGCGCCTCATTGTGAAAAAATGGGAGCGTGAAAAAAGGGAGTTGACTTTTACCCCCCCCCCGCATAATGGATGCCAATACTGTGGGTTGTTTCACGCCATACGAAAGTAGAAACACGATGAAGAAACAAACAGGAAACGGGTTTCAGGAGGCGGGTTTCAGGTTTCAGGAGGCGGGCGTGCCGCGCCGTAGCGTACTCGCGAAGGCGGGTGTCGGGTGTCGTGTGTCGGGCGTGCCGAAGCCTCGGCGAAGGAATACCGTTCACTGTTCACTGTTCACTTTGCTGCTGCTGCTCGCGGCGGGGCTGATAGCGGGGCCGGCTCAGGCCTGGCAGCCCACGCTGTTGGCCACGGGTGGTGTTACCACGATCTATACGAACAACTTCGTCATCTACGGCTGTCATTCGTTCACGACCGTCGGCTCCACGAATTTCACGCCTTTGGTAGCCAATCTTTCGGTCCAGTATCTGGTGATTGGCGGTGGTGGCGGCGGAGCTACATACAACACTCCCCCTTGGTATGGCGGTGGCGGCGGCGCGGGCGGCTATCGGTGTTCCGTACCCACAGAGTCGTCTGGCAGCAACACGACTGCCGAGACGGCCACGAACCTGATTGACACCACCCCGGTTCCGATCGTAGTTGGCGCCGGCGGTGGGGCAGGGACGGGGAGCGGCGTAAGCGGCACTCCCGCGACCAACGGCCAGGACAGTTCATTCGGTTCAATCGTGGCCACGGGCGGCGGCCGTGGTGGCAGTTACTCGTGGGGTCCGGGTACTGGCGGTTCAGGTGGCGGCGGACAAGGGACCTCGACTGCTGGAGCGGGGGGTACCATTGGTCAGGGACGGGAAGGCGGCCCTGGGTACAGCAGTGGCAGCGGTGGGTCTGGCGGCGGGGGCGGTGCATCCGCTCCCGGTACCGGTTACAACGCCAACACGGCTCTGAGGAGCAAGGGGGGTGATGGGCTGTACAGCAGCATCACCGGTGTCTCAACACCGCGCGGTGGGGGCGGCGGGGGGAAAGCCCAGAATGGTCAGGAGGGCGGCGGCGGCATTGGCGGCGGCGGCAACGCCGGCGAGAAAGGAACTGACGGAACGGGTGGCGGTGGCGGTGGCAACTGGTCGGGGGCCAGCGGCAAAGGCGGGGCGGGCGTCGTGATCGTACGATATGTGATCCCCAATCCCGTACCTGCGGCCGGAAACCTGGGCGTGTCGGATGTCACCACGTCTTCTGCGACATTCAACGGCGTCCTGGTCAGCACGGGCAGTTATGCCTCGGCGGTGTGCGTGTTGTGGGGCTTGACGAACCAAGGCGCGAACTGGGCATGGGCCAACACGAACTGGTTCAATGGTGGCGCCGTGAACCCGGACTGGACCAACAACACCCCCTTCAGCACCAATATCAGCGGACTCTCGCAGGGGACCTACTACTACACCTTCGGCGCCACCAACGCGGGCGGAGCCTCGGCCATCAATACGCCGACGAACTTCATCACCGGCGAAGTGACCGTGAAGGCCACGGTAACGCCGGATCAGTGGAAGGAAACCGGCGGCAGCGTCACCGGCAAGTTCACGATCGTACGTCCGGCGACCTGCACCAACGAATCGCTGACGGTTGCCTACACGTTGAGCGGCTCGGTGACGAACGACACGCGCTACGCCCTGTTGCCTTCCGCCAGCGCGACCATGGCCGCGGGTGTCACCAGCACGGTCGTCGCGCTCACACCGTATTTCTTTATGGGGAGCAGCCGGCAGGCAATCCTGACGCTGACAGCCGGGACGAGCAACTACCCCTATGGCTCACCCGTCGCCAACTCGGCGACCGTCACGGTGTCCGCGGCCATTGTGACGTCTGCCCCGCCCTTCCGGGCCTGGGGAGGAGACAAGAAATACGTCATCACGAATGCGAGCGGCCGGATCTACGCCGTACACGAATACACGAACGCAGCCGGTCCCTATTTTGGCACCAACTATTTTGTTCCCTCACAGCCTGTTGGGAAGATCGAGTATCTGGTGATTGGCGGCGGCGGACAGGGAACTTCTATCGCTGGAGCTGGTGGTACCGTCCGTCAGGGTATGGCGGGTGGGAGCGGATACACTGGCCCCACCAAAGAGGGTTCAGGCGGCGGCGGCGGCGCATCAGCGCCGGGCAACGGCAGTAACGCGGGCGATGCTCTAAGGAGCAAGGGTGGTGACGGACTTTACAGCAGCATCACGGGTGTCTCAACACCTCGTGGTGGCGGCGGTGCGGGACAAGCCCGGGATAATGTTGGTGGTGGCGGAGGTGTTGGTGGTGGTGGCTCACCGACGGGTAACATGAACGGGCAAGCGAACACAGGCGGCGGCGGCGGTGGGGCTTGGAACGCTGGCGGCAACGGCGGTTCGGGCGTCGTGATCGTGCGGTACGACATCTCGCCGCCCAAAGGCACCGTGATCATGATGCGGTAG
>CAZOJL010000210.1:2493-4572 GCA_964580075.1 uncultured Akkermansia sp. | reverse complement strand
CCGGTGCGTTGCCGGAACTGCTTGGAGAACCCAAAGACGTCCCCGTAGCCGGCGCGTAGGGCGATTTCGGACACGCTCAGCGTGCTGCCCCGCAGCAGTTCCTTGGCGAACGCAATCCGGGCATTGATGACGAACTGCCGTGGACTGAGCCCGGTGTGCGCTCTGAACAGTCGCGAAAAGTGGCTGCGCGTGTAGCCGGCCTTCTCCGCCAGCCGGCCGACTCCGCCCACATCGTGCAGGTTTTCCTGGATATGGGCCGTGAGCCGGCGCCAGGCCACGGGATTCTCGGTGGCTTGCGGGCGTGGGGCCGCAGCGGTGTCGTGCGTGAGTTTGATCAGCAACCCGCGCAGCAGGTTGTTCGCCGCCGTCTCGAGGCCCGGCGGCAGGGGCATGCCCGAGCGGACATCCATGGCGTGTTCGGCGATCCAGCGGGTGACCGCCTCCGTCAGATGCGGCGACCGCACGGTGAGTTGCTCCGGCGGCAGGTGCGCCGAGTCCGGGGGGATGACCCGGCCCTGCGCATCGAGCAGGTCGAAGTGGATCGCCGTCACGCCCAGGGGATTGCGGGGGCTATGCGTGCATTCATAGATCCACCCCGGCCGCGCCCAGTGACACAGCCCGGCGTGGATCGCAACCGAGTCGGCGGGCAGCCGCCGCTCGCCGCGCCCGGCCCACCAGTAGAGGAGAACGTTGCGCGTTTTGCGCCGTTCCTGCGGTGAAAAATCCAATCGCCGCTTCGCCGGCCACCTCCGCCGCGTGCAGCGGGTCCAGTCAATGCGTACGTCGATACCGGTCCAGTCCATGCGCGAAATATAGCACAAAATGCCAAATGCGTGAAAGCACAAAAGGCCATACCCAAGCCCCGCCTACTAGCGTATACTGCGGCCTATCTATGAGAATCAAGGATTCGACAGCACCAGGAGACAAGCGAATGCGCACGTGGCAAGAACATCCGTGGATGGGCGTATTCCCTGCCACGCTATGTCCGTTTCACGAAGACGAAAGGCTCGATGAAGCCGGTCTTCGCGCGTACATCCGCGAACTGGCCTCCGTCCCCGGCCTGAAGGGACTGGTCCCCAACGGCCACACCGGCGAGATCATGAGCCTGCGCGAGGCCGAGCGTGCGCAGGTAACTCGCATCGTGGCGGAAGAGGTTTCAGGTTTCAGTGTTCAGGTGTCAGGGAAAGGCACTGACACCCGAAACCTGACCCCTGAAACCTCCTCACGACTGAAGGTTATCTCCGGCGTCTGCGGCGAGGGGAGTCTCTCCGCCATTGATCACGCCATCGCCGCGAAAGAAGCGGGTGCCGACGGCATCCTGCTGATGCCCCCGCATCACTGGCTGCGGTTCGGGCGCACCAGCGCCGAGGCCGTCGGGTTCATCGCCGATGTGGCCGAGGGGGGGGGCATCGACATCGTCATCCACCAGTACCCGGCCTGGACGAAAGCCGGGTATTCACTCAAGGAGATGCTGGAGATGGTGAAGATTCCGCAGGTCAAGGTCATCAAGATGGGCACGCGCGACATGGCGCGCTGGCTTTGGGATTACGAGCAGCTCAAGGCCGCCCGTCCGGATCTCAGCATCATCACCTGCCACGACGAATATCTGCTGCCGACCCTGCTCGAGGCCGGTGACGGCGCCCTGATCGGCTTTGCGGGTTTCGCGCCCGAGCTGATGATCGAGCTGGTGCACGCCTGTCTCGAAGGCGACCTGGCGCGCGCCAAGCAGGCGCAGCAGACGGTTGCTCCGCTTGCCCGTCTCATCTACAATTTCGGCGAGCCAGGCTGCGGCGCCCACCAGCGCATGAAGGTCGCCAAGTGGCTGCTGGGCGAAATAACCAGCCCCGTCTTCCGCCGCCCAGTACGGCCGCTGCCGGAAACCGAAGTGCAACGCCTGCGCGAAGGGCTGAAAGCGTTGGGCATGCACATCAGGAATTGACAGGAAGATGGGGGGATGTCGGGATTCACAGGACGATGCGGGCGGTGAAGAGGCCCATCGATATGCCGTAACAGGACGATACAGGACAGGACGATGCGGGCGGTGAAGAGGCCCATCGATATGCCGTAACAGGACGATAC
>CAZOJL010000210.1:0-2393 GCA_964580075.1 uncultured Akkermansia sp. | reverse complement strand
AGGACAGGACGATGCGGGAGGTGAAGATGCCGATTGATATTCCATTCGTGCCGCGCGAACTGACTCGAGATGAATACCACGAGCTGGACTATCGCGTGATGGCCGTGGCATTCGAGATGCATAATCGTTTTGGGTGCCTTCACGATGAGTCCATATACCAGGCCGAACTCGTTAGGCAGTTGGCGTCGTCAGGGATGCAGGTTGCGCGGGAAGTGCCCATCAAGGTATCGCTCGATTCATTCTTCAAGACTTACCTCATGGACGTTGTCGTCGACGGATCGGTTGTCTATGAGTTGA
This sequence comes from uncultured Akkermansia sp., assembly GCA_964580075.1. Lineage (GTDB taxonomy): Bacteria > Verrucomicrobiota > Kiritimatiellia > RFP12 > JAAYNR01 > VGWG01. The sequence goes on along the minus strand of CAZOJL010000210.1, from coordinate 2,096 downwards.
AAGCTGTCGATCGGTTTAGTCCTCAGCATCGCAACCAGATTCTCAACTACCTGATGCTGTGCGGAATGGGATGCGGCAAACTGGTCAACTTTGGGGCTTCTCGTGTCGAATCCGAGTACGTCACGTCGTCCGTAGCACTGCAGCGGCGTTGGGAGTTTACATTCAGCGACAGCCGTTGGTCCGAGACTGGTCCAATGGCGGCGGGGCTACGCGAGTTGATTGGCCGGATGATCAAGGAGTGGGGGTGCTTCCTGGATATCGGGCTGTATTCCGAAGCGGTGATCCACTGCCACGGCGGCGCCGAACGCATTTGCAGGCGCATTGATTGTTTCGCCGAAGACGGCGCTAAAGTTGGGACGGAGATGATGCCCCTGTTGGACGGCGATACAACTTTTCACATTTCCGCCCGCAAGGCCTCTCTCGACCCCTACCGAGAACATCTTCGACGCAAACTGGCAGTTACGCAACTCAAGTCACTGCTGTGGGTCAACTTCTCCGGCCACTTAGTTACCCTCGAGTCGATAGCCCAATGACACCCCATCATTCTACCCCCATCGTCCTGTCCCCCATCGTCCTGTCCCCCATCGTCCTGTCTTTGAACTGACATAGAAAGGAGTCATCGTCATGTCCACAGATCGTCCTGTAATGCTCCCCATTCCTGACCAGCCCTTGAAAATCGCCCTCATCGGGGCGGGGACCCGAGCGCGCGACGTCTATCAGCCTGTCTGGGAATCGCTCAAGCCCTGGTGCGTGCCGGTGGCGGTTTGCGATCCGGTGGCCGAGAACGGCCGGAAGTTGGCCATGGCCCTTGGCGTGCCGTACTACGCGGATATCCGCAAGTTGGTCAAGGACCGGCCCATGGAGGCGGCCTTGGTGGTCACGCCCATTCCGTCACACCACTCGATCTCGGTCTTCCTCTCGTCCAACGGCATTCACAACCACACGGAAACCACCTGGGCCAGCATGGTCTGCCAGGCGAAGGAGATGATCGCCGTGGCGAAGAAGAGCAACGTCATCGTCCGCGTGGCGGAGAACTTCTTCCGCATGCCGGTCGACCGCTTCGCGCAGACCGTGCGCGATTCGGGTTACCTCGGGCGCATCGGACGCATCGTCAGCTATGCCGACCACACCGGCTACCACAACGACTCGCGCTGGATCGCCTTCGCCAAGTGCCACCCCGACTGGGTGCAGTGCGTCAATCACGACATGGCGCACCCGGCCTTCTACTCCCAGCCGCAACGCCGCCACGAGAAGGAGACGCTCACGGCGCGCTTTTTCCATTTCCAGAACGACCTGCTGGTGATGGATGTGGGTAGTGGGCACGTCAAGGGGCACCTCGGGCGTCATCCGCGCCGCGGCTACACCGAATTTCAGGGCGAGCGCGGCACGCTGGTGAGCCGAGTGCCCGGTCCGCACTGGGGTGATTTGCCGGACAATCTCACAACCGAGTTGCGTCTGGTCTCCGATGCCAAACTGGCCCCCGCCCAGGAGGCATCCGGCAATCTCTGGGGCGGAGGGACCGCGGATGTCATCACGCCCGTGGTCTACGACGAAACAAGTCAGGTCTGGACCGGGATGCACGCCGCGACGCCGACCGGCCGCATCGAATACATCAACCCACTTGCGCCCTATGTGAGGGTTGCCGGCGATAACCCCTGGTGGAAGCATGGCTGGTATCTTGGGGCCGTGATGGACCATCTGGTTGATTTCGCGCTTGCCGCGAAGGGGCTGCGTGCCAGCGAGTTCAGTGCCGAAGACGCGCTGATGAGCGAGATGATGGAGATCGGCGCGCGCGAGAGCGACCTCCAGGAAGGCCGCCGCATCAAGCTGCCGATCGAGGGCGACTTGGAAACCGACGCCATCGAGCGGGAGAAGCAGCGGCAACAGTTCGGCTGCGATCCGCTCGATGTCGAGGCGATGTTGGCGGTGAGCTTTCCGAAGCCGTAGGGCAATGGGTGATGGCAGATGAATAGTGTGTGAGTACGTGAGTGTGTGTGAGAAAAAGGAGAAACGGAATGAGCTACACAGTCAAGACCACAGGAACGAAACGAGTACTGAGCGCCGTGGCCCTGGCCACCCTCTGGCTGGCGGGGGCG
>CAZOJL010000209.1:0-4637 GCA_964580075.1 uncultured Akkermansia sp. | reverse complement strand
GACGTGGCGGTACGGAGAATGCCCGCCAAGGAGGAGGGTTTTTCAGCGGAATCGAAAAGAGATAGTTGACATTGGGAGTTTGAATTCGTTTCTCGGTCTGACCCTGGAAAGTTATGGCTTTGCGATGTGGTGTTGTGGGCCGCAACTCCGATTGCGGCGAATTCCAAGGCCGGAATCGGAGTTCCGGCCCACCGAACTCAAGCCTGTAAGGAAACAGGGATGCGCCCTGGGAAGATCAGCGGGCGTATCCACGGAGGTGACGATGAGCACGTATGAAACGACACCAGCGAATTTCCGGCGCGTGCGGCTATCCGCGGTGGAAAGAGGGCCGACGTACCCCGATCAGGTGCTGTGGAACCGCGGGTGGTGGCGGGCTCGGTGGCTAGTGGCACCGGTGCCTTCCGCGGCGTTGGCGGCCGCCGGCGCAGAGCAGTTCGCCAACCCCTTTGTGATGGCGTTTCGCCTGCGGGTGGCACTCGAGGCTCCCGCACGCCTTCGCATTCACGTCAGCGGCGATGAGCGCTACAAGCTCCTGATTGACGGCCGGCCGGCCCATGACGGTCCGGAGCGTAGTCATGCCGGGGCCTGGCGGTTTGCCTCCTTCGACTTGGACTGGGCGGCCGGCGAGCACTGGCTGGCGCTGCGGGTGTGGGTGGCGGGCGACAAGGCGCCGATCAACCAGATCTCGGTCTGCCCCGGTATCATCGTGGCCTCCGAGGGGGACTGGCACGATCGGATCTCCACCGGCGTGGCGTCGTGGGAAAGCCGGGTCTTGGAGGGCTACACCTTCGAGACGCAGCCGCACGGCTTCTTCACCGGACCCCGGACGGTCCTGGACGCGGCGCGCTTGCCCTGGGGGTGGGAAACCGGCGCTGGCACCGGTTTTACACGTGCCACGGTCGGTCGCGCTGGCCATACGCCCGGCTCGGTGACCGATCAGTTTCAGCCCGTGCTGACGCCGGAACGCCTGCCGGACCAGGTCAGCCATGGCCTGCCCGGCGGGTCCGTGGTGCTGGTGGATGCGGTGCCGGATCGCGATGCCATGACGCCGGCATGCGACCCGTCCGGCGACCGCCCGGATGAACACGCCGCCTGGCAGTCTTTCCTGGACGGCCGCGCCCCGCTGATCCTGCCACCCGGTGCGCTGCGCCGGTGCCTGGTGGATCTCGGGGTTTACCGTGCCTGCTGGCCGCGTGTGGCGGCCGCCGGGGCGGGCGGGAGCGTGCGTCTGCGGTTTGTCGAGGGGCTCTTTGCGGTGACGGATGGCGTCGCATACGCGGGCCAGGACAAGGGGAATCGTGCCGCGTGGCGCGGCAAGTTCGTGCGCGGGGTCGGCCCGTGCCTGCGCGCCGCCGCCGGCCCGGCACGGGTGCTGGATCCCGTGGACTGGGAATGCGGACGCTGGCTGGAGATCGTGGCGGCGGCTGGCTCCGAGTCGCTGCGGTTGGAAGGGCTCCAGCTCCAGGCGACAGGATACCCGTTCGTCGACGAAGGCGCGTTCGCGGCCGACGATCCGCGCTTCGCGCGCATGCGGGAGCTGTGCCTGCACACCCTGCGCGTCGGCACGCACGAGACGTATCTCGACTGCCCGTACTATGAGCGCCTGCAGTATGTCGGCGACACGCGCCTGGAAGTGCTGGCGACCTATGTGCTCCAGGCCGACGACGTCCTGCCCCGCCAGGCCATCGAAGCCTTCTCCGGCTGCCGGCACCCCTCGGGCCTGGTGCCCAGCCGTTCCCCGGCGCGCGGCCTGCAACTGATTCCGCCCTTTGCCTTGTGGTGGGTGCAGATGGTGCACGACCACGCCCAGTGGCGCACGGACCCGGCGTTTGTGCGCGCCCGGCTCCCGACGGTGCACTCCGTGCTGGATGCCTGGTGGGGGTGGCGCAATGCCGACGGGTTGATCGAGGCGCCCGCGGGATGGAACTTCGTGGACTGGGTGCCGGAATGGGGTTACCGCAACGGCATGCCCATGGGCGCGGATGACGGAGTCTCCGTCATCCTCAATTGGCACTATGCATGGACGCTTCGCGTGGCCGCGGAACTTGAGGAGGGCTTCGGCGAAGCCGGCATGGCCGTGCTCTACCGCCGGCGCGCAACGGCCCTGGCTGACGCCCTAGCGTCGTGCTGGGACGACTCCCGCGGCCGCTGGCTGGATGCCCCCGGACACGCAGACGTGAGCGAACACGGGCAGATCCTCCCCTTGCTTTCCGGCCTGTGCGCTCCGGAGCGTGCCGCGCGTGCCGCTCGGAGCCTGGTCGAGGATCCCGATCTCGCGCGCACGACCATCTACTTCACGCATTACCTGTTCGAGGCCTACCGGCAGATCGGGCGCGGCGACAGGATCGCCGCGCGCATGGGGCTGTGGCACGACCTGGCGTCCGCAGGCATGACGACCACGCCGGAAACGCCGGAGCCGACCCGCAGCGACTGCCACCCGTGGGGGGCGCATCCGTTGTTCCATCTGGCCGCAACCGTTGCCGGGATCCGGCCGGCGGCGTTCGGTTTCGCGCGCGTGGCGGTCTGTCCGGCACCCGGCTTCGGCTTGCAAAGCATGGCCGTCCGCATCCCGCATCCGCTCGGGCAGGTCGCGCTCGAGATCGAGCGCCGCGGGGCGTGCTGGCAAGGGGAGCTCGCAACGCCGGTCTCGGCGACCACGCCGGCGGGCGGCGTGCCGGCCGGAACGCATACGGTCGAGTGGCCGGCCTGAACCGGCAGCCACCGAAAACCGGAACGGTTGCCCAGCCGGTAGGGCGGGGCCGCCGGACCCGCCGCGCTTACGCCCATGCGAATTGCTTGATGCGCAGGCTGTGCGGCGGCATTGGGCCAAAAAGCAGGGACTGGTCTTCGAGCTTCGTCGGGATCTGACCGGCCACCGGAGGCGGCAGGTGCAGGCGCGCGGCCTCCAAAATGGCTGGCGCGGCGTCCCGAAGCCCTCCGTCCCGGCGGCAGCTCTTTTTCCTCTCCGAACCTCCTGAAGAAAGTGTTGTCATCTTCGCCGTTTCTCTGATACTTTAGCCCCAAAGGTATTGTAGCGATGCCAGAATCCCTCATTCCCGCCGACCTGCGGGCTTTTCTTGAAACCACGGCCCGCGCCGTGCTCGCGACGTGCAGTGTTGAACCGGGCGCGTCTTGCGCCCGTGCAGCCAGCGGTCCTGCTTCTTCCGGCTCCGGCACCAACACCCTCGGCTTCCGGGCCATCACGCCGGGCGGGTATCCGGCGGTGTGGATCCAGGACTTCACCATGAACTTCTCCAGCGGCCTCCTCGATCGTGAGGTTGGCCGGAACCATCTGCGCCTGATCCTGGAGAAGCAGAACGGGGAGGAGTCGAAGGATCTGGGAAGTGGCGTGATCGTCCCCCCGCATGCGATTGCCGACCACATCAACCTGAATGGCGAGCCGGTCTTCTTCCCGGGCACGTACGACCCGGTCACCCATCAGAACGGCGCGTGGGGCTTCCGGCCCCCGACCAACAACTACTTCGATGTGATCTGGCTGACCCAGATGCTCGCCACGAGCGGGGATGCCCTGGCTTTGCTAAAGGAATCGGTGAACGGCAAGATCGTCTACGAGCGCCTCCAACTGGCCTTCGGCGTGCCGGAGATCGATCCGCAGACGCATCTGGTACACACCACCGCCGAGCGGCGGGCCGTGGGGTTCATCTTCTGCGATTCCATCTGCATGACCGGCGACCTGCTGATGGCGTCGCTGCTGCGCCACCGCGCGGCCGGACATCTGGCTTCTTTTGCCCAGATCTTGGGGCGCGCCAAAGAAGCGGAAGCCTACACGGCGCTCGCCGCACAGATCGCGCAGCATGTCCTGCCTGTTTTCGGTAGCGAGACACGGAGCGGCGGTTGGCTCAAGGCGGCGACGGAGATATCCGGTCAGCCCGACGTCTGGGGATCCCTCTATGCAATCTATCGTGGCATCGTCCAAGGGGAAGAGAAGGCGCGGCTGCTGCTGACGATTATCCAGGCGCTGGACAAGGACGGCGAGATTGAGTTCCAGGGCGCGCTGCGGCACGTGCCGGTCTCCTTGAGCGCTTCGACGACCTCGGCGTGGGAGCGCACGGCGACGCCCGGCAACCGCTACCAAAACGGCGCCTACTGGCACACGCCGGTCGGCTGGCTGCTCACGATCCTGAACGAAGAGCATCCCGATCACGCCCGCTGCGTCCGAGACCGCTGGATCGAGCACCTGAAAGCAGAACAGGGTCGCGTGTGGGAGTGCATCGGCTGGGGTGGTTCGGCGAACCAGAATCCGGGCTTTGCCCCCTCCATCACCCTGCCGCTGGGCGTGCTGGATGCAGGTAGAGTGCAATCTCTGCGTCCATCTGTATGAATAGAATACAATGGGCTCTAACTATCTGAATCCGGGGGGTGGGCCCGAGATCAAAGCGAAGGCGGGTCTGGAGGCTCCCTTCCGGGAGAGGTTGAATCCGAATTTCAAGAAAGCGGAGACAGGCACTGAACGAGCGGTTGGTGGCGCCGGGAAACCCGCGCCACAACCGTGACGCGCGACAACACAAGAAGGAACAAGCAACATGATGAAGAAGACCGCAACCATGAAGAGCTTGGGAGCGGAACGGTGTTGGGTTTCACGCTTGAATATTTCTGCGTCAGCGTGGCCCAGAAGG
>CAZOJL010000208.1:0-4755 GCA_964580075.1 uncultured Akkermansia sp. | reverse complement strand
CCCTGAGCCAGAATCTGAAAAACATAAGAATTTAGATGCGTTTGCCCTGGGGCACGTGAGAGGTCGTCTGGACACCGTCGCGTAAACATGCGATACTCACGACGTCTGTTCAGACGTGGCGTGACGCCGCGCTGAAGTAGTGACCGATTCAAGGGGAGCGGGGTGGCAATGAAGCGATTCGTCTGGGGAGTGGCGGTTCTGGGAATGATGGCGTTGGCGTGCGGCGCGGCCGATATCACGGTCCGCGGAACGGGTGCGAGCAAGGACGCGGTCAGTTTGAGCGGGTTGGCGGGATCGGGCGAAGCGGGGAAGCTCTTTGTGCAGGTCCTGCAAGGCGATTTGGAGCGCTCGGGATGGTTCCGGATCGATCCGGCAGGGCAGATCCAGGTCGTGGGCGCGGCCGCGCCAAAAGCCGATGGATTGGCGGTCTCCAGCCAGGTTTCATGGCCGGGGAAACGCCTGGCGTGGAACCGCTCCTGCGGCTCCCGTGTAGCCGAGGTGCGCAGGCTTGCGCACCAATTGGCCGATGACATGGTCACGCACATCAAGGCCGAGCGGGGCATCGCGTCGACGCGGATCGTTTTCGTCAACCGCCGCGGGCCGAATAACGCCGATCTTTTCATGTGCGATGCGGATGGGCACGGGTTGGTGCAGATCACCCAGGACAATGTGGCGGCGGTCGGGCCGAAGTGGGATCGCGACGGCCTCCACCTCCTGTACACCAGCTACATTCACGGATCGCCCGCTGTTTATCGCTTCCCAGCCACGGGCGGCCGGCGCGTGCCGTTGGCCAAATTCAAGGGGTTGAACACCGGTGCGGCGGTCTCGCCGGATGGCCGCACCGTCGCGTTGATCCTCGGCGGCACGGGCAACCCCGAGGTCCATACGCTGGATCTCGCGAGCGGCGCGGTCACCCGCCTGACGCAGACCCCCCACGCCGTGGAGGCGAGCCCGACGTGGTCTCCGGACGGCTCACGGATCGTCTATGTGGGCGACGCGTCGGGGGCGCCCCAGCTCTACATCGTCGACGTGGCCACCAAGCGCTCGCGGCGCCTGACCTACAACGGGTCCGAAAACGTCAATCCCTCCTGGGCCCCCACCGGGAAGATCGCGTATGCCTCGCGTCGCGGCGGCAGCTACCAGATCGCCGTCCTTGATCCGGCCGCAGGCGGGGAGCCGGACGCCACGCTGACCTGCGGCCCGGACCATGAATCGCCTTCCTGGGCGCCGGATGGCCGTCATATCGTCTGTTCCCGTGCCGAGGGTTCCGGGCGCTCTTCACTTTGGATACTTGACATTCAGGGTGATTCTCCGGTACGGTTATACGCAAATCCGGGTAACTGGATGTCACCCGATTGGTCGGATAAATAGTAATACGGGGTTAGTGCTCCACGGAGTGGTCTGTATGCGTATGAATCAGCTTGTCAAACTGGCGCTGGTCGCGACTGTCGTCGCAACGGGCAGCGGGTGCTCTACGATCAAAGGGTGGCTCGGCGTGGGACCGAAGGGCGGCCTCGATGAGACACATGTTTCAGACGTGCCGTGGGATGCCGAAACGGGTGATATAATCGGGGGAGCGGGATCGTTTGCCGAAACGCGGGAGCGCGTCAACGGCGTGACGTTCGCGCCGGTCTATTTCGGTTTCGACTCATACACGCTGGCGCCGATGGAGGTGTCGAAGATCGAACAGGTTGCCCAGCATCTGATGCAGAACCGGTCGCACGTGGTCTTGATCGACGGGCATTGCGACGAGCGCGGCAGCAACGAGTACAACCTGTCGCTGGGTGAGCAGCGCGCGCAGACGGTCTGCGGTTATCTCGTGAGCCTTGGCATCGACAGCGGTCGCGTGCAGACGCGCAGCTTTGGCGAAGAAAAGCCCGCTTCCTCCGGCCGCTCCGAAGAGGCCTACCGCCTCAATCGCCGCGGCGAATTCGGCATTTATAAGTGACCGTTCACCCCCAGCTCACCGTAGTCTCGGCGGAGGTGTCCGCCGCCTGGGTGGACGCGATGCTCGATGCGCTTTCCGTCCACCCCTTCACGCCGACGGCGTGGGAGGACGTGGAACGGGGGACGTGTTGCATCGACATTTTTCTGGAGGATGCGGCCGCCGCGGCGGGGGTCTGTGACACGGTGCGCGAAACGGGCGCGGCCTTGGGTCTGGCGCTCGCGCCCGTGGTCTCGCAACTGGCCCGCGAGGACTGGACCGAGAGCTGGAAGCGTTTCTTCCGCGTGGAACGCGTCTCCGAGCGGGTGGTGATCCGCCCGGTGTGGGAATCCTACGCGGCCCAACCGAGCGAGGTGGTGATCGACATCGAGCCGGGGATGAGCTTTGGCACGGGGAACCACGGTACCACCCGCGCCTGTCTCGAATTCATCGACCAGATCGCCGGGCAGCGCGCGGGCCGTTCCATGCTCGACATGGGCTGCGGCTCGGGCATCCTCGCCATCGGCGCGGCCAAGCTCGGCTTTCATCCGGTGCGCGGCTTTGACAACGATCCCGATGCGGTGGCGATCGCCCGCGACAACGCGCGCCTCAATGGCGTCGAGGCCGAGCTGGAGGTGTGCGAGCTGGCGGACAACGCGCGGCGCGCCGATGTGGTCGTCGCCAATATCCTCGCGCCGGTGCTGATCGGCCATGCGGCGGAAATCGCGCGCGCGGTTCTGCCGGGGAAGGACAGCGCACTGGTGGTTTCCGGAATCCTCGAGGCGCAGTATCCTGACGTCCTCTCGGCTTTTGCGCGTCACGGTTTTCGCGAGCGGGAGTCCCGAATCATCGCGGGCTGGCGCAGTGGCTGGTTGCAACAAAGCACATGAAGCTGCACGAGACAACAACCCTCGACCGGGCCGTTCTGGCCCAATTGATCGAAGCCCGGCGCGATCCGGACGAGGCGGCCGACTCGCTCGACGAGTTGGGGCGCCTGGCCGACACGGCCGGCATGCGGGTGGCCGGCCAGGTCACGCAGCGCCGGCTGCGTCCCGATGGTGGCACCCTCTTCGGTCATGGCAAGGTCGCCGAATTACGGGAGGCCCTGCAGGCCACCGAGGCCCAAAGCGTGCTGTTCGACAACGTACTGTCGGCGGTGCAGGCTCACAAACTGGGCCAGGCGCTCGGCGTCCGCGTGATGGACCGCACCGAGGTGATCCTGCAGATCTTCGCCCGGCGCGCCCGCTCGGCCGAGGCCCAGACACAAGTCGAGCTGGCCCAGTTGCAGTTTCTTCTGTCACGGATTCCGGAGACCGAGGAGCAGCAGCGTTTCAAGGGCGGCATCGGCATGAAGGGGCCGGGCGAGAGTCATCTGCAACTCCGCAATGCGCCGATGCGCAGGCGGGTGATGGAATTGAAGAAGCGGCTGGCAGCCATCCGGGAGCAGGCCGCGCGCATGCGGCAGAAACGCCGGTGGCCGGTGGTGAGCCTGGTGGGCTATACCAACGCCGGCAAATCCACGCTCCTGAACACGCTGTCAGGGGCCGACGCCTACGTGGATGACCGTCTGTTCGCCACGCTCGACACCAAGACGCGGCTGACGTGGCTGGGGAGCGGCCGTCAGATCCTGCTCACCGATACGGTCGGATTCATCCGCCACCTCCCGCACAGTCTGGTCGCCTCGTTCCGCTCCACGCTCGACGTGGCGGTCAATGCCGACCTGCTGCTGCTCGTCGTCGACAGCGCGCACCCCCGTGTGCGCGATCATCTGGACGTGTGCCGGAAGACCCTTGCGGAGATCGGTGCCGGTGGCGTGCCGACCCTCGTAGTGCTGAACAAATGTGACGACGGAGACGCCCAGGAGGCGATCTCGCATCTGTCCGGGCCCGAACCGCAGGCGATTCCGGTTTCGGCAAAAACAGGTTATGGGCTGGATACCTTGAAGACAGCCATCGTGGAGGAACTCAAAAAATGCTGTTCGTTGTGGCAACTCCCATCGGCAACCTCGGCGATTTGACCCCGCGCGCCCGTGAGGCGCTGCAGACGGCCGAGGTGATCGCCTGTGAAGACACCCGCCGCACCTGGGGCCTGCTGAGCGCCTGCGGCATTCCGCGGCCTGAGTTGGTGTCGTACCGCCAAGGCAACGAGGAGCGCGCCGGCGAGCGCCTCATCCAGGCACTTCAGGCCGGCCGCGTCGTCGCGCTGTGCTCCGATGGCGGCTATCCCGGAATCAGCGATCCGGGCTATCGGCTCATACGGCGGGTGGTCCGGGAGGGCTTGCCCCTCCAGGTGCTCCCCGGCGCCTCGGCCGTGGACATCGCCCTGATCGCCTCGGGTCTCTCCACGGCGAGCTATACGTTCAAGGGGTTCCCGCCGCGCAAACCCGGCGCGCTGCTGCGGTTTTTCGCCGATGCGCGCGAGCAGCCGCACACGCTCATCTGCTTTGAATCGCCCTTCCGGGTCGGCGCCTGCCTTCAGGCGGCGCGCGAGGCGCTGGGCGACCGCGAGGCGGCGGTCTGCATCGAGCTGACCAAGCAATTCGAGCGGGTCGAGCGCGGCTATCTCTCGGAACTCCTTCCGCGGTTCGCAGGCAAGCCCGTCAAGGGCGAAGTGACCCTGGTGATCGCCGGCAGCAATCCCAAATTTGCGCGGGAAGAACCGGATCAGGATTCAGTGGGGCCGCCGCTGGACGAGACACAAAGGGACGGGTTCCCAGGGGACGGACCTTCCGTCGGAACCCACAAACCCGGAAGCGCCGATCGGTGCGGGCGCGAAGCGAGGTAGGGCCGCGACGTCCTCGTCGCGCCGCAGGCCAATGGGTCGGCGCGTGA
>CAZOJL010000207.1:0-4779 GCA_964580075.1 uncultured Akkermansia sp. | reverse complement strand
CCCACGCCGATTTCGTGGCGGGGCATATGGAACTCGCCAAGGCCACCGGCGCGGAGATCATCATGAACGAAGCCACTCAGGCCGGCTTTCTGCACAAGCCCATGAAGGACGGCGAATCCTTCTTGTTCGGCACGGTGCGCGGCATGATCGTGACTACGCCCGGCCACACCCCCGATGGGACATGCCTCTACGTGTACGCCCCGGCGGCCGAAAGCAACCCCAGGTTCGTCCTCACCGGCGACACCCTCTTCATCGGCAGCGTGGGCCGTCCGGACTTGATGGGTGAAGGCATGAGCGCCGCCGCGTTGGCCGAGATGGGCTTCCATTCCTGGAATGACAAACTATCAAAACTCCCGGACGACACCAGGTTCTTCCCGGCCCACGGCGCCGGGTCTCTCTGCGGTGCTCATTTGAGCGATAAGCCGGTCTCCACCATCGGGGAACAACGGCGGGAGAACGTCTACCTTCAGCACCCAGACCTGCTGTCCTATGTCATGGCCGTCATTGACGGCCTTCCCGATGCCCCGCAGTATTTCAAGCACAACGCCAAGATGAACCACGCTGGGCCGCCCCTTGTGGATTGGGACAAGACCACGCCCCCAGCCCTGCCCGTAGCCGATGTGCTTGCCCAGGGGCAGAAGGGCACTTGGATGATCGACGTTCGCGATGCCAATGCGTTCGCCGCAGCCCATCCGCAGGGCGCGATCAACATCGGAATACGGGGCCGATTCGAGACGTGGACCGGCATCATGATCCCGTGGGGCGAATCCTTCGTTCTTGTGGGCTCGGACGACGCGGTTCGTGAGGCGGCTTTCCGCCTGAAGCGGATCGGCTACGATGCGCCCGCCGGTTTTCTGCAGGGCGGAGTGGAAGCATGGGAACAAGCCAAGGGGCCCATCGGGTCGCTCAAACTTCTGCAGCCTCAGGACCTTTATGGGCAGATGCAGGCGGGCACAGCGCCTATCATCGTGGACGTGCGCCTCCCGAGCGAGTGGATGGCGTTGCGTATTGGCAATGTGCTCAACATCCCGATCAACAAGATGTTCACCGACAGCAAGCGACTTTCCCAGGACATGCCGGTACTGACAGTCTGCAACTCTGCCTATCGCTCCAGCATGGGTGCCTCGGTGTTGCTCAAACAAGGCTTCCAGGATGTTTTCAACATGGAAGGCGGCAGCGAGGCGTGGATCGCAGCCGGTCTGCCGACCCTGGGCGCCACCGGAGGCGGACACGGCACGGCCGCCGCACCTGTGCGGGCCGTCCGACTTCCGGATCGCATTGCCGCCGCCGACCTGAAACGCTTGATCATGGACCTGCCGGGTACGTTCGAGATTGTGGATGTGCGACCGCCGGCTCAATTCGCGGACTTCAACCTGCCGGAAGCCAGGAACGCAGACATCGCCGACGTGGTCGCCAATCCCGCCTACCTGAACAGCGCCGTCCCGCTCGTGCTCGTGGACCGCGACGGGTCCCTGGCCATGGCGGTTGGCGGCATCCTGTCCCAGAAAACGGCACGCCCGATCAAGGTCCTGTTCGGAGGGTTGGAGGCCTACTGGAACGAGTCCACGGCGCCCTTGCCATCGGGTTCGCCTGCGCCAGGAGTCGCGCCCGCCATCAAGCCGGCAGCGCCTGCATCGGCTCCCGTTGCACCGATTCCGTCCACGCCTGAAACGCCCAAAAAGAAAAGCGCGGGGTGCTGAGCGCTATGAACAACAACACGCCTCTCTCTCCTGGTGGCCCCAAGCCCTATGCAAATCCCTACTTGGCGGGCATCCTGCTCGGGCTTGTGCTCCTCGCGTCCTTCGTTGTTCTCGGGGCTGGCCTGGGGGCGTCGGGCTGCATCGCGCGGATTAGTGCTTCGATTTCGATGTGCGTTTCGGCACCACACACGCTTGGCAGCGAGTACTTTGGCAAGTGGGGCGCCCAGCCGCTGAAGTACTACCTTGTCTTTATGTTCGCTGGCACTTTCATTGGCGCGCTCTTCTCGGCGCTCCTGGCAAACCGCGTGCGGATCCAGATCGAGCGCGGCGCCGCATCGTCCGTGAGACATCGCCTCGGGTACGCCCTTGTGGGTGGACTGATCGCCGGCTTCGCGAGCCGGCTGGCTCAGGGTTGCACTTCCGGGCAGGCGCTGAGCGGCGGCGCACTGCTGCTCAGCGGCAGCATCGTATTCATGCTCTGTCTTTTTGCCGGTGGCTATGCCACGGCCTGGTTCGTCAGGAGGCAATGGCATGATTAACACCCTCTACAGTCTCGACACCCTCGGAACTCCGGTGGCCTTCTTTCTCTCCCTGCTGATCGGGGTTGGTTTCGGCTTTGCGCTGGAACGGGCAGGCTTCAGTAGTTCGCGCCGTCTGGCCGGGGTCTTCTACTTCACCGACATGGCTGTCGTGAAGGTGATGTTCTCCGCGCTCATCACGGCCATGTTGGGCCTCTCCTACCTGGCGGCCTTCGGATGGATTCACATGGACCAGATCTTCCTCATGCCCACCCTCTATGGCGCTCAAATCGTCGGCGGCCTTTTGTTCGGCGTGGGGTTTGCGATGGGTGCCTGGTGCCCCGGCACGGCGGCTGCCGGCCTGGCCGCGGGCCGAATCGACGCACTCGTATTCCTGGTCGGTACGATCGGCGGAAGCATCTTGTTCAGCGAACTCTTCCCCATAATCGGCGGGCTGTACACGGCTGGAGACCGAGGCGTGCAGATGGCCTTTGACTCGCTGGGCATATCTCGGAACGCGTTCACCTTGTCTTTTACAGGGATCGCCGTTGTGGCCTTCTGGCTGGCCGAGTGGGCCGAGAAAGCGCGCACGGGTCGTTCTGCGTATCTGGGGTCCCCCTTCCTCAAGGCGTTCAGTCTGGCGCTCGTGGCGGTGGCGCTTGGCTTGTTCGTGCTATCCCCCGCCACGACAGGTGCTCCCCAAGAACTGACTGGCTTTGCCGCAGCGTCGGCAATGGACGAGAAAGCCCTCATGGCAAGCGTCGACGGGGGGCGCGACCACATCGAGCCCGAGGAACTGGCCGACCGCCTGATGGCCGGGGAACCGAGCCTCGTGCTCGTGGATGTGCGGACACCGGCCGAGTTCAACGCCTACCATATCCGCGGGGCCGTCAACGTATCGCTGGCCCAATTGGCGGAGACTCTTCAGCCTCATAAGAACAAGGGGATGGTTGTTCTATACTCCAACGGAATGACCCATCCCGCCCAGGCCCGCGACTCGCTTCAGCGTGAAGGGTTCGGCAATGTCTACCTGTTGACGGACGGGTTGCAGGGATTTCGCGAGCGCTGTCTCAAGCCAGTGTCTTTGCGGTTCGAACCGCTGACGTCCGCAGCCGCCACCAGGATCAACGCCTGGCGCGCTTTCTTTGCGGCGCCCTCCGTTGCCGCCAAGGTCGGCATCGCCGCTGCTCCCGAGCGGCGTTGAGGAGCGGGAATAGCGGCGTTGGTAGCGGCGTTGGGGACAGGGACATGGGTGTCATTCCGCCCGGCTCCAGAAGCTCGGCAATGTCGGTTAGTACGATGGCGCCGGGTCCTTTCGGGTTTATGAGGGGATTATTCATTGGTCTAAACACCGGTGCGCTCGAATCTGGAATCGATTAAGCAGTTGGACTAAGTGTAACCGATCAAGTGTGCGACGAAGTGTCGCTTCGCGCCATTCCAGACCCTTAGTCCAAACACTTAGTCCCACACTTGATCGGTTACGCTTAGTCGCCCCGCCTTAGTCGGATTGTCCACGCGGTTGATCCCAGCACAATCTTCAATGAAAAATCCCCACACAAACCCGGAAGCGTCAACTCGAAGCTGATAGTGAGGGTGTTGGGCAGACGGTGGCGGGTGTCGGCGCTGACGCGGGATGACAAACGAGGTATTGACCAGAAGCCAATCGATATGGTATACGTTGTACCAAAAGGAGATCGATATCATGGACACGGTAACCGTATCCCCGAAATATCAGGTCGTCATTCCGCTTGCTGTCAGAGAGCGGGCCCACATCCGTGCAGGCGAACGCCTGCAGGTCATCTGTTTTGATGATCGCATTGAATTGATCCCGCTACGCCCCATGCGCAGTATGCGGGGCTTTCTCAAGGGGTTTGATGCCCGATTTGAACGTGACGAGGAGGATCGGCCATGAACGTTGTCGACACGTCCGGTTGGATTGAATTCCTGTTCGAGGGAAGTAATGCAGATGTGTTTGCACCCCTGGTTGAAAACGTCGGCGAACTGCTTGTTCCCGTGATTTGCCTGTACGAAGTTTTCAAGAAAGTGAATGCGGTCGCCGACGAACCAAAAGCCCTGCAGGCCGTTGGACAGATGAAGCAGGGTCGGGTGATGGAAGTCACCGAAGCGATTGCGCTACGCGCGGCTCTAATCAGCCTCAAGCATCGACTTCCAATGGCCGACAGCCTTATCTTATCGACCGCCTGGTCGGAACAGGCCACACTCTGGACCCAGGACGAACACTTTGCGCGGCTGCCGGGTGTTGAATACACGCCTGCCCGACCCAAGGCATCCAGCGCACACGGCAAACCGCGCCACTGATGCCCGATGTTGCGCAACATCGGGAATGTGTGTCGTGGCACAAGTCAGTGCAGCGCAATGAAGTCGTCCCCCTCAAGCGCCACGCGGGGCCAGCACCTGAGCCGGCGTTTCGGTAGTCGCCAGCCGATGACCGGCAGACGATCTGATCGCGTCACGGTTTCTCGTTCCGTTGTCTTTCTCAGGGAGCCTTTCACGCTGGCTTCTCCTCTCTCCAATCATGTGAATCATGTAATCCTGTCAAA
>CAZOJL010000206.1:0-4789 GCA_964580075.1 uncultured Akkermansia sp. | reverse complement strand
GGACAATCCGCTGTTCACCAGTCTGGCAGGTGGCGATTATACGCTGAAGAATACATCGCCCTGTATCGACAAGGGGGCGTACCAAGCCTGGATGACCGGCGCCAAGGATCTGGCCGGCAACCTTCGCATTCAGAACGCAGGCGTGGATATGGGCGCGTACGAGACCTACGTCCCGCCCAAGGGCACGGTGATCCTGTTTCGGTAGCCGCCTTCGCTCCGACCTCCCGCAGGGGAGTCGGTGCTACGGCGCGCCAGGGGCCGGGGTCGGGGGGAAGTGTTCAGTGTTCAGTATTCAGTGTTCAGTCGGGATAGCCGAACACGGAGACACACGCGGGGCGGGTCTGGCGCAAGCCGGTCCCGCCCCGTTTTTTCGGGATGGGAGATCTCACAAATTACGGGGAGGTTTCAACCTTCGTAATGGGTCAGTTATTGGGGGTGTGGCAGATGAAGAGAAAACTGAAAACTGAAAGCTGAAATGAACGCCCAACGCCCAACATTCAACGCCCAACATTCAATGAAGACGCGGGCGCGGGGCTGGCGATTGTCGCAGGTCGGTCGGGTTGAAGGGCCGACCTTTGCGCCAGCTCATCTGCCTGCGGCGCGGCGGGACGCCGCTGCCCTACCTCTCGTGTCGCGTCTCCTGATCCCTCTCTTTCTCTGTGTCCCCGTGCCTCTGTGTTAAAGTCTCTCTTTCTCCCTCAACACGGGATAGGTCGCGGCGAACAGCCGTTCGTAGCGCCCGAACAGCTCCCGATAGCGGGCATGATGCCGCGCATCAGGTTCAAAACGCCGGGCCTGCTTCACAAAGACGGCCACGGCCTCTTCGGGCGTGCCGTACACACCGGTCGCCAGACCCGCGAGCATCGCCGCCCCGAGGGCGCCGCATTCGATCAGTTCGGGACGAACGAACGGGACGCCCATCACGTCGGCCATGATCTGCATCCAGACGTCCGACCGCGATCCGCCGCCCGTGGCGACGAATTCCTGCGTGGCGATCTCCAACCCCGCCAGGGCATCGAGACTGCGTACGAAATAGTAGGCCACCCCCTCCATGATCGCCCGCAGAATCTCGCCCCGCGTGGTGTCGGTCCGCAATCCGGCGACCACACCCGCCGCATCCGCGATGAAATCAGGAGCCCCGGACGGTTCGAAATACGGGAGGACGAGCAGCTTCGTGGGGGTGCGAGGAACCTCCGCATCGAGCGCCGCATAGATGTCGGCATCCGGGCCCAGAAGGCGTCGGTCGGCCGACGCGAAGGTATCGCGAAACCAGCGTACCAGCGACCCCGCCTGGTTGTAAATGAATGACACGTAGAGCCCCGGCAGCGCGTGGTGCTCGCTGTTAAGGCCCGTGCGGAGCATGGCGACGGGATCGGGCAACGCCCCGTAAACCGGCGTGATGCACGCAAAGGTGCCCATGCCGCAAACGGCTTTCCCGGCCTGGATAATCCCCGCTCCCAGCGCGTTGCAGCACTGGTCGTGCGCGCCAACCACCAGCTCGACATCCGCGGGCAGCCCCAGCGCCGCCGCCTCTACGGCGTCCATCCGGCCCGCGCGCGTGCCGCTCGCAATGGGAGTCGGCAGCTTGGAACGGTCGATGCCGGACGCTTCCAGCAGGCGGGACGACCACGCCTCCTGCCGCACATCAAAAAGCAACGTCCGATTGGCCTGCGCATAACTGGTGCGGGGCTCACCACCGAGCAAAAACGCGGCGCAATCGCCCCACGGGAGGTAGAGGTCGGCCGCGTCGTATTCCCGAGGCCGATTGTCGCGCAGCCACATCAGCTTGGGCAATGAATACGTGGCGGCCGGAATATTCCGGTTGATCGCATAGAAGTCCGCCTTGCCGACGCGCGCGACGACACCGTCCATGTAGTCGGCGCCGCGCAGGTCAAGCGACGCGATGATCGCCGGGCCGAGGATGCGGCGGTCACGCGTGACCGGCACTACCGTCTCGCCCATGGAACTGAAGGAAAGCGCGCTCACGGGGTGGTCGGCCGCCGCGGCGACCGCCGCGTCACGGATCACCTCCCGGATCAGCCCGAACACGCGGACACTGTCCAGTTCCATCTGTCCCGGCGCCGGGTGCAACACCGGATATTCGCGATAGGCTCCCGACAACATCCGGCCATCCGTCGCATAGACGGCGGCCTTGCAGCCCGTCGTTCCGATATCGACGCCCATCAGGCTCATAAGGCTCCTACAGTTCGGTGAGGGTATAGCCCAGGTAGCGTTCAAATGCCTCGCGAACAGCCTCGGCGGTGTGCCCGGTGGTCACGCTGACGTGGTGGCGATAGCCCTGGCGGCCGATGGCAAGCAGCTTCCGCTGCAGATCGGAGATCTGCGCCACGCCGGCACAGCCGAAGAATTCGTCGGCGATCGGGTCGGCGGTAAAGGCGCCTTCGCCCAGATAAAAGACCAACCGGCCGTCTTCCGTCTTGGCGCTGGCATAGGTCAGCGGTGCCGGCGCGATCCGCCCGACGTTGCAGCCAAAGCCGCAGCCCGCTCCCAGCGCCTTGGCAAACATGGGATGGTCAATGACCTGACCCTTGGCCGTCATCAGACTCTGCGGAACCGGCCCGCAGTGGAAGAGAATGCATTTGTCGGGATCGTCGCCGTAATTGTTGTTCCAGTCCAGGCACGTCGCCGGACGTCCCGACGCCAGCCGCAGGGCGCGCATGGCCACGGCATTGCACACGTCCAACTCGCACGCCGCCGGGATGCCGCGGTCGTTGATCTCGCTGAGCAGGACGCAGGGCGAAATCCGGAGTTCCTGCTCCAACTCGATCCAGCAGCGGAGCGCCAGGGCATCCATCTGGTATTCGGCGATCAATTCGTCGAGCACCACCCCCAAACGCGCCAACGTCTCGCAGGCCTCGGCCGGTACGCCGTCCCACCGGGTGTAGCCACGCAACCGCTCGATCTTGTCACGGAAGGCGGCACCTGCGGGGTTGACGCTCCGGACGCGACGGATCACCTCGGAGAGATCGAGGGCTTCGGTGGTGATCCCATACCGCTGCAGCGCCAACTCATCAAAGCGGACCGTCTTAAAAGCCGTGGTGCGCGCGCCCACCGCACCCACGGTCATCCGTCGCATTCCCCCAACCACGCGGCAGACAGCCGCGAACGTGTGCACCTGCGTTTGGAATGCTCCAGAGGCCGGATGGATCACGTGGGGTGTGAACGCGGAAAAGGGCAGACGATACTGGCAGAACACGTCCATGATCGAGAACTTGCCGCAGAACGCGTCGCGTCGCTCCGTGAAACCCATCTTGTCCCGTTCATCGGGATAAGCCATCACCCAGATGGGAACACCTGCGTCACGCAGCGCGGAAACCGCGCCGGTTTCATCGCCAAAGTTCGGCAGGCACAGAATAACGCCATCGAAACGGCCACGG
The DNA here is from genome assembly GCA_964580075.1 of uncultured Akkermansia sp. Taxonomy (GTDB): domain Bacteria; phylum Verrucomicrobiota; class Kiritimatiellia; order RFP12; family JAAYNR01; genus VGWG01. The sequence goes on along the minus strand of CAZOJL010000206.1, from coordinate 1,391 downwards.
TTACGGGCAAGGAAGTCGGCGTACACCGCGCCCTCGGCGACGGTCTCGACCGCACCGTAACGGGTGGCCCCGACCTCCAGCATCAGGGATCCGTACCCGGCGCGCGCCACGGCGTCGGCGAGTTCGGTTCGGGCGGCGGCAATCAGCGTCTCCGGGAAAAAGCCGCGGTTGCCAAAGTAGAGTGCGAAGGTCACTGGTTTTGGGGGTATCATGAGGGTCCTCGTTTCAGGGTTCAGGTTTCCGTTCAGGGTCGAAGCAGCTCGTCGGCGCTTCCGGCCATATCCAACTCGTCCGTCACCACGCGCACCGTTTCCGCATAAACGGCTTCACACGCCGCTTCCAGCGATGTGCTCAGATGCCGCTCATAGGGCTGACGGATGGCCGTGGCAATGTTGATCTTGGCAATCCCATTCTGGATTGCCTCCCGCACGCATTCGCGGGCGATGCCGGTGCCGCCGTGCAGCACCAGGGGAATGCCGCACCGGGCGTTGAGCGCGGCCAGATGCGCGATATCGAGGCGGGCCCGCACTTTTTCCTGCGTCTTTCCCGCAGCCGAGATGGCGCCGTGAATATTCCCGATGGCAACGGAAAGCCAGTCGCACCCCGTCTCCCGGACAAACCGTTCCGCCTGATCAATATCGGTAAACCCCTTGCGGGAGAGGAACAACGTCTCATAGGGGGGCAGCGGCCCCGCCTCATGGCCCATCACCGCACCGAGTTCGGCCTCGACCGGAACCCCCGCCGCCAGGGCCAGTCTGACAATGCGGGCCGTACAGGCGATGTTTTCGTCGAGCGGCAACCGTGATCCGTCAACCATGACCGACTCATACCCGACGCGGATTGCCTCGCCGATGTCCGCCGCAAAATCCACCACCTTGTCGTCTTCGTCAATCACCGGCACATGGTCGAGATGCAGCCGGGTGAACCGCCGATCTGCGACAGCCTCGTACCGGTCCCGTATCACCTGCACGCTGCCGGCCTCGAATTTGATCCATTCCAGGCGGGCGACCATGATCAATCCGGCCGTGCGCGTGTCGGCCAGCGCCTGAACGACGGGCTTCATCATCGGCAGGTACGGGATGTTAAACGCGGGAATGACGCGTTTCGTCTGCCATGCGCGTCTGACCAACGCGCGTGTCGTAAACCTGCTCTCCGGTGCAGATGGCGTGTATTTCATAGCACATGAGTATGCCAAATCGCACGTGGAAGATAAAGACCGAATCAGAATCAGTATTCAGTTGGGCGCATGGCAGTTCTGATGAGGTCGTTGATTCCGTATCATAATCGGTATCGTAATCTTGCTTTGACCCTGCCTGTGATCGTACACGGTCCTCAAAGCGGTGTCGCGCGAAATACCGCTTGCCACCGCACTCCAAAATGGCTGGCGCGGC
>CAZOJL010000205.1:0-4797 GCA_964580075.1 uncultured Akkermansia sp. | reverse complement strand
CCGCCTTCGGCGCCGCCGTGAACACGCGCGAGGCCGCGCCGTCCGGGAAGCACGCGTCCGGCAACGTCGTCTTCAGTTCGATCTTCAACGGCTTGTCATTGGTGTTGTTGTAACGCCCCGTGAGGTCGAAGATGCCGACGTCGATGTTCTGCCCGCGCATGTCCGGCAGCGGATCCAGTTCCAGCGGTGAGTACTTTTCCGTGACTGGCGCCGTACGCGCGGCGCGCACTCCATAGCGTCCGGTCCGGCTGCAGTTAAAGTTGTCCCACTGTCCCCTCTGGTTTTCGAAATCGGACGCCATCAGCCAGTTGCCGACAAAACCTTGCCCCTGGTAGGCCCACTGTCCCCAACTGCGCTCGTACCATTCGCCCCAGGCGCTCCATGGCCAGTCATCCGGCGCTTGGGGTGAACCCATTCCGTGTGTGCCTTGGTACTCGGTTCCAATTCCCTTCCCTTCAGTAGCGCCCTTTCCCATGTGCACCGGATGGTTATTAACCGCCAGCGGCCATTCCTGCACGCAGCCGCTCATACTCAGATCCTGGATGCCCCAGTATGACGGACCGGGCCAGAACGGCCGGCGCTCGGGCAGTACGTCCGTCCGGATTTGAGTTCCGACGAAGGCGGGAATCCCCGCCGCCGGCGCGCAGGCGCCCGGCGCCCACGCATCCTCATCCCGCGCCACCGCGCGCGGTCCACGGCAGGCCTTCTCGTATTCCAGGTTTGTCAGCGGCCGCAGTCCGGCCCAGGCCGTAAATCCCAGGATGTCCGGCAGGCAAAGGATCGTCACCGCCCGATCCGGCACATTGGCCTCGTACCGCCCCTCGCCCGAACTGAACTTGATCTCATAGCCGTTGAAGTTGTAAAGGCCGGGGGCGTAACGCCGGGGATTGCAGTACTTCAGAGCGCCATATCGCCAGTCGTTGAAGTACTCGGCCCCCGGCTCGTTGAGCCACCCGGCGTACTCGCCCTGGCTGATCGAGTATTTCATGATGTAGTATGGGTTATAAGCGTTCGGCCAGATTTCGCCTTTCGGTATCGAGTTCGTTCCCCAGTCCGGATGGCCACCCGGCGCGGTCGGGTCAGCGTTGTTGATCAACGACAGCGGATGATCCCACGGACTTTTCACCAGGAACGGTCCCTCCGGCACATAGACCATCCCAATGGCATACACCTTTAGCTCGACCGTGGCGGGGTCGAATGCGGCAGGCGGGCTCGTCACGCTGGGGTCCGCGGCAGCGGACGGATCCGGATGCATCCAGCGCAGTTTGATGCCCTTGAAGGTGTTGGCGCCCTGCCCGATCGCGTCGCGATAGATGAACACCCCGGTGCCCATTAAGCCGTCGTCACTGATACCGACATCCAGCGCCGCGCCCGCAGGCTTCTGGTGGCGCGCGGCATCCATATCGAGTGAGGCGTGTGAAAGGATGATCTCCCCAGGCTGCCGGAATTTCACGAACACCCATGCCGCATCCCAGCTCTCAACATCGAGGGGTTTGCCGGTCACGTTCTTGTCGGCAGGCTCGGTCCATTTCGCCCGCCAGGAGTTGTCCCACGAAAGGTCGAACGTCACCACGCTGTACGCTTTCGTACCGGCTTCCCGCGTGACGTTGGTGATCTTGATCGTGTCGGCGCGGGTCGTATCTTCCGGACTGGACGCAGGCGGCGTGACGGGTTCCGCCTTTGCCGCAATAACCGGTTCCGGAGGCGTCTTCCTGATTCGATTAGCCGCGGTCGCCACAAGCCGGACGCCATCTCCCTGACCGCGGTAAGAATACTGCCATGGCTGCGGCCAGTCCGCGGGCATCTCCGTGAAAGGAGCCGATTTGCGCGCGAAAGAGGCGCCTGGGCTACCGGCCGGCATGTTGCCGTCGCCGTGCGTCCCGCGATAATCGCGGTACTGTATCAGCACCTCGCCGCCGCCCGACAGTTCCGAAATGCCCCAGTAGGAGGCCCCCGCGGTGGCCTGGTCACTGTCCGCCGTGGCACGAATGCCGACCCGCGTGGCCAGATAGCCAACCGAGTAGAGCCCTTTCTCATGCCGCTCGGTCGGCAGACCAACATCCAGCATGACAACTTCTTCTTGCTTCGACTTGTCGGCAATCGGCCCACCGGCTTTGAAGGGTGGGGGAGGCGGTTCTTGCGGCCCCCACTGCGCCTTTGCATACTCCAGTTGCGTCATCGTCCGCAGTCCCGCCCAAACGGCGAACGCACGCGCGTCCGCCGCGGAAAAGGAGGGAGACCTCCGAAACGGGCATCGCACCGCATAGACCGGCGCCGGCTTGATCTCGGCCTCTGCCTCGTCCTTCCTTTCCTCGTCGGTTGTCATCATCTCGGTCAGCTCCGTCATGAGCCCATCCATGAATTCGTCCTCCGGCTCATCGGCCAGCAGATCGTCCACCTTGCCACCGTTGATGGCAGATAATTTCAGGAGCTCTGCGGGTCTATCCGTCATCGGCGAAGTGATGGTCAGACCGCCGATCTCCGTGACCGTATAAGGCTCATAGTCGGCGTCGCCATCGACCTTGATTTCGTGGATGTGCCTTTCGGCCTCTGACCCGACCTCGGGCGTCAAAATGATCTGACCGCTGCCCTTCAGGAACGTGGTCTCCGGCTTGGCGCAAAAGGCCCGGCCGGCCGCCACGTCCGGCGGCAACGAGTTGAGGAAGTCCGTGTACTGGCCCTGCGTCACATCATACTTCATGCAGTAGAAGGCGTCATAGCCGGTCGGGTAGTCGTCATTCAAGGTGGTGCCGGCGGTGCATGCCCCATCCACGCCAAAAAACTGTTCGGCAAAGGTTTGCGTCGCCCAGAGCTGACCTGCGACGGTCCCGAAACGCCGGGCCCGGGTCCCTTCCTGAACCGGCCGATTCCACTCCGCGTCTATCAGGAAACGGATCGAAGGGCCGCCCCGCCAGGAACCATCCGTCAGACTGCCCCAATCTTCTCCCGACCAAGAACCATCGGGCAGTAGAAAGGACGACTCCCAGTCATGTCGAACAAAAGGCATATCGGGACCGTCATGGAATTTGGAGATACCGGTCGGAAGTCCTGTTCCCACCTTGAACGGTCCCTCGGGCACATAGACCATCGCAATCGCGTGGACCTTCACGTCCGCCTTGGTCGGATCGAATCGGGCGGGACGTGTCCCGGCGTAGTTTCCCGGGTTGTCGGGGGACGAAGCCGGATGCTGCCAGCGCAGTGTGACGGCCTTGAAATCGTTGGCGCCGTGCCCGATCGCATCGCGATAGATGAACACGCCCATGCCACGGCTGCCATCTTCGGATAGCCGCAACGTGTTCGTCGCGCCGGCGGGCATTACATGAAGGGACGGGTCCGGCGCGAGTGTCGCGTGCTGCCAGTGGTTGCGCGCCCTCCTCTGCTTCGAGTCCTTCTCGGGAAGGAACTTCACGAACACCCAGGCCGCATCCCAGTTTTCGACCTCGATGGGTTCGCCGGTGACGCTCTTGTCCGCCGGCTCCGTCCATTTCGCCCGCCAGGAAAACGACCAGGAAAGATCGAAGGTGACATCGGTGTAGTCCTTGTTGACGACCTTCCAACTGACGTTCGTCACCATCAGGTCGTATGTCGGCGCGCCGTGAAACCGCGCCACCGGATCGTTTGCCCCGATCCATGTCGAGGGGCCTTCCGCCAGAACGCGCGATGCGCACGTCAGCAGCAGGCCGATCAACGCGCTCACCTGCACGAAACCGAGTCTCTGATGTCCGTTCATGTTGTGCCTCTATTCTGTTCGTCTTTGTCTCCGACATGGCTTATCGTTCCGTGATCCGGTAACGCGGCGATTTGTTGCGCGTCGAGATGCAAGCTGCCGGCATGCAGGTCTTCTCGCAGGTGTTCGAGATTCGTTGCGCCAATAATGGGTATCACCTGGAACGTCTGATTCAGCAACCAGGCCAGAGCGATCTGTCCGGTGGCCACGCCAAGGGCTTTCGCAATCTTCTGTGCACAGGCCAGTCGTGCCCGCGTGATGTCGTTGTCGTATGCGGCGGCAGCCCGCTGTCCGCAGGTGGCGAAGTAACCGCCGGCCGTGGCGGAGTAGGGGATCACGGGCAGGCGTGAGCGCTGGTGCCACGCCACGTCCGGTTCCTCCAGAAAAAGCATGGCCGCGCCGTGGGACTGCTCCGTCTGCGGGTCAGGGTTGCGCTGGTTCTTATAGGCCAGGTTCCACTCGGGCTGGCTGGCAACAAACCCCCTGAGTCCATGCGCCGACGCATACCGGTTCGCTTCGGCGATCCGTATCGTGCGCCAGTTGCTGGCGCCGATGTGCCGGATGCGGCCACGTCGCATCTGGGCGTTAAGCGTCTCGATAATCTCGCCGACGGTCTCGCGCGTATCGTCGCGATGCAGCCAGTACAGGTCCAGGGTCTCCAACCCCAGCCGCGCCAGGCTGTCGTCAATGTCAGCATCGATCTGGGATGGCGCCAGCCAATGATCAGACCGGGGGTAATCGTGGGCCGGCGGGTGACCGCCCTTCGTGCCGATTACGAGATCGCCCTTGCCGTTGCGGCGGATGTATTCACCCAAGGCACGTTCACTGCTGCCGGCGCCGGCGGGAAGCCAGAAGGAATAGCAATGGGCCGTGTCGAAAAAATTCCCGCCGGCATCACGGTACGTGCGGATGCAGACGTCCAATTCACGCCCCCGCAGCGCCTCACCGAACGCGGCCGCGCCATAGCAAATGGGCGAGACGACCAGATCGGTTCCGTCGAGCAGTTGCCGTCGAAGGGCGGGTGTGGCGCGATATGGCACATTCCCTTTCATTCACTTGCCGCCATCCGT
>CAZOJL010000204.1:0-4812 GCA_964580075.1 uncultured Akkermansia sp. | reverse complement strand
TCGTCGCCCGTACTCGTAGACCGAAAGCGCAAGCCGGCCGACGAGTACGGGCGACGAGTACGGTCGATGCGTTGTCCCGATCCTTGTGCGATCATTGTCGGGCTGAGGGAAGACCCGTCCCTTGCGGGGTCGGAATCCGGAAGAATCAGATTGCCGCCGCCACCGTTTTCGTCTATCTTCAACCGATCATGTGAGGAGGCTGAAATGACAGATCAAATGGGACGGGACGGGCGGGATCCGATTGCGGCGCTGGATCAACTGAAGGCGAATCTGGGACGGGTGATCCGGGGGAAGAGCGGGGTGATCGACCTGCTGCTGACGGCGCTGCTGGCCGATGGGCATGTGCTGATCGAGGACGTCCCCGGCACCGGCAAGACCACGCTGGCGAAAGCGTTGGCGGTCTCGCTCACAGCCCGGTTCTCCCGCATCCAGTTTACGCCTGACCTGCTGCCCACCGACATTATCGGCGGCATGGTCTATTCCGCCGCCAATGGGAGTTTCTCGTTCCGGCCGGGGCCGGTGCAGGCCAACATCGTGCTGGCTGACGAGATCAACCGCGCCTCGCCGCGGACCCAATCGGCGCTGCTCGAGGCGATGAGCGAGCGGCAGGTGACCACCGAGGGCGAGTCGCGTCCGCTGCCGTGTCCGTTCTGGGTGGTCGCGACGCAGAATCCGATCGAGCACAACGGCACGTACCCGCTGCCCGAGGCGCAACTGGACCGCTTCTGCATGAAACTGTCGCTCGGCTATCCCGCCCGCGAGGACGAGCTGCAACTGTTGCGCGATCAGGAGACCGTGCATCCGCTGGATGCATTGTCGCCGGTGCTGGAGACCGATGCGCTGGCACGCATGCAGGAGGCGGTGCGGCGCGTGGACGTGGAGGCGTCGGTCCTGGATTACATTGTGCGGCTGGTGGAGCGGACGCGGCAGGAGCCGCGGCTGCGGCTCGGAGCGAGTCCGCGCGGGGCGTTGGATCTGCGGCGGTGCGCGCAGGCGGCGGCATTTCTGTCGGGCCGCGCCACCGTTCGCCCCGACGACGTGCAGCGGTTGGCGGTGCCCGTGCTCGCGCACCGGCTCATCGTCGACATCAAGGCGCGCCACGGCGGGCTTTCCGGCGAGACGGTGGTCGCCGAGATGCTGCGGGTGGAGCCGGTTCCCGCATGAGTGCGCCGCTTTCGCGTGGCACGACCCTCTGGCAGCGGCTGCGATATCCGCCTGTCGGCCATCAGCACGGCAGGCAGGCCCGGCTGGCGGGGAACTTCCCGCTTGTGCACGGGCTGTACTACTGGCTGACGGCGCACACGACGCTGCGGTTGTATATGATCATCCTGATCGGAATCGCGCCGACGGCGTTGCTGATGCTGACGGGTTTCGAGAGTCCTTTGTTTCTGATCGGGTTCGTGATCACCGCGTGGGTCGCCGTCTCCGTGGCGCTGGGGTTGTTCATGCGCCCGCGCCTCACCGTGACGTGTCAGATGCCGGCGCGCGTGGAATGCGGCAGCGCGTTCCAGATGCGGTATCATGTGCGCAACGTCGGGCGGCGGATTGCGCGAAGCCTCGGAATCGAGACGCTGGTCTTCTCCCATTTCACCCGCCTGCGCCTGCGCCGTGTGTCCCTGGGCACGCTCGAACCGGGTGACGAAGCGTTCGTCACGGGCGGTGGGCGTGTGCTGGCGCGCGGCATTTACACGCTGCCGGCGTTGCGATGGGACACCGATTTTCCGGCCGGTTTCTGGCGCTGGGGACGGACGGATCGCGTCGAGCGTGTGTTGTTCGTCTATCCGCGCTACACGCGCCTGGAATCCCTCGAACTGCCGCTGGGGCCGCGCCATCGCAATGATCTCTCGGCGGCGGTGGAATTGTCGCGGGAGGCCTTCGAGTTTCACGGTTGCCGCGAATACCGCGACGGGGATGTCTTGCGCCACGTGCATCCGCGTTCGTCCGCCCGCCTCGGCGTGCCGGTGGTCAAGGAGTTTCAAGCCGAGGGGCGTTCACGGACGGCGGTCCTGGTGGACACGCGCCGGCTTTTCCTGGGCATGGAGCGCAGCCAGGTGTGGCGGGCGAATCCGTTCGAGGCGGCGCTTGCGCTCACGGCGGCCATCGTCGAGGCCCTGTCGGTGACCGACCGCGTGCTCGAACTGCTGATCGCCGGTCCCGATGTCTACCGGTTCGTCAGCGCCGGGCGCGTGGGGTATTTTGAAGAGGTGCTGGACATCCTCGCCGGGGTTGAAGCCTGTCCGGAGGATCCGCTCAATACGCTGGAGCCACTGCTGTTCGAAGAGATCCGCATGATCCAGAGCGTCTGTCTGGTGCTGACGGGGTGGGACCCACGGCGGGCGCAACTGGCGCGCGAACTCGACGCGTGGGAGGTCGGGCTGAAGATCGTGCTGATCACGCCGGACGGCAGACGTCCGGACGATTTGCCGCTCGATGCAAGCTGCTTCAGTGCCCGCGCCATCCTGCGGGGTGACGCGCAGGCGATTTAGGCCATCGGGAAGAGCCGTATGGAAACGACACCGCACAATCAGGAAAAACGGTCACGGGGGCGTTTGGCCGTGCTGTGGGGCGCCGCCGCGTTGGTGTGGTGCGCCTGGGGATATTGCGGCGGCGAGGGCGGGCGCGGATTGCTGTGGACGACGGCCGTGCTGGCCGTGGTCGCGGCTGTGTTGCCGCGCCCCTTTCCCGGAAACGCGCGCTGGCTGATCTGGACGTGGGTCGCGGTCACGCTGGCCTGTCTGGCTGCCAATGTGGAACGGTTGGCCGCGCCCGAGGAGGTGTGGGATCAACGCTACATTTATGATCGGCTGGCCACCGTCGCTTACGCGTTTGCGGTGAGCGCGTTGTTCTTCCGCCTGAGCAGCGTCGGCGTTACGAAGATCATGATCGGTGCGTTGCCGATGATGATGGTGACGCTCGGACAGCAGGGGGTGATGCGCGTGACAGCGCCCCTGGCCGTGCACGTTTACATGTGGGTGTTTGTCGTTTTGGCGGTCGTGCTCGATCATGCGCGGCAGACGGCGATGGAAAAGGGCGCCGGCGGGCTGCCGTTCAGTTGGCGGGAGAGGGCGTTGCGACTGGGCTGGCTGACTGTGATGCTGGGCGCGGCGGTCACGCTCCGCGCGCCGGTCGAACGCGTGGCCGTGGTAGCCCAACGGAAGCTGTTGGGAATGTCGGGGCACCTGGGCCGGGATCGGATGCCGGGGACCGATCTGCCGCTGTACCGGGCGCTGCCCACGGGCTTTGACGGCCGATTGCGGATCGTGTTGCTGCTTCAGTTCAAATCGGAACCCGGTTACCTGCGCGGAAGCGTCTTCACGACCTACGCCGACGGGCGTTGGCTGTCACCGAGCCCGGGCTCCCCGCTGAAACCGAAGACGCGTCAGGCGGGTCAGTCGGAAAACGTGTATGAGCTGGTTGCGTTACGGGCAGGAAACGACGTTGACGAAATGCGGGTTGAAGTTCTCTCGCCGCAACTGTTGACGGCGCTCTGCCTGCCGGGCAACGCGGTTGCACTCCGAAGCGAAGGTGCCGCACCCCATGCCGATGCAAACGGCATGGTGACGACGGCTGGCGGCTTTCCCCTGCAGTACGGGGCCGACGTGGTCGCAAGCCGCCGGGATACGTGCGCTTATCCGGCTCCCGACGGGCTGGCCGATCCGGCTTATCTCGCGGTGCCGCCCGCGCTGGCGGGGGCGGTCTCGAATTGGACGGAAGGGTGCACGGGGTTGTTGGAGGCGCCAACCGCCGGTGCCGCAGCGCAGTGCATTGCGAACTATTTTGCCCGGCAATTCAGGTATCGTGCCGACGTAAAACTGCGCGCGAAGCCCGATCCGCTCAGCGATTTCATGACACGGCGCGAAGGGTTCTGTGTCCACTTCGCCAGCGCGGCGGCGCTGATGCTCCGTTCGCGCGGCATACCCGCCCGCGTGGTCGGCGGGTATGTGTGCGGCGAATGGGATGCGTGGCTAAAGCGCTGGGTTGTTCGAGAGCGCGAGGCACACGCCTGGACGGAGGCCTGGGACCGCGACGCGGGGCAGTGGTTGGTGGTGGAGGCGACACCGCCGGACGGACGGCCTGAAGCGTATGCGGAACCGGGGTACCTGCGGCATGTGCTCGATCTCGTCATGGCGCTGTGGAAACGGATGATTGCCGCACTCAAGACGGTCAATTTTCTGACGGTGATCGCCGAATGGGGCGCCCTGTTGTTTTGGGCCGTGGGGCGGCTGGTCTGGGGGTTTTGGGGTTTGCTGCTGCTGGTGGCCGGCGGGATCGCCGCCGTCTGGTGGCGCATGCGTGCGCGGCGCCGCTTGAGGGCCCGCGAGGATCGCCTGCGCGCGGCGTTGACGGAGGCGATGTGCCGAATCGCGCGGCACGCGGTCCCCGATCGTTTGCGCCGCCGCGAGGCGGAGTGCTGGGATTTCTGGCTGGCGCGCATCCGGCCCACGTTGCAGCCGGATGCGTTTGCGGAATTGCACGCGCAGGTTGAGCAGTACCAGCAGCTCCGCTATCGGGTGCGGCTCGACAGGGCGGCTGCAGAAGCGTGGCTGGCACGCGACGGCAGAAAACATCCGCCGCAATAAGGAAGTAGTATTGCTTCGCGCCCGCACCGATCGCCGTCAGTTTAAGGAAAGGCGCTTTGCGCGAGGTAGGGCAGCGGCGTCCCGCCGCGCCGCAGGCCAATGGAGAGGAGAAGGGATCAGGGATCAGGGATCAGATCGTTGTCGCAATCGTTGTCGAATGGATCGTTGTCTCTCTCGTTGTCGCGAGCTTTGTCGAACCCTCTATGGGCGAACCGGTTGCGATTCGACAAAG
>CAZOJL010000203.1:0-4828 GCA_964580075.1 uncultured Akkermansia sp. | reverse complement strand
CTGGGTATCCCCTTTACTCTAACGACGAGATTGCTCAATATGCAGAGATAGAACGTCACGGAGAGGGCGGATGGCTCCGCTCGTCCTCGTCCTCGTCCTCGGTTCGAGTCGTCTCCATGCTCTCGAAACGGGTGGACCGGTTCTCTCCCGTCACTCAGGTCAGGGAAAACCGGGTTCGATATGCGATCGAGGACGAGGACGAGGACGAGAACGATGGCCGGTCAGCCCGCGTTCCCATGGTCCGGTTGTAGCAGTGGTGCCACGTATCCTGGTAATCGAGTTTCAGCCGCGCCTGACGCATGGTCGGCGGTTGCCGCTGAAAGCCTACTTCAACCTGAAAAGAGCAGATAACCGCAAAGAACGCAGAGAACACAAAGAAAGAGAACGGCTTACATAACTGCGCCTCGACACCAGATGGGTGTGGATGTGCACCTGCATAACCGTCTTTCCCTGAACTCTGAACCCTTCTCTTCCCGTTTTCTGCCACACCCCCATTAACTGACACATTACTTGTTGAACGGAACTGCGGGGGGCAAACGCATGCGCCGACGTGACCGTCGCCTCACCCGCGCGCGTCCGTTCACATCGGGAGGGTTGCCGACGCGTTTTTTCTGCTGGCGATCCGGCAGGGATCAATTGTATGCTGATGACAGCGAGGGGATGGTTCGCGCGGCGGGCGGCGGATGGTTCGGACTTCGGTTCAACGCATCTGGGCGGGTTTATCGCGGGAGCATCAGGGGAGAAGCTATGCGAATACTGGTTGCTACACGGAATCAGCACAAGCTGGAGGAGATCCGGGCGATTCTGAAGCTTCCGGAAGTGGATCTGGTGGGAGCGGATGAGGTTCCGGGTTTGCCGGAGGATGTCGTCGAGGACGCGGCCACCTTCGAGGGCAATGCCATCAAGAAGGCCCGGGCATTGTGCGCGGCGGGCGGGTTGTGGACGCTGGCCGATGATTCGGGCCTCGAGGTGGACGCGCTCGGCGGTCAGCCGGGTGTGCGGTCGGCCCGTTATGCCGGCGAACCCGGCAATACAGCCGCCAACAACGCCAAACTGATGCGCGCGCTGGAGGGAGTTGAAAACCGCAGGGCGCGCTTCCGCTGCGTGCTGGCGCTGGCGTCTCCCGCCGGCGGCTTCTGGACCGTTGACGGCCGGTGCGAGGGGCGTATCGGTTTGGCCGCAGCCGGATGCGGCGGCTTTGGGTATGATCCGCTCTTCATACCCAACGGCTATGAGCTGACCTTTGCCGAACTGCCGGCGGGTGATAAAAACAGAATTTCCCACCGGGCCGCAGCGCTCGCCGCCGCCGCGCGGGAGTGGCGCGGGCTGTGGATGACACACGTGGTGGAATGAAAGACGGGTTGACCCATGACACCCTTGGTTTCCAGACGATTCAAATTCATCGTGGCCTATGACGGCACGGCCTACAAGGGGTGGCAGGTGCAACCGGGTCGTCCCTCCGTGCAGCAGACGCTGGAAGAGGCGCTGGCTGTGATTACGGGGCATCCGGTGAAGGTCCACGGCAGCGGCCGTACCGACCAGGGGGTGCATGCGCGCGGGCAGGTGATGCACACGGATCTGACGACCCGGCTGGAGGCACGGAGTGTGTTGCGGGCGTGTAATGCCCGCCTGCCCACCGACATCCGCATTCTCGTCGCCGCGCACACCCGACCTGACTTTCACGCGCGCCGCAGCGCGACGCGCAAGGAATACCGTTATTTTATCTGGAACGACGCCGTGATGCCTCCGGAACGGCGGCTTTACGCAACGCATGTCACCCGCCCGCTCGACGTGCGGCTTATGCGCGAAGCCGCCCGGGCGTTTGTCGGCAGGCACGACTTCGCGGCGTTTACCGCAAATCCGCAGCGAGAGGTCGAGAGTACCGTCAGAGAGGTGTTCGAGAGTGCCATTAGCCGGCGCGGCAAAGAGATTGTCTTTCGCGTGAGCGGCAACGGCTTTCTCTACAAGCAGGTGCGCAGCATGGTTGGGTTTCTGCTCCGTGTGGGCGAAGGGAGCGAGGCCCCCGATGCGGTGCGCGGGTTGCTCGACGCCGGCGCCTCCCGGACGGCGCGCGTCCCGTCGGCCGCGCCGCAGGGACTGTTCCTCTGGCGCGTGTGGTACCGGCGAAGAGAAAACTGAAAGCGGAATGCTGAAATGAAACAGGCGACACGCACATGATTTTTTTCTCTTCCAGACTTCTTTTCACGGCCGCCGTGGCGGCCTCGGCGCTGGCTGCCGAGGTCGCGCGGGGCGAGGACGCGCCGGCCAGGCGCATCCGGATTCCGGCGGCGCCGATCCGCGCCAGCGACGGGGCCCTCATGGTGGGTGCGGCGGCGGAGACGGCCGACTACCGGCTGCCGGTGCTGACGTTTGCGGGTGGGGTGCGTGCCGAACTCATGCGTACGACGGGGCTCATCGGTGGGTCGCGGGATCGCCCCATTACAATATTCCTGGGCAACGCGAGCAATGAAACCGGTGCGGCGGGGTCGCGGGTGCGCGATCCCTCGGGCACTATTCGCGAATGGATCGACGTGCCCGATCCGGAGCGGGTTGATCTGGACGAACTCCGCTATCTGCTCACGCGCGCGCTTGTGCGCGACTGGATTCTGAACGTGTCGCGTCAGTCGGGACAGGCGGCATCCGGGCCGCCTGAATGGCTGTTGCGCGGGCTGGCGCGGCGCCAGATCCGCGAGACGCGGTTGCGCGATTATGAGCGCGTCTACCGGCTGTGGTCACGGGGGCGGCTTCCGTTGCTCTCGGACTTGCTGGCCGCCGATTCCGTGGCTGTGCGCGATCCCGCCATCGCCGTCGTGCTGATCGAATTCCTCGCCGGTCCGCATGCGCCGGGCGAACGGTTCCGCGCCTTGCTCACCCCCCTGGCCGAAGGCGGGGTCTGGGAGGTCGGGCGGGTGTTGGCGTTGCTGGAGCCGTCCGGAGATCCGCAGGCGTGCGAGCGGGCATGGGACATCTGGATGCTGGCCGGCATGCGAACCATCATCGTTCCCGGTGTGACGCCGCCCAGCGTGTTGCGTCGTTTCAGCAACCAGCTTCCCGTGTTTCCCGCCGACGTCTCCGCCCCTGTCTCAGAAGGGTGGAGGGGCCTGTCGCCCGAAGGGCTGATCGCGGTGGCCGACGTATCGTGGGCACGGCTCCTGGCCGCGCGCAAACGTCAACAACTGAGTGTCGTGGCCATCGGGCGCGACGCGACGTTTCAGCGCATTGCCGATGCTTACGTCCTGTTTTTCGATTGCATCGCCACGCAGGGAGACGCCGATCAAGCCGCCGTTCTTCTTCAAGCCGCCCACATCCGCTTGAGAGATGCGCTGCAACAAGCGGCGATCGGGAAGATCCTCAACGCGACACAGGACTGATCCGAAAATGGGCAGAAGGCTGTGAGGCTGTAAGGCTGTGGCTGATCTGCACGAGGGCGAGTTCGGAGAGGGCTCGCGTGAGGGGCGTGGCAAAACGGCTGATGGCAGATTCAAAGGCCTGCACAAAGGCATCCAGACCCGAGGCGGCGAGGGTGTGGGGCGGGCAAGAGCGGAGCAGGTCGGCGTCGAGGATCACCAGTCGCGGCATGAACGTGGGGTGGCGGATCGACTGTTTCAGGGCGCGGTCGGGGTCTGTGAGCACGGAGACCACCGTCGCCTCGGAGCCGGTGCCCGCAGTGGTGGGGACGGCAATGAAGGGGAGTGTGGCGGGGGGAATTGGCACGCCGGTCTGATAGGACGCGACCGTTCCGGGCGCGTCGCGGAGACCGGCGGCGGCCTTGGCCAGATCCATTACGCTGCCGCCGCCGACGGCCGCGACCCAATCGCAGGGGTGTTCGCGGATGCAGGCGCGCAGGCGCTCGACGGCATCGAGCGTCGGTTCGCCGCCGTCATGGCAATAGTTCCCAACCGTGATCGCGGCGGGGGTGCTGGAACGGAGCCGCGCCAGCGTGCCGCTGACGGCAAGCGAACGGCCGTGGACGATCACCCCGCGCGGGCCAAACACGGACGCTTCGGTTGCGAGCGAAACGACCGACCCGGACGCGGCGATCGTGCGGGCGGGTAGCAGAAGTGGGGAGGGGAGTGTGTTCATCCTGCTTCCGATTCTACAGCAGCACGCCTTTGGGCGAGGCTTCTGAATCTTCCCACCAGCGCGGTTTGGCCGTGGCGATTCGGGCGATCCCCTTGGACGTCATGCGCTGGCCTTTGGTCGAGACGCCCTTGAGCAGGGCCTCGGCCGGCGTAAAGACCTGCTGGTGGATCTTCTGGCCTTTGGATGGCTTGTATTTGATGTAGATCGTATCGGGGGTGCCCTCTTCCAATAGCGACACGGTGCTTTTCTCGGGTGCGAGGTGGTAGTCCTTGTTCTGGATCGCGCCGCCGAAGGTAAAGCGCTTGATGTAGGTGGTGCCGAAGTGCGGCTCGGTATAGACGCAGGTCATCTCGCGGTCACGGTCGAAAATGGCGCAATAGAGCATGTTCTGGTCAATGAAGAACTTGTCGGGAGGCGGCATCATGCGGTAACGGCCGTCGTTCCAGACGAGGATGATCTTGTCGAGCGAGGAGCACTCAAACAGCGGTTCGCCGGTCTTGATGTCGGTGCCGATGTAGCCGTTCTCGCGGTCGATCTTGAGGGTCAGTTCCCGGGCGGTGAGGGCGCGCAGCTCAATCTGGCCGAATGTGGCGACTGCGGTCAGGCGCGGGTAGTGGGCCTTGTACTGCTTGATCAGCCCCTTGAGGTATTTGACGGCATAGGACTTGAGCGATTTGAGGTTGCCCTCGACCTCGGCCAGCTCCTTGAGGATGTTGGCGATGTCCTCGCGGTTCTTGTTGATGTC
>CAZOJL010000202.1:0-4895 GCA_964580075.1 uncultured Akkermansia sp. | reverse complement strand
GCCTGGTGCTGGGCGCGCCCCTGGCAGGGATCCACCCCTGGCTGGCGCGCGCCTATCTGTGCGGCGTGGCCGCCTACCTGGCGATCACCTGTGGCGCTGCCTGTCGGAAGAACCCCCTCGATTGGCTCATCCTCTGGCTTGGCATCATCGCCACGCACGTCGTGTATGGCGTCCGCTTCCTCCAAGGCATCCTCTCCAGCCACATGCCCTGCGAACGGCAGCGCTTCGATCACCCGTCGGAGCAGCCCCGCGCGCCGCTGGCGCTTGTCGGACGTGTCCCGTTCGGGATTGGGGGCCGACGCCTCTGTTTCGTCCATCCCGACGATCCGCAGAAATGCGTCAAAGTCCTGCGACAGGATGACCGACGGACGGTGCGCGTCAAGGCTAAATACCGCCTTGTGCCCGCGTGGATGCGCCGAAGTTACGACAACAACCGTCATGAGATGTCGGTCCTGACCCGTTTGGAAAGCCGTCTTGGGCCTGTGGTGTTCGATCACTTTCCGCGGAGCTATGGTCTGGTTTCGACCGATCTCGGTCCGGGTCTGGTGTTGGATTTGATCCGCGATGCCGACGGCAAGATCTCGCGGAGCATCCGTGAACTGATTACCGTCGGATTCGAGCTGGAACGCGTACACGAGGCCTTTGACGTGTTCGGCCGATTTCTGGCCAGGCACCGGATCCTGACGCGCCAGTTGCTGGATCACAACCTCGTCGTGCAGATGCATGCCGACGGCGCGCAGACGATTTATATGATTGACGGACTGGGTGATCCGGCGTGGCTGTCCCTGGCACGGTATGTGCCCGCTTTGGCGCGCGTGAAGGTGGCGCGGCGGCTGCATGACGCCTGGCAGCGCTTTATCGCATTTGCGGCGCGGGGCGGGGTCACGGATGAGATGCGCCACACGAGTAGCTGGGGGCAGGGGATTCTGAACTTCCGTGAGTGACACGGGTGAAGAACAGGGAACGGGTCATGACTGATGAAAAACGAGTGTGCGAATGTCCGTGTACCCGGATGATTCGGCGGGTGATAACCGGGGTGCGTCGTTTCGGGGTGTCGCGGCTATCGCCAGGAAAACCCGAATTCTACTGTCCGATCTGCGGGCATCGCGGCCTGTTCAAGGACAAGGTGGTCAGCCGGAAGCCGCGGCTCGTCCGGCGCGATTCGAAATGTTTGCACTGCGGCTCATGCGAACGCCACCGGATGTTGTATCTGGTCCTGGACAAGCTGTTTGCCGGTGCGTCCGACAAGAGGGGGAAGGTCCTCCACATTGCGCCGGAGGCGTGCCTGACGCCCGTGTTGACCCGGCTGTTCGCGTCGTACGAGACGGCTGATCTGCTGAAACCGGGCGTCGATTATCACGAGGACATTCAGCAGATGTCGTTTCCCGATGCTTCATATGACTGCGTGGTGGTGTCCCGGGTGCTGACAATCCCGCCTGATCTGGAGGCGTCGGTTCGGGAGGTGCGCCGGATTCTGCGAAAAGGCGGATGCGCCGTGATCGCCGAAACCCACACACACGCAAAGACCCGCGAATTCGGCAGCATGATCAATGGGCGTTCGCGCGAAGTGGGGCTTGATATTCTGGAGACCTACCGGCGACATTTCGCGCATGTTGATGAAATCGTGTCTTCTCAATTCGACCCTGCCTGCCAAGTGTCGAACTGCATGGTGCGCGACGGACTTCCGGCCGACGACTACCCGGAGCGCGTGCGCATCCCGGGGACCGGCTTCATGGAGCTTGTGGCGGTCTGCCGGGTTTAGCCAGAGGCAAGGGGCATCAGATGCGTTCACCGATGAGATGGTTTCGGCGATATGCCGAATTGAGGCGTCTGGCGCCACGCAGGCGGACACTCGAAGCCGACTTGACCGCTCTCTGGGGTGCGCCGTGCACCCTCATTCCGGCCTCCACCAAGGGGGGGTACGACCAGATTTATTATGCGGTCGGCGGCGGCGTGCGCCGGGCCGTGGTGCGGGTCAATAACCCGTACAAGACGCAGCATGACCCGATCGGGCCACGCGATCCGGGCGTGCCACTGGGTTCCGCCGCCCGCTTGGCCCGGGAATGGGACGCCTACAGCCGGCTGTTTCCGCGGGGACTCTCGCCACAACCTCTGTGGCGAACGGAGGATGCGATCACCTGTGCGTGGCTCGACGGCCAACGCGCGTCGGATGTCCTCGCCAGCCAGCATGCGCGTGTCTGGACCGTCGGGGCCGCCGTGCTTCAGGCGACACGGCGTATGCACGACGCGGGTGTGGTGCATCTGGATCTGAATCTCGGAAATTTTCTGCTGTGCGGGCCGGACGCGGTGCCCGCCGTCATTGATTTCGAGTTCGGGCCCGTAGACTGGGTGACCCCGGACCAGCAGATGGCGTTTGATTATCTTCGTGTGATTGACGACCTGCTGCGGCCGCGGCGCGGTGGGCGGGTGCTGTTGACAGACCCGGGCCGGCTCGTGTCGATCCTGCGCGACACGGTGCCCGTGCCGGTTCGTGCCGCCGCGATGGGATTTGCTTTTGATAAACTGCGGCATCTCGCCCGACAGCCGGCGCTGTGCAACGGCTTGACGGCGGTTTTCAGGAATTTGCAGCAGGCGTGACGTGTGCCCGTCTACTGCGGCATCACTGTTTCCACGATCCGTGCCAGCGCCTCAGCCGCCGCGTCCAGTGCGCCGCTGTTGTTAAACAGGGTGTAATCGGTTGGAATCTGACGCGAAAACCGGGTGAACATCAGCGTGTCGTACCGGGCGTGTCCCGCGGCCGTCATTTCCCGTTTGCGTTCGACCAGCGTGGCGTAGGGGAGCACCAAGTGGATCGTCGGGACACGGCGGCCGCAGATGTCCGCCAGCCACTGGCTCCGGCAAAAAGACGGCAAGTCGGATTTGCGGTTGACCATCAGAAAATCGGTGATCGACCGATCCATGACCCGGACGCCCCGACGCCCGCCCCACAATTTCAGTTGGAGGCCCAGGCAGGCGCGCACGTAAACCAGGGGCGCCAGCGACTCGTCAAACTTTTCCCGGTCCTGAAACAGCAGGGGCCGGACGAAAATGACCAGCATTTTGTAAAACAGGCATTTGCGGTAAAGGTGCTTCCCCGTGAAGACCCCGCAGACGCATCCCGCCCCGGTTTTCAAGCGTTCCGCTTGAGCGGTCTTGCCGGTGCCGTCACAGCCCATCAGCGAGAGCATGCGCGGCCTGCGAGGCGCGGAGAGCCAGCCGGTCCGCAGATGATGGAGAAATCGCCCGATACGGGTGCGCGCGTTGGTTCGCAGGTTCAGGGTGAGGTGGGCCGACAGGACCGCATTCACGCGGGTCATGATCTCCGGTGTGAGGGTTCCGTTTTGCAGAACCGACGAAACCGCTTCCGCCAGGGGACCGGCCCCGTGTTGCAGGCAGAGGTCACGATAGCCGCTGAGCCGTTGGACGACGGCGGGCGCCGTGAGGTCACGCCGCTTCGAGACGAGATGATGCAGATAGAGGCAGGTTTCGACAAGCGGGGGTAGGCGCCGGATTGCCCCTGGTTGCCCGGCGACCAGGTGTGCGCAATCCTGATGGCGCAGGCACGTCTGCCGCTCATCCACCTGCCACACCTCCAGCCACAAATCCAGATCCAGACGATGTTTGCCGTCTGTGGAATACAGTGTCAGGGCTGATTTATAGCGGTTGCGTGCGACGAGGCGCATGTGGCAGTCCCCGGCACGCACCCACTCATAAACCGCAGCGGTCAGGGCTTGAATGGCCTCGCGGGTGGCGAGAAGGTCCACATCGCCTGCATCAATCAGGCGTTCGGAAAGCGGGTCGCCCCGGAGTTGGATCAACATCCAGGGACCCGCGCAGATACGCGCGACGCACGTCTGCAGCAGCGCTAACGGGGGGGTATGCATGTCGGTCATAAGGGGTGGCGGCGTATGCGGTTTCAGGGCGCTCATCCGGGGCCGCGTTTGCCGGTGCGAATGCGCAGGCGGAACGCGAACATCCCTTCGGTTCCGCTGATCTTGATGCGGCTGCATGTAAAGCGGTTGGCGACGTCGATCCCTTGCTTTGTCGTGACGGCAGCGATAAACCCGGCCTTTTCGACGAGTTCGACTTCACGCGCGCCGTACAGGCCGAACGGGTAGCAGAACGTGTGCGCCGGCACCCCGAATGCGGATTCCAGTGCCGATTTGCATCCGGCAATTTCGCGCCAGGCATCCGCCGCGTTGAGTACGGGAAGGTTCGCGTGGGTGAGGGAATGCCCGCCAATTTCAATCAGCCCGGAGGTCAGCATCTCGGTGATTTCGGCGTCCGTCAGCTTGGATTCCCGCCCCAACTCGCCCTCCCCGTGCCCCGCCTTTTTGAGGGTGGACCAGTCGTAGCCGTCGGCGCGGTTGACCACCGGAAACAGGGAGGCTTTGGCCTGGAAGGCCTTCAGGACCGGCAGCGCCTGGAGGAGATTGTCCCGGTACCCGTCGTCAAAGGTCAGGACGACCCGTTTGGTGTTCTCCGTCGCCGTGTCTCGAAAAAGCTCGCTCAGAAAACAAAACGTCCAGCCTTCCTGATGAAGCCAGGCGATCTGGCGTTTGAACAGAGCGGGGGAGACCCGCATCTTGTTGAAGCGCAGCCCCCGCACAGGATGACTGACCATGTGATACATCAGAATGCGGGGCACTGTAGCCGGGACAGACTTCCGCCACCAGGCAAAGCGGAAGGAAAACCACAGTGCCGCAGCAAGGGTAAGCGCGGAGGCAGCAAGCATTGAAAAAGTTGGATTCATCGAGCACCAGCGTCCCTGCAAACAGTACTGGGCCTGCTGCGGCATGTCAAGTCGTAGAACCGAAAAGACAGGGCAGACGCAGCTTACGTTCTTTTCTTATGCAAATTAAGGTTGACTAGTCTGACCAGATTTAGTACGTTGC
>CAZOJL010000201.1:0-4912 GCA_964580075.1 uncultured Akkermansia sp. | reverse complement strand
GGTATAGCTCAGTTGGTAGAGCGCTTGAATGGCATTCAAGAGGTCAGGAGTTCGACCCTCCTTACCTCCACCACTTTCAGATATCAGATCTCCGAACCATGCCGACTTACGAATATCTATGCGCCGTCTGCGGTACATTTGACGTGTTCCAAAGCATGAAGGACAACCCGCTCAAGGTTTGTCCTCAGTGCAAAAGCCGTAAAATCCGGCGTCAGATCAGCCGGGGTGCGGGATTCATCTTCAAAGGCAGCGGCTTTTACCAGACCGACCACCGCAGCGCGAGCTACCAATCGGCTGCCAAGGCCGACAGCGGCAAATCCGACAGCACGGCGGCATCCAAGACCGACAGTTCCACGGCCAAGACCGACAGTTCCACGGCCAAGACCGACAGTTCCCCGGCCAAGACCGACAGCGCTCCGACGAAGACCGGCACGGGTAGGACCCAGGCGGAGAAGTGACCGGGAACCCCAAGCGGCCGCGCAGGCGAGATCTCACGACGTGCAGGTGCCCCGGTGTGAGCGACGACGTGTTTGATCCGATCCGCCTGACCCGCGCCTTGCTCGCGTGGTACCGCATCAACCGCCGCGAGATGCCGTGGCGCGGCCATCCCGACCCCTATGCCGTCTGGGTCAGTGAAATCATGCTGCAACAGACCCAGGTCGACACCGTGCGTCCCTATTTTGCCCGCTTCATGGCCCGCTTCCCCACCCTCGCCAGCCTCGCCGCCGCCTCGGATGACGTACTCCTCAAGCAGTGGGAAGGCTTGGGCTATTACGCGCGGGCACGGAACCTGCGAAAGGCCGCGCAGGTCATCCTCGACCGCCACCACGCAAATCTCCCCCAAACACTGACCGGACTGGCCGCGCTGCCGGGGATCGGCCCCTATACCGCCGCCGCGATCTCCAGCATCTGCTTCGGCGTGTGCGAGCCGGTGGTGGATGGCAACGTCGCGCGCGTCTTTTCCCGCTTCTGGATGCTCGCCGACGATTTTCGCGCCATGGGGCCGCGCGCCGCGCTGGCCGACCGGTTGCGGCCGGCCATCATCGCTTCCGGCTCTCCCGGCGACTTTAACCAGGCCATCATGGAACTCGGCGCGCTCCTCTGCACACCCCGTTCACCCGCGTGCGAGGCGTGTCCGCTCCGCTCGGCGTGCGCCGCAGCCGAGAGGGGCCGGCAATGCGATTTCCCGGTCAAACCCGCAACACGGGCTCTCCCCGAGCGCTGCGCTGCGGGGTTCATCTTGCGTGACGCCCGCAACCGGGTGCTGCTGGTCCGGCGCGATAGCGCCGGCCTTCTCGGCGGACTCTGGGAACTCCCCGGCGGTGAGATCCCCAAAAAGCACACAGCCGCCGCCGCCCGTCTGGTGCGCCGGCAAACCGGTCTCGCGCCCGCCGCCATCCGGCCGGCGGGTGCGATCAGCCACATCTTCTCCCACTTCCGGCTCCGGATCAGCCTGTATACAGCGACCGTCCCCTCAGGCCGCATCGCCCCCGGCCTGCGCGACCGTGTCCGCTGGTCGCCCCTCCCGGCCGATCTACCCCTCACCACGACCACCCGTCGCGCACTGGCGGACACCGGAACAGGCGCGAGGGGTTCAAAAGTTCAAGGGTTCAAGGCTGATTTTCGAAGCTGACCAGTTCGACGTCGAAGATCAACCAGGCATTCGGCGGGATAACCCCACCCGCGCCACGGGCGCCATAGCCCAATGCCGGCGGAATGGCGATGGTGCGTTTCTCGCCCTTCTTCATGAGCAGGACCGTCTCATCCCATCCCGGAATGACCTGCCCCTTGCCGACGGGGAAGCTGAAGGGGACGCCGCGGGTGTAAGAACTGTCGAAGGTCTGGCCATTAACCAATTTTCCCGTGTAATGGACAGCGCAGACGGTTCCCGTTTTGGGCGTCTCACCCGCGCCCTCTTGGGTGATGCTGTAGCGGACGCCTTTGGGCGTCACCGGTGCGTCCGCTGGAACGAAGCGGTGGGTCAGCTTGACCTGCCCGGCCGAAGCCTGGCCGACCCGTTCGGTGGCCCGCTTCTGGAGCGTCTGCGACAGCGCGTCAAACCGGGCCTGGTCCACGACAAACGTCTGGGCATCGGCTCCGACGCGGTGGATGCGGATCGACTCGATGATATCGCCCTGTCGGATTGCGTTCACCACATCCTGCCCCAGCACCACGTGACCGAATACCGTATGCTTACCGTCCAAATGGGCGGTCTTGACATGGGTGATGAAGAACTGCGAACCGTTGGTCCCCGGTCCCGCATTGGCCATGGAGAGAATCCCCGGTCCGCTGTGCGTGAGCTCGGGATCAATCTCATCGCCGAAGCGATAGCCGGGGCCACCCCGGCCGGTGCCTTCGGGGCACCCGCCCTGAATCATGAAATCGGGGAGGACGCGGTGGAAGGTCAAGCCGTCATAATAGGGCTTCCCGATCGGTTTGGCCGTGTTGGCGAGCGTGCCCTCGGCAAGACCAACGAAATTGGCCACCGTCAGGGGCGTTTTCTGGTATTCCAAGGCGCAGACGATCACGCCCTTGGTCGTGGTGATTGCGGCATAAAGACCGGGTTGATTCGGAATGTCGGCGGCGGTTTTGTTCATCGTTTCCTCTGGTGTTACGGGTTCGGCCGACCGCGCGGGCATTTCTTCAGCACGGCAGCCCAGCCAGATAACCCCCGAGCACAGGCAGACGGCGAGATAGATCGAATGGCGCATCGTTCAAACTCCTTGGTTGGGTTGTTCAGACGGGCGGCAGTATAGCACAAACGCGAAAATCTGCAAAGAGGCCCTGGAAACGAAAATCACAACCTTGCCGACACCCCCGCCATGTGGTACTGTTTAACCGGTTTTTGACAGGCCAGTAGCTCAGTTGGACAGAGCACAGGATTCCTAATCCTGGGGTCGCGGGTTCAACTCCCGCCTGGCCTACCACACCGTGTTGCCATTTCACTCAGTATGTGTTACAAACATAGTGTTTGTTAAACATAAGAGAGGTAATCCTTCTCCATGACAGCGAGGTTTCTCAACAGGGAGGATGAGCAGAAGCGGCTGAAGCGGGCCATGAAAGCCCCCGGCGGAGCTCTGGCGGTCATTTACGGTCGGCGGCGCTGCGGCAAGTCAACGCTCCTGCAGCGCGTGATCTCTGGCCCGGACGTGTACTTACTGAAAACCATTGCGGCAGGATTGGCATTATTGAAGCATGCGAGGAAGCCATGAAACAGGCCAACGACATTTATAGTGAACGTAATGTTCTCGAACAACTCACGGCAGCGGTTGGTGATGAGTGGATGGAGTGGTATCGCATGACGCCGACCGAAAGGTGGGATGCGTCTGGGCAGTTGTGGGAAGTATATATTGCGATGGGAGGTAGCCTTGATCCAGAACCCGATACTCAAAGTCCTTTCCACTTTCTCCCATCATAATGTAAAAGCCCTTCTGATGGGAGGGCAGGCTTGCATTTTGTACGGAGCGGCTGAATTCAGCCGGGATAGCGATTTCGTTGTCCTAGCCGACAATGATAACCTGGGTGTTCTCAAATCCGTCCTACTGGAATTACAGGCGGAAGTCATAGCCGTTCCGCCATTTAAAATGCAATACCTGAAAAAGGGCCATGCCATTCATTTCCGATGCCAACACCCAGACGCGGCCGGTATACGCATTGATCTGATGTCGGTTTTACGCGGAGTTGACCCATTCGAAGCTTTGTGGAGCAGACGTCAAACGATTCATCTGGAAGGCGGCGGCGAGCGGGTTCTGGTGTTGAGCCTGCCAGACCTTGTTCGGGCGAAGAAAACACAGCGTGATAAGGATTGGCCGATGATTCGACGGCTGATCGAGGCCGACTACTTGGCCACCGTCAATCCCGGTTGTGAAAAGATAATTTTTTGGCTCCGAGAGTGTCGCACCCCTGAAATTTTGGCTCGTCTTTGTCAGATATATGCAGATCAAGCACATGGAATGGCCGCCACACGCCCAGCCGTAGCAGACGCCCTGTCGGGCGATCTCGACAAAGTAGCACTTTCCTTGTTTCAGGAAGAAGTTGAGCAACGGCGCGACGATATGGCATACTGGAAACCACTACGGCAGGAATTGGAATTATTGAGGCATGCGAGGGATCCATGAAACAGTCAGATGACATCGGCGCGATTCATGCCGCCGCGCCGGACGGCTCGCTCTTCTATCTGTCCGGCCCGCCGGTGGTGGGGTACTGGGAATGATGGCGTCCCAATGGAAGTGGACGTTGTGGCCGAGTCTCTGGATGGGAGCGCGGTCATGGTTGGCGAGGCCAAGTGGAACGATGCCGATGTCAACCTCGGCGAGGCGAGAGCTCGGCTGGAGGCGGTGGCGAGAAACGCCCCATGGACGCGTGGCCGGATTGTGATTCCGGTTTTGTGGGTCAAACGTGGCCGGCGAAGCCCAGATTTCCACATTCAGACGCCTGACGAGGTGCTGGATTGCCTCACGTGACCCATTACGCAGCATTTTCATTTCCCATTGACCCGCGTTTTTGCTATCCTTTTTCGCGTGAACATAAATACTCAGCAAGAATCTGACATGCCGCCCCTGATGATCCTCTGTGGCGGCAAGGGAACGCGTCTGCGCGACGTGACGGAACTGCTCCCCAAGCCCATGGTGCCCATTGGGGAACAACCGATCATCTGGCACATCATGCGCTCCTACGCCGCCTGTGGCGTGCGACGATTCATCCTGTGTCTTGGCTACAAGCGCGACTGTTTTGTCGACTACTTCCTGAATTTTCACGCTTACGCCGCCGACGTCACCGTGCGCCTTGGCAAACACGGTGCGATTACCTACCACAATCAGGCCGCCGAGGCCGACTGGGAGGTCACCCTCGCCAACACCGGCATCGAGACCATGACCGGCGGACGCGTGGCCATCGCGGCGAAGCATCTGAA
>CAZOJL010000200.1:3446-4966 GCA_964580075.1 uncultured Akkermansia sp. | reverse complement strand
CCGTGCATCCCCAGAATTCCTTCCCCGCGTTCTTTCCGCTTTTGGCTTTGCGCCGGGTCATGGGCTTTCCGCACTCCGGACACATCGGCGCTGCCTCCTGCCTGGCCCTTGCCTCGACCCGTAAGCCGGTCAGCTTCTCGCGGAAACCGCCCTCCTCCTTGAAGGTCTCCCCCTGCTTCTCCATCTGGTGGTTAAGCATGTTGATCCCTCGCGCGATGAGAATCAGCAGCGTGTTGGCCATCGCCTCGTCGCTGTCGGAGTCGAGCCATTGCACGAATTTCCGCTTCTGTGCCAGGATGTGCAGGCAGGCGTCATGCACCACGTCCTCGCCGTATTCCGCTTTGTCCAGCCGCACGGCGTAAAC
Source organism: uncultured Akkermansia sp. (assembly GCA_964580075.1). GTDB lineage: Bacteria > Verrucomicrobiota > Kiritimatiellia > RFP12 > JAAYNR01 > VGWG01. The sequence continues at coordinate 4,602 of CAZOJL010000200.1, read as the reverse complement.
CGCACGCGCCTCGGGCGCCGCCTTGCTCCACGGCGCCGTATCCTGCTGCAGCAGCCAGTTCAGATAGTCGCCTGCAAGCTCGGCAAGACTCGCACGCGCCACGTCCGTGAGGCGCATCTCGGTCTCCTTGGAGGTCGCCCGGCGCGCCGATCCCTCCGCGATGTTCGCGCACCCCGACCGCGCGGCCTGGGTCATCTGGTCGTATTGCCGCCCGCAGGGGTCGTTGGTGCGGTTCAGAAAACGCTTGCAGAAGCGCTGCGTCCCGAGCTGCACGATGTTGGCCAGGATCCACGAATCGAGCCGGAAGTAGCCGCCTGTGCCGCCAAAGAGACTCATATCTCGCTCCTTTCTTTCCGAAGGAATCGATGAAATCGAAAGATTCGAAAGATTCGATTCCGCCGATGATCTCGATTCATTCGAATCCCTCGGCCCCTTCCACAAACGCACCGGACGGCGGGACGTCCGCCGCTGCCGCCTTGATGCCAAACCAGAGGTATCCCATGGCCGCCAAAAAATACAAAAGGCCCGCTCTCGGAACGTGCACCTGAGCCGTGGCGAGAACGGTTTTAACGATGATACAGGGGGTCAGCGCAATCACCGAAAGCCGTATCAGCTCGGAGTATGTTCGCCTGGACTTGCACCACGACGCCAGCAGCAGACCGATGGCGGCATAGAGCAGCACCTGAAGGGTTCTGGAGACAAACGCACCCCCAAGGGCAAGGGGGTACACCACGAGCGCCACGTATTGCTTCGCCACGGATAACCAGGACGTAATCCGGTCCGCGTTCAGTGTGAAATTCTTGATTTCCTTGAAGGAGAACGTGCGCGTCTCAATTTTGTTCTTCTGGAAAATGGCCTCCGTCCGGGTTACCAATCCCATGGCGTCGGCATCTGCCAACGATGTAATCGTGCCCGTGGTGTCGATCACCACAACAGCCTTCCCCGTCTTCGGGTCTCGTATGTAGTAGGGCTGAGGCTCCTCAATGCTCGCATTCCCCTCCACAATGGTGATGACGGGAATTTGAACGATTATCTTCGGCAACTCGTTGTCGATAAAACGGGCCAGGTCCCGATGCATCCTGACGATGGGGGGCACCCAACACAGAGCCAGGAGCAACAACAGGTAGGCCAGCCCTGTTCCCTTCCAATGGGCGCA
>CAZOJL010000200.1:0-3346 GCA_964580075.1 uncultured Akkermansia sp. | reverse complement strand
CTGCGCCCGTGCCCCGCACCTGCAGTTCTTGAGGCGCGCACGGGGTCCTCAACGGTGTCCGAATTATCCTCTTTCTCGCTTCCTGCGTCAACCCGCAGAAAATGCGCCCGTTTGACCGCACCGCCTAAATATGCGAATATGCGCGTGACGGTGAACAGCCCTGATTGCGTGTCTGCGGCTTGAATGACTCCTGTTTTCTTAGAATACATTGAACCCGAACCTTCCGTTTGTCTGCCCGCCCCTGCGCTTCCCCGACGAATTGCCGATCACCGCGCACCGCGAGGCGATCGCCGAGGCGCTGGCGCGCAGCCGCGTTCTGATCGTCTGCGGCGACACCGGCTCGGGGAAGACCACGCAGCTTCCCAAAATCGCCCTTGCCGCCGAACGCGGCCGTACGGGACTGATCGGCGTCACGCAGCCCCGTCGCCTCGCAGCCGTCGCGATGGCCACCCGCGTCGCGGAGGAATTCGGCGGCGAGCCCGGCGGTTTTGTCGGCGTCCAGCACCGCTTCGCGCGCCGGCTTTCCTCCGAGACGCGCATCAAATTCATGACCGACGGCATCCTCCTCGCCGAGACTCGCCACGATCGTCTCCTGCGTGCCTACGACACGCTCATCATCGACGAAGCGCACGAGCGCTCGCTCAACATCGATTTTATTCTCGGCATTCTCCGCGCGCTCCTCCCGCGGCGTCCCGATCTTCGCGTCATCATCAGTTCCGCCACGCTGGATGCCGAACGCTTTTCCGCTTTCTTTGCCGAACACGGCACGCCCGCACCCGTCTTCACCATCCCCGGCCGCCTGTATCCGGTCGACATTCGCTACCGTCCCGCCGAAGAGGAGGATGCCCCCGACTTCCCGCGGATGATTGCGCACGCCATCGACGCGCTGGCGGACGACGCGCCGGGCGATGTGCTGGTCTTTCTCTCTGGCGAACGCGACATCCGCGAGGCCGCCGATGTCCTCGCCGGACGCCGCCTGCCCAACACCGCCATCATTCCCCTGCTGGCCTCCCTCCCCTCCGGTGAACAGCAGCGGGCCTTCAAGACCATCCCGGGCGTCCGACGCATCATCCTGGCTACCAACGTCGCCGAAACCTCCATCACCCTCCCCGGCATCCGCGCCGTGATCGACACCGGCCTCGCCCGCGTCCCCCGCTGGAACGCCCGCACCCGCGTCCAACGCCTGCAGATCGAAGCGATCTCGCAGGCATCCGCCAACCAGCGCGCCGGACGCTGCGGCCGCATCGGTCCCGGCGTGTGCATCCGCCTCTACAGCGCCAATGATTTTGAAAACCGTCTACCCTACACCGATCCCGAGATCGTCCGTTCCTCCCTCGCGGGCGTGATCCTGACCATGCTCGACCTGCGTCTGGGCGACATTGCCGCCTTTCCGTTCATCGACCCGCCCCCGCCCACCGCCATCCGCGACGGCCTGCGCGAATTGATCGAACTCGGCGCGATCAAGCATCAGGATCCTCACCCTGACGCCCCCCCCGCCGATCACCGTGGCGCGACAGTTCTCACCCCGCTCGGGGCACGCCTCGCCCGCCTCCCCCTCGAACCCCGCCTCGCCCGTATTCTTTTCGCCGCCGATGCCGAACAGGCGCTGCGCCACGCGCTCATCGTGGTCGCCGCCCTCGAGTGCGATGATCCCCGCCGCCGTCCCGTTGAGAAACAGGCCGAGGCCGACGCCGCTCACGCTCAATTTCTGACCCCCGGCTCCGACTTTTCGGCCCTCATCCGCCTCTGGCGCTGGTACGACGAACAGGGCGGATTTGCATCCAACACCACCGCCCGGCGCCTCTGCCGCGACCACTTCCTGTCGTTCCCGCGAATGCGTGACTGGCACGACCTGCGCGATCAACTTGATCGCCTGATCCGCCCGCTCGGTCTGGAACCGGCCTCCGATGCCGGTGGCGATGCCGGACTCCACCGCGCCCTGCTCGCCGGCCTTCTCGGCCACATCGGCAAGCGCGACCCCGAAGCGGGCGACTACCGTGGCGCCCACGGTCTGCACTTCACTCTCTTTCCGGGCTCCGGCCTTGCCAAAGCCGCGCGCCAGGCGGACAAACGCAAAAAAGCAAAGGCCGCCGATGCGGCCGCGCCGCCGGCACGCCCCTCCCCCACCGCGTTGCCGACCTCGCGCGAATGGGTCATCGCGGGCGAGTTGATTGAAACCGCCCGTCTTTTCGCCCGCACGGCCGCCTGCATCGACCCCGGCTGGATCGAACCGATCGCGGGACGCCTCTGCAAGTCCTCTTTCCACTCGCCGTGGTGGGACGCCGACAAGGGCTTCGCGCGCATCCGCGAACGGGTCACCCTCCACGGTCTGGTGCTGGTCGAAAACCGCATGCGTGACTACGCGCGCGTCAACCCTGCCGACGCTCGCGCGATGCTCATCCGCCACGGCCTGATCGCCGGCGAGTTTCCCCATCCGCCGCCCCTCATTCGCGACAACCTCAATCACCTCGCCGCCGTCCGCCTCGCCCAGGCCAAAACCCGCGCCAGTCATGCGCGGCTCGATGAGGACGCCGTCTACGTCTTCTACGACGCCCGCCTTCCCGCCGACGTATGCGGCGCCGACGCCCTCCGCCGCTGGCTCCGGCAGGCCTCGCCCGAACAAACAGACGCCCTGCGCCTGACCGACGCCGACATCCCTCTGCCCGACGGCGCGGCGACCGGATTCCCAGACACCCTCACGATCAGCGGTCGGTCCCTCCCGCTCACCTACCACCACGCGCCGGGAGACCCCGCCGACGGCATCACCTGCATCGTTCCATCTGAACTCCTCCCGCTGCTGCGCGCATGGCGCGCCGACTGGCTTGTGCCCGGCGCGCTTCCGAAAAAAGTGCGTTGGATGCTCGCCGCCCTTCCTGCCAAAACCCGTCGCCTTCTCGCCCCGGTCGCCGAAACCGCCGACCGCTGTCTCGGGCGCATGCCGCCGGGCCGCGAGCCGCTGGCCCAAGCCCTCAGCCGCGCCCTCTACGAGGTTTGCAGCGTGCGCCTCCCCGCCGAGACCTGGCGCGAAGACGATCTTCCGGACTGGCTGCGCGTCCGCTTCGTGGTGGTCGCATCCGACGGCAAGATCCTCGGCACAGACCGAAACTTCGAGCTCTTGATGCGCGTTTTCGCGCCCGCCGTCGCTGCCGCATCCGCCGCGCGCAAAACAGAGGGTGAATCCCGCTTCCACCGGGACGACCTGCGCGACTGGACCTTCGGGGATCTTCCAGAGGAGGTCAACGTCGGCCGCGCGGGATTTCCCATCATCCACGTTCCCGCATTGGTGGATGCGTCATCCGCCACGTGTGCCCTCAGGCTGTTCCCTGATGCCGCAACCGCCGCTGCC
>CAZOJL010000199.1:0-5004 GCA_964580075.1 uncultured Akkermansia sp. | reverse complement strand
ACCCCGAACCCTGAACCCTCCGCTTGCACAAACCGGAGGTTTTGCAAGCGCCTCAATCTTCATAAGGGCAAACGGAGCGTGACATCGCAGGTCTTTTGGGCGATAATGTTTTTCCATTTCGGTATCCCAACTCGGGGGTTGCATGAAGGCACGGACTTCAACGCGGAAACGTAAAACACGTGAGACCGATATTGCGGTCTCTCTGAATCTGGACGGCACGGGCGTCTCGCGGATCGATACCGGCATCGGCTTCTTCAACCACATGCTGGAGCTGTTCGCCCGGCATGCGCTGGTCGACATTGAGGTGTCAGCCGTGGGCGACATCACCGTGGATTACCATCACACGGTTGAGGATCTCGGTCTGGTCCTGGGCGGCTGCATCGACGAGGCGATGGGCACCCGCAGCGGCATCCGCCGCTACGGGTTTGCCGCCCTGCCGATGGATGAGGCGTTGAGTGAGGTGGCGGTCGATCTGGGCGGTCGCCCCTTTCTGGTCTTCAACAGTGTCATGAAGCAGCAGAAGGTGCGCGATTTCGACGTGCAGTTGCTGGAGGAGTTCTTCCGCGCCGTCAGCGTGCAGGGGCGGATGAATGTGCACATCAATCATCGCTACGGTGAGGATGCGCACCATGTCTGCGAGTCGATTTTCAAAGGCTTTGCCCGTGCGCTGCGGCAAGCCGTCGAGCCCGATCCGCGCGAAACGGGCGTGCCATCGAGCAAGGGGATGCTCTGAGATGGTCATTCTGCCGGCGATTGATTTGCAGGGCGGCCGGTGCGTGCGGCTTCGGCAGGGGCGTGCGGATGAGGCGACGGTTTATGCCGACGACCCCGTGGCCATGGCCATCCGATGGCTGGAGCAGGGAGCCGAACAACTCCATGTGGTCGATCTCGACGGCGCATTCGCGGGACATCCGGCCCATGCCGGGGTAATCGCGCGCATCGTCCGCACCTCCGGGCTTGCGGTCGAAGTTGGCGGCGGTCTCCGCACCGACGAGGCCGTCGAGGACCTCGTGCGGGCCGGCGTGTCGCGGGCGATCCTCGGCACCCGCGCGTGGGCCGATCCTGCCGCGCTGGACCGGTTGGTGGCGCGTTTCGGCGAGGCCATCGCCGTCGGAATCGATGCGCGCGACGGTTTTGTGCAGGTCAAAGGCTGGGTGGAGACCACCGGCGTGCGGGCGACAGACCTGGCCCAACGGGCCGCAGCCGCCGGCGTCGCGACGATCATTTATACCGACACCGCGACCGACGGCATGCTCGGCGGGCCGAACCTGACGCAACTCGATCAGATCTGTGCGACCGTGCCGAAGTGCCGGATCATCGCCTCGGGCGGCGTCAGTTCCCCCGAACATGTCCGCGCACTCCGCGCATTGAAGCGCGACAACCTGTATGGCGCGATCGTCGGCAAGGCGCTTTATGATGGCAAAACCACACTCGCGGATCTTTTGGCCGCGACGGGCTGAACCGAAAACCGGACCGTGCTTCACCGCGCAAGCGCGCATCGAACACAAAGAGAACTATGTTGGAAAATGTACAAATGACCCGGCTCGGCAACGGGCTGACCGTGGCGACCGCGCCGCAGCCCGACGCGGAGAGCGCCGGCGTGGGCTTCTGGATCCGGGTTGGGGGGCGCTATGAAACGCCCGAGGCGGCGGGCGCCAGCCACTTCATCGAGCATCTGCTGTTCAAGGGAACGCCGACGCGGAGCGCCCAGGCGATTTCGCAGGCGGTCGAAGGCCGGGGCGGTTACCTGAACGCCTACACGCAGGAGGAGTGCACCTGCTACTACGCGCGCCTCCCCCACGAATTCCAGTTTGAGGCGTTCGAGGTCCTGGCCGACATGTACCTCAACGCCAAGCTCGCACCCGCCGATGTGGCTCGCGAACGGGCGGTGATCCTGGAAGAACTGAAGATGTATCGCGATCAGCCGCAGTCCGTTGTGCAGGAGCAGCTCTCCGAGGCCGTGTGGGCGGGGCACCCCATCGGGGTTCCGTTGGTGGGCAATGAGCGTTCCCTCGCGAACCTCACGCGCGATGCGCTCGACGCCTTCCGCCGCAGTCACTACCTGCCCGGACGGACGATCGTGGTGTTTGCCGGGCGCGTCGATCACGACGCCTGCGTCGCCCGTGTCGCCAAACGGATGGGCGGCTGCAGGGACGGCAGCGCGCTGCGGGCCCGTCCGGTCACCGCCAAAACCCGGCAGGAGCCCATCCGCCTGACACGGCGCGAGATCGAGCAGGCTCATCTCGCGATCGGGTTCCGCACCCCCTTCAGCCGCCATGACAGCAGACGCGTCCCGTTGCGGATGCTCAACTCCCTGCTCGGCGAAAACATGAGTTCGCGCCTGTTCCAGACGGTGCGCGAGAAGCACGGACTGGCCTATTCGATCCATTCGAACTACCAGTTGTTTAACGACACCGGCGTGCTCGTGATCGCGGCCGGGCTCGACCGGGGGCGCGCGGACCGCGCGCTGCGGCTGATCGCCCGCGAGATCGACCGTGTGCGCAGCAAAGCGGTCGGCGCCGCCGAGTTGCGGCGTACCAAGGATTACCTGCTTGGCTCGTTCCGACTCGGGCTGGAAGGCACGGGCGGCCGGCTCTCGTGGGTCGGGGAGTCGCTTGCCCAGTATGGACGGTTGCTCAACCCGAACGAATTCATCGACCAGGTGCGCTCCACGACGGCGGAGGATGTGCGGGCGGTCGCCGAGGCGGTGTTTGATCCGAAGCGAATGACGCTCTCGCTGGTGGTGCCCCAGAACCATCCGCTGGATGAAACCGCCTGGCTGGAGACGATGCTCGGAGGGTGTGCGCCGTAAACGGCGAACGGAGCGGGGAGGTGTGCGAGACATGGCGACTGTATTGGACACGTTGAAAGAGCGGTTGTTGTTTGATGCCATGACGGCGCCGGAGCTGGCCGCGGAGTTGGACAAGCCGATGACCGTCTATGCCGGTTTTGACCCGTCGAGCGACAGTCTGCAGGCCGGCAACTTTGTCACCATTATGGCGCTCTCCCATTTCCAACGCGCCGGACACCGCGTCATTGCCCTGGTGGGCGGCGCGACGGGCCTGATCGGCGACCCTTCAGGGAAATCCTCCGAGCGCAACCTCCTGACCGATGAACAGGTGCGCCGGAACCTCGATGGAATTCAGGAGAACCTCTCGCGGTTCATCGATTTCGGCACCGGCCCCAATCCCGCCATCATGGTCAATAACTACGACTGGCACAAGGACTTCACCTTTATCTCGCTGTTGCGCGACGTGGGCCGCTACTTCCGCGTGAACCAGATGCTCGCCAAGGAGTCGGTGAAGACGCGTTTGGAGTCGCAGGAAGGCATCTCGTTTACCGAGTTCTGCTACCAGATTCTTCAGGGGTATGACTTCCTGCACCTCTACCGCACGACCGGATGCCGCCTGCAGATCGGCGGATCCGATCAATGGGGCAACATCACCGCCGGGACGGAACTGATCCGCCGTGTCGAGGGATCCGCCAGTTTTGGTCTGACCTTCCCGTTGGTCTGCGACAGTCAGGGCCGCAAATTCGGCAAGAGCGAAGGCAACGCGATCTATCTCGATCATCGCCGCACGTCGTACTACGAATTCTACCAGTTCTTCCTGCGCACGCTCGATGCCGACGTCATCCGCTTCCTGCGCATCTTCACCTTCCTGCCGGAAGCGGAGCTGCAACGCCTCGAGGGCGAGGCCGAGGCGGCGCCGGAGAAACACGAGGCGCAGCGGGTGCTGGCCGATCAGCTCACCCGGGCGGTGCATGGCGCGCATGGGCTCGCCGTCGCGCAGCGGGCCAGCGAGGTGCTCTTTGGTGGATCGTTTGACGGCCTGAACGCCTCCGACTTGTTGGCGGTCTTCGCCAATGTCCCCTCTTCCGAACTGCCTTTCGACGGGGTCGTGGGCAGGCCGGTCCTGGAGGTGATCGTGGCGGCGGGGCTGTGCGCGAGCAAGGGCGAAGCACGCCGGCTGATGCAGCAAGGCGGATTGACAGTCAACTCCCACCGTATCGGCGACAGCGCGGCCGTGTTTGACGCGTCGATGCTGATCGACGGGAGGCTGGCGGTGCTCCGTTCGGGCAAGAAAAACAACAGACTGCTGAAGGTGTGTCACACACCGGACCGCGATCGCTAAACCCGCGCGCGGTTTCCTTTCATCTCGCGCGCCCCAGAGGTACCACGGAACATGAACATCACCGACAGCTCTCCTGAGACGCCGTCCCCGGCGTCAGACGCGGCCCTTCCGCCGCCCCGGCCGCCGCTCACCGCCGACGAGGCGCGCGTGCTGGGCGCGTTGATCGAGAAGCAGCTTACCACGCCTGAATACTACCCGCTGACGCTGAACGCGCTGCTGGCGGCCTGCAATCAGAAGAACAATCGCGACCCCGTGCTGTCGCTCGACGAAACGGCCGTGATCCTGGCGCTGGACGAGTTGCGTGAGAAGAAACTGGTGTGGCAGGTCTCGCTTGCGGGGCATCGGGCCCACAAATACCGCCACGCCTTCACCGATGTCTACCACGTGCCCGAGCCGTGCGTGCCGCTGCTGACCGAATTGCTGTTGCGCGGGCCGCAAACCCCTGCCGAATTGCGCGGGCGGGTGGAACGGATGCAGGCGGTGTTTGCGGACGTCGCGGCGGTGGAGGCGGCTTTGCAGGGCTTGTCCGATCATCCCGACGGGCCGTTGACCGTCAAACTCGCCCGCGAGTCTGGACGTCGCGAAGCACGCTGGGCCCACCGGTTGAGCGGTGACGTGGTCCCCGCGGCGCCGGCGGCGGCGGCCGACGGCGTGCCGCCGCCGGTCACGGCGCCAGCCGTCTCCCGTCTCGATCGTCTGGAACAGGAGATCGTGGCATTGCGAGGTCAACTCGCCGAGATGGAAACACGTTTTCACGCCTTTAGCCGGCAGTTCGGCGAGTGAGCCCGGATTTCAGCAACGGGTTTTCACGGTTGGCACTGCGATTCAGACAGTGGGGAGGCGGGCGGCGTGTGCGGGCGGTGGCGAAGGG
>CAZOJL010000198.1:0-5008 GCA_964580075.1 uncultured Akkermansia sp. | reverse complement strand
GATTGTGTTGCACCCTCGTCCCGCGCACCGCGCCTCTCATATCCGCTTCTCTGTATGATCGGCCCGCGCTTTCGCCTACGGCCTTCTCCACGCTCCCCTCGCTGGAATACAGTTGCCTTCTGCTACCCTTCGGCGTTATCTGCCTGGGGTCGGACTTTGCTCTTTGAACTGCGCCAGTTTTCCAATATTCTGTTTCTCTAATTGCAGCGGTTTCAGAAAGCTGGTACGCTCGCGGAGCGCACCGACAAGTAGCCGGGCATACCCGGCACACAACCACGCCTCGCAACGTATTGCTCACCCTGGCGGGTTCGCAACGTTGAAGGCGAGCGTTGGTTGTTGAGTGTTGGATGTTGGATGTTGGGTGTTGGGCGTTGGGCGTTGGATGTTGGGCGTTGATTTCATTTTCAGCTTTCAATTTTCAGCTTTCAGTTTTCTCTTCATCTGCCCCCCCCCCAATTACTGACCCATTACTTCCCTGTCGGAAAACGCTGTCGGAAAACGCTTGCATTTCCGACCGGTTTCCGCCATGATCCGCAGCGTTTGCTTTCCCGTAATGGGTGCGTTTTTTTCCATTCAGGGGAGGCGCAACGGCGAAAAACGTAACCCGCTCTCGTTCGGTTGTTGACCGGAAAGAACCCCCTCATGAACAAACCTGTTGCACTCATCACCGGCGGCTCGCGCGGCATCGGCTACGGCTGTGCCCTTCACCTTGCCGATGCCGGCTTTGACATCGCCATCGGCGATGTCCGTCCCGAAAGCGACTGTTCCGAGGCGCTTGACACCCTCCGCGCGCGCGGCGCAAAAGTCCTCTACGCGATCTGCGACATTTCCGACGGCCAACAGCGCGCAGCGCTCATCACCCGCATTCGCGAAACGTTCGGCCGCCTCAACGTGCTGGTCAACAACGCCGGCGTCGCCCCGAAGGAGCGCAACGACATCCTGCAAGCGACCGAAGCGTCGTTTGATTTTGTGATGTCGATCAATCTCAAAGGGTCCTATTTCATGACCCAAGCGGCGGCGAACTGGATGATCGAACAATATCAGGCCGATCCGCAGTTTGCCGGTTGCATCATCAACATCTCATCCATCTCCTCAACCGTCGTCTCGGTCAATCGTGGCGAGTACTGCATCTCCAAGGCCGGCGTCTCCATGGCGACACAGCTTTGGGCCATGCGGCTGGCCGAGTACGGGTTGCAAGTCTACGAGATCCGCCCCGGCGTCATCGCCACCGACATGACCGCCGGCGTCAAGGCCAAGTACGACGCCATCATCGCCAATGGCGGCATCCCCCTGCGCCGCTGGGGAACCCCCGACGACATCGCCCGCGCCGTCACCTCCCTCGCCCGCGGCGACCTCCCCTACTCCACCGGCCAGGTCATCCTCGTCGACGGCGGCATGACGACCCAGCGGCTCTAACGCCCGCGCCGGCCGCCCACACGCACGGACCGTGCGCTCATGTCCGCATCCGGGTCTTCTGCTTCTCCGCCTGCGCCGCACAGTAGTCCACAAATGCAGACGCGTGTTCCCGCAAATTGCGAGGATCGGCGTCTAATTCGTGATATACGGCCTGCAGCAATCCCGTGTGGGTGCGATCCAAATCACCCCGATGCGTGATTGCCGCCACCATGGCTTCGGTCAACGGCTCCACCGCATCGTCGGCGTCAGCCCCGTCGGCGAAGAGATAGAGCGCGCCAGCAGCCTGTCGAACCGCTTGGCTTGCCGCGCGAGCGGCCTCTTCGTCAAATCCGCCTTCTGCCAGCACCCGTGACATCCGCAAGGCGCGCTGTGCCTTGTCCACGGTCTCCTGCGCGCGTCGGCAACGCGTCAGGTGCTCCGGCGGTAGCGGTGCCTGCTCGACACCGGAATCGAAGATCGTCCTAGCCGCATCCTGCCGGATGGTAATGAAGCCCAGATCGGCCAGATGCCGCAACAGCGCCTGCGTCTCGGGCGAGACCACCACCACTCGGTTGGGAGGCAGAACGACCCCGTGCGTCCGTTCGACCTGCGCGCGCAGCGCGGGTTCCGCTTCGCGGCGCCCAACCGCCAGCACAGCCTGAACCTGACCCTCCGCCTCGTCGTAGCGCGCCAGGCACAGTCCGACGCCGGGATTCTCCGTCCGCAACGCCGCCGCCAACCGTTCATCCGCAGGTATGGACGCCACGGCCTCCGTAGCGCGCGCGTCCGAGGCCGGCGCCTGGAGGGGCGAATCCATCACCTCGGCCAACCGTGCCATGAATGCGCCGCGCGCATTGTTGCCTTCGAAGGCTCCGATCTCTCCCCGCGCATCGAGCACCGCGTCGGCCAGCCCCTGCTTGAATGTCAGCGTCGCCAGCATCCGATGCTCCAGCGTGTCTTGCGCGACCAGATTGATCACATTCACCCGGTTTTTCTGATGCTTGCGCCAGGCCCGCGCGATCCGCTGCTCCAATTTTGCCGGGTTCCACGGCAGATCCAGATTCACCACCACGCTCGCCGTCTGCAGGTTCAGGCCCACGCCGCCCGATTCGGATGAGAGGAAGACGCGGCACTCGGGATCCTCCTTGAAACGGATGATCTCCTGGCGTCGGCGTTGTTGCGGCAGGCTGCCGATGTGCAGCGCATAGCCGATCTTCAGCCGATTGAGCCTTTCCTGCGCAAGTTCGAGCATCCGCACCCACTCCGAAAAAATGAGCACCTTGCGTTGTGGATCGGACGACCAGATATCATCCAGCACCTTTTCCAACTCATCCAACTTGGGCGCGTCACGCACCTGGGGGTCGAGGATGTAGCAACTATCGCAGCACATGCGCATGCAGGCGAGGGCGTTTTGGAGCCGATCCATCTCCTCCGGACGCAGCGGCCGCCGTTTGGCGAGATGGTAGTATCGGGCGACGATTTCCTCGTACTCCGCGTACCGCGTCCGCTGTTCGGGGGTCAGGCTGACAAAGTACGTGTTATCGATCCGATCGGGCAGTTGCTCGTCCACCTCATCCTTCCGCCGTCTGAGCATCACCGTGCCAACCGCCTCATGCAACTCGGATAGATTCTGCATTCCCGCGACCTTGCCGTCGGCATCGAAGCGATAGAACCGGCGATTAAAGCGGAACAGGCTGCCAAAAAGCGAGGGAGCGATGAATTCGGTGATCGAATAGAGTTCGTCGATCCGGTTTTCCAACGGCGTGCCGGTGAGCACGAAGGCGAAACGGGCGTCGAGGCGCTTGAGGTACCGGGCTGTTTTCGTGCGCCAGTTCTTGATCCGCTGCGCCTCGTCCAGGATGATCAGATCGGGTTTGAGCAGCGCGTTGACATCCAACACGTCTCGCACAATCTGCTCATAGTTGGCGATCACAAAAAAAGCCTGCGTCTGCTGGTAGCGCTGGAGGCGGTCGCGCCGCGAACCGAAGAGCACCTCCTGGGGCAGGGATGTGAACGTGCGGATCTGCTCCTCCCATTCGGCCTTGAGCGACGCTGGCGCAACGACGAGCACACGCTTGACCCCCATCACCTCGCGCATCGCCGCCGCCGCCGCGATCGCCTGGACGGTTTTGCCCAACCCCATTTCGTCGGCCAGCATCGCCCGGCCCTTGAACGCGAGATGGAGCATGCCGTCGATCTGGTATGGGTAGAGCGGCATCCGCAGTGATTGGGAGAGGCCCTTGGCGGCCAGCATGTCGGCCCGGTACGATGCCGCGACCTGCGCCAGGCGTTCCCGCGCCTCCTGATCCGTGAGCCAATCTCGAACTTCGGCGGAGACCCGCACCGCAGTCGGGGCATCCGTCGCGATGGCGTCGCAACATTCGATCAGCGCGGCAAGCGACGCGGCGTCGCCGCAGCGCAGGCGTCCCGATGCGTCGGTGTGCCGTCCTAATCTGCGAACAATCTGTTCCGGAACCCCGTCCCCGACAACCAGACGCGGCGCGTACGGCTCACGTGTCATGAACAATTCCGCACGGGGCGAGACGGGCTGCCCACCACGCTTCGGACGTTTCACGACCATCAGCACGCGCTCGATATGCTTGCAGGTGCCGAGAAAATTCTTTCGGAAATCGGCGCAAGAGCAGGTGTTGGCCGGCGCGTCAAGCGCGCGCAGCTCAACCCTATAAGGCGTCGCCTCAGCGCTGTCCGTCCTGATGACCTCGTAATTTTGAAACACCACCGACCGCGCCTGTTCGAGGGGGCTCATCCGCATCGGTTCCTCGCAGGCCCGTTCCTGCCGCAGCGCCCGCTCATCAGCATCGGTCGTCACCCATCGCGACGACACCTTCGGTCCCTGCGACGCCAGCTTCGTTTTCTGCTTAGCCTTCATTGCACGCTTCTCCTTTAACCTAAATCCGGCAGTTCAGCTTTACCATTCGCTCTAAGTGACACGTGATCACTGCTCCTTTTAGGTTAATTCCCATCTGTCCGAGAGCCGCTGTACGCGCGCGCGGCGACGGCGCGCATCTCGCGGATCGCGGCCGCCATGTCGGGCGCGCCGTAGAGCGCGCTGCCGGCCACGAGGGCGTCTGCGCCGGCGGCGGTGCATCGCGGCGCGGTCTGCAACGTCACGCCGCCATCCACCATGATCGACAGGCCGGGGTTGCCGATGCGGTCGGCCTCGCGCCGAATCTCCGTGATCTTGGGCAGAACCGATTCCATGAACGGTTGCCCGCCATAGCCCGGTTCGACGGTCATGCACAGCACCTGGCCGCAGCGGTCGAGATACGGAAAAACCGAAGCCGCCGGTGTCGCGGGATTGAGGGTCAGCCCCGGTCGGATCCCCGCCTGGCGGATCGTCGCGAGGAGCGCGTCGATAGGCCGGTCAACTTCGACATGGAAGAGCACGGTGTCGGCGCCGGCGGCGATGACCCGCTCCGCATAAAGGTCGGGGTGCGTGAACATCAGATGGACGTTCAATCGCAAGCCGCAGTTCCGGCGCGCCATCTTGACAATATCGGGGCCAAAGCTGATGTTCGGCACAAAATGACCGTCCATCAGGTCCAGGTGCAGCGCGTCGGCGCCGGATTCCTCCGCCCGTCGGCACGCTGCG
>CAZOJL010000197.1:0-5064 GCA_964580075.1 uncultured Akkermansia sp. | reverse complement strand
CAGCCCTTGTCTTCGTGATCTTCGTGTGCTTCGTGGTTCATCTCCGTCGGTTTGAGGCGTTGCGCACGTGAAAAAGAGCGGCTTCGCGCGGGATACCGCTCTCAGGAGTAAGAAAACGGAGCCAAAACGGAAAAAGGATCTGAAATTATGATGCGTTCGCCTTCGTTCGCCTTGTACTTGCAGGCAGCAATTCTAACACGGGGCAGCCGCTATCGGGATCCAAATCGGGATCGGGACCGAAATCGACGAGAACGCAAGGAATTCGATCCCGACCCCGATAGCGATAGTGATTTCGATTTCGACTTGTCAGATGTGCTCAAAATTAGAATTGCTGATTTCCCGAAACACCCTGTTGCGTTCGATGCCCGGATCGGGTAATGTATACGCCGTTTGAGCCCGGTCGGGTTCCGTACCATACAGTCAGGGGAGATGTACATGACATTTGGCCATTTTGACAAAGCGAAAAAGGAATATGTGATCCAGCGCCCGGATACGCCGCTGCCCTGGATCAACTATCTGGGAACACAGAATTTCTTCGGGATGATCTCCAATTCAGGCGGCGGGTATTGTTTCATGACGGATGCCCGGAAACGGCGGTTGACGCGCTACCGCTATAACAACATTCCCATGGATTCCGGGGGACGCTATCTGTATGTCCGGGACGCGGAGACGGGAAAATGCTGGGCGCCGGGCTGGATGCCGGTGAAGGCGGATCTGGATGCCTACGAATGTCGCCACGGGTTGGGATACACGGTCATCACCGGCGAGAAGGACGGGATCCGCGTGTCGACGCGCTTTTTCGTCCCCTTCAACGTGAACGCCGAGATCTGGGAGACCGATGTCACCAACACGGGGGACCACGAGAAGCGCGTAACGCTGTTCAGCTTCGTGGAGTTCTGTCTCTGGGAGGCGCTCAACGATGCCACCAATCTGCAGCGGACGCTGAACCTCGGCGAGGTGGAGGTCGTCGGCAATACGATTTACCATGTCAGCGAATACCGTGAACGCCGCAATCATTTCGCCTATTTCGCCACGAGCGAGCCCATCGCCGGGTTTGACACCGACACCGAGACCTTCCTCGGTCGCTACAATGGCTTTCACGAGCCCCAGGTGGTGACGACGGGCAAGAGCCGGAATTCCATGGCTTGCGGCTGGAATCCCTGCGGCTCACACGCCATGGAGATCACCTTGAAACCCGGAGAAACCCGGAAGATCAACTTCCTGCTGGGTTACGCCGAGAATCCGGAAGACGAGAAGTTCAGCGCCCCCGGCGTGATCAACACGAAATATGTGGAACCCACGATCACGAAATACCTCGACCGCCGGAATTCAGAAGCGGCGTTCAAGGCCCTCGTCACGGAATGGGAAGATCTGACCGGCCGTTTTCAGGTGGAGACGCCCTATGCCAACCTGGACATGATGATCAACACCTGGAACCAGTACCAGTGCGTGACCACCTACAACATGGCGCGGTCGACGTCGTATTACGAAACGGGGATCGGGCGCGGGATCGGCTATCGGGACGCCTGTCAGGATCTGTATGGCGCGGTGCACATCATGCCGCCCGAACGGTCGCGGGAACGGATTCTTGAACTCGCGGCAATTCAATGGCGCAACGGCGCCACCTATCACCAGTACCAGCAGCTCGACAAGAAGGGGAACGCCACCATCGGCGTCGGCTTCAATGACGATCCGCTCTGGTTGATCCTGGGAACGGCCACCTACATCAAGGAGACCGGCGACTGGTCCATCCTGACGGAACAGGCCTCCTTCGACAACAACCCCAAGGATACCGCCACCCTTTACGAGCATCTGGTGATCTCGGTGAACCACATCATGGAACACCGCGGGCCGCACAAGCTGCCGCTCGTGGGGCGCGCGGATTGGAACGATTGTCTGAACCTGATCATGACGAGCATCCAGCCGGGCGACACCTTTCAGGGCGATGCCACGCATGCGAATCTCAAGGACGAGATTGGCAGCGTGCCCGAGAGCCTGATGATCGCCGGACAATTCGTGTGGGCGGTTGGCGAATTTGCGCGCATGGCCCGGCATCGCAACGATGTGAAGCGCGCCGAGATGGCCGAAGCGGCTGTGAAGGAGATGCAGGACGCGATCATAGCGCACGGCTGGGATGGCGAGTGGTTTGTTCGTGCCTTCGACCGGTTTGGCAAGAAGATCGGGTCCCGGGAGAATGCCGAAGGACAGATATTTGCCGAGTCACACGGGTGGATCGGCATGGCCTCAGTCGGCAAGGAGAATGGGATGCTTGCGCAGGCGCTCGACGCGGTCAAGCAGCGGCTCTTCTCGCGGCACGGAATCGTGCTGCAGCAACCGGCTTACACGAAATACAACTTCTACTGGGGTGAGATGACGTCGTATCCCCCGGGCGTCAAGGAGAACGGCGGAATCTTTTGCCAGCCCACGGGATGGCTGACGATCGCAGAGTGCAACATCGGCCGTGGCGATACCGCCATGGAATACTACAGATCCATCTGCCCCGCCGAACGTGAAGCCATCAGCGACATTCACCGGTGCGAACCCTATGTCTACTCCCAGATGATCGCGGGTCCTGATTCCGCGCGCTTTGGAGAGGCCAAGAACTCGTGGCTGACGGGCACGGCCGCCTCGTCGTTCCTCGCCGCCTCGCAGTACATCCTCGGGATCAAACCCGATTATGACGGGTTGCTGCTCGATCCGTGCATACCGAAGAGCTGGGATGGGTTCCGCGTGCGGCGGAAGTTCCGCGGCGCAACGTATGACATTCACGTGACCAATCCGTCGCATGTGAGCAAGGGCGTCACGCAGGTGACGGTGGACGGCACGGCTGTGGCCGGATCCCTGTTGCCCGACTTCAAAGACGGCAAGACGCATCGGGTGGAAGTCACGATGGGATAGGGATAAACCAAGGATACGGCATGGCGGAACGGATTCTGATCACAGGCGGAAGCGGATTTCTCGGCATCAATCTGGTGCGAAATCTGCTGGATCGGGGCATGACGGACATCCGGGTGCTCGATGTGGCCCCGTTTGATTATCCGGAACGTGATCGCGTCACGTGCTTCACGGGCGACATCCGGGACCGCGCCGCTGTCGCGCGCGCCGCAGAAGGCGCCACGTGGGTGGTGCATACCGCCGCCGCGCTGCCGCTGTATTCCGAGGCGGATATTATCTCCACCGACATTGACGGCACGCGCAACGTGTTGGAGGCCGCGCGCGCGGTCGGCGCGCGTCGGTTTGTCCACATCTCCAGTACGGCGGTCTACGGCATTCCCGACCACCACCCGCTGCTGGAGACCGACACGCTGCAAGGGGTTGGTCCCTACGGGCGGGCCAAGATCGCCGCCGAAGAGACCTGCCTGGAATACCGGCGGCAGGGGATGTGCGTGCCCATCGTGCGGCCGAAGTCATTCATCGGTCCCGAACGGCTCGGCGTTTTCGCCCTGTTCTACGACTGGGCGCGCGAGGGTCGGCATTTCCCGATGATCGGCAGCGGCAACAACCGGTATCAGTTGCTCGACGTGCACGATTTGTGCGAAGCGATCTGGCTCTGCCTGACGCGGGAGCCGGAAGTCGTCAATGACACGTTCAACATCGGCGCCAAAGTCTTCACCACGATGAAGCATGATTATCAGGCGGTCTTGGATCGCGCCGGTTTTGGCAGGCGCATCATCGGCTTCCCGTCACGCCCGGTGATCTGGGCGTTGCGCATCCTCGAGGCGTTGCGCCTGTCGCCGCTCTACAAGTGGGTTTACGAGACGGCCAGCGAGGATTCGTTTGTGAGCATCGAGAAGGCGGAACGGGTGTTGGGGTTTGCGCCGATCTATTCCAACCGCGACGCGCTGGTGCGAAATTATGAATGGTACCTCGACCACTATGAGACGTTCAAGGCGGCGTCGGGCGTTTCACACCGTGTGCCCTGGAAGCAGGGGATTCTCGGCGTTATCAAACGACTTTTCTAAGCGATGGAACACAAAGAGAGAGAGCAGAATGAACGATTTCTGTCCGTGTGCCAGCGGCAAACCCTTTGGAGACTGTTGCGAACCCTATTTGCTCGATCGCGCCAGGCCGGCGACGGCGGTGGCGCTGATGCGTTCGCGCTATTCGGCCTACGCCATGGGCGCGATCAATTACCTGTACCAGACCTCGAGCGCGCGCGTGCGCAAGGAGTTTGACGTCGAGGGAAGCGAGAAGTGGGCCAAGTCGGCGGAGTGGACGGGTATTGAGATCCTCGATACCTCCGGTGGCGGCGAACAGGATACGGCCGGGGTGATTGAGTTTGTCGCCCACTACAAAGTCAAGGAATCGGATTTCAACCATCACGAGCGGGCCGAGTTTGAGAAGCACGACGGCGTCTGGGTGTTCATGGATGGCAAGATCATCGGCCCCGAACCGGCGCGGCGCGAGGAACCCAAGATCGGCCGCAACGACCCCTGCCGCTGTGGCAGCGGCAAGAAACATAAGAAATGCTGCGGTGCGGCACGGGGAGCCCCCGTCTGATTCCCCTGCACGCCCGTCGGCCCGTCGTAACCCGCGTCAAACCTCATTCCCCCGATGGCGCTGCACCATGGGGTTCAAACAGGTTCGATTGTGTGTCAGCGCCGGTGCGCGCGCGAAGGCGGGTCAATGAGTCGTGCCTGATGGATATCCGGCATGTGCAGGACTTCGTCATGCCGGTAGCCCGGAGGGATCAGGCAGACCGCAGGCTGCTGTAATTCCATGGAAACAGGGCCGATGAGCGTCTCCGCGCCGGCCATGACGGCGGTCAGCTCCCAGAAGGCATGGACGGCCAGATGTCGCGTGGTGCGCGGCCTCCGGTAGCGCTCGATATAGAGCGGCGTCAGATCGCGCGCGCGGCGGCCGTCCGGCCACAACGCGGGGGTCAGCTCGTGGACGAGACGTGGAAGTGTCAGGTGAGGCATGCGCGTATATCACAATAATCCATGCCGGATGTCAACACGGATAGAGCAGCAATTCCAATTTTGGAGATGGGAGCATCGGCGTCGGGGTCGGGGTCGGTATCGGTATCGATAAAGCCAACGGAAATTCGACCCCGATTCCGAT
>CAZOJL010000196.1:0-5184 GCA_964580075.1 uncultured Akkermansia sp. | reverse complement strand
AAGCCCTGAGCCAGAATCTGAAAAACATAAGAATTTAGATGCGTTTGCCCTGGGGGCGCGCGGCATCTGTCTTGTCAAACGCCCGTCGCGCGTCCCAGGCGCAGATCGCGAGCGCGGTGACGACGTTGAGGGAGTTCTTGACGCCATGGGAGGGGATCCGCGCCGCCGTGTGGCACGCGGCAACCGTCCCGGGGTCGAGGCCGAAACGTTCGTTGCCGATCACGACGGCGCACGGGAATCGCCAAGGCAGGCTTCCCACCTCCGGCGCATCGGCGACCGTCTCCAGGGCGGCGATCCACGCGCCGGCCTGTCGCAGTTCGGCAAGTGCCGGGCCGATCCGTTCGAAGCGCCGCCACGGCACGGTGGCGGTCGTGCCCATGGCTGCGGCCGCCACATGCGGGTGGCCCGGATCAGCGCTGTAGCCGCAGAGCCAGATCGCTTCGGCGCCGAGACATTCCGCGGTGCGGAAGATGCCGCCGAGATTGAACGCCGAGCGAATGTTGTCGGCGACGATGGTCAGCGGCATGCGGTCGGCCGTGACCCCGCCGGCGGGCGGGTCGCCGTCGAGGATGTCGACATCGGTCACGCGCGTCCGTCCGTCCACCCGTTCCACGGGCACCAGGACGGCCCAGAAGCGCTGCCGGTCCATTTCCGGATCCAGCATGTCCGCGAGCCGTGACAGCCGGGGGACGTGGTCCTGGCGCTCCATCCACCGCTTGCAGGCGAGGATTTCGCGCTGCCGTTGCGCCGGGTGTTCCCAGACGGTCTCGATTCGCCGCAAGTGCCCGGCCGCCAGTTGCCAGGCGCGGGACTCGGCCACGTTCGGTTGATGAGGGGTTGTGTTCATGACGTGTCTCGTCACAGCGGCTGCACCGATGCCCGCTCACGCCGTGTGCGTTCCGACCCATAGCGTCCGTGCCGCTGAATGGCGGCCATCAGCAGGCGCATGCCGGTGAGCCTGCTGCCGTTGTTGACGGAGCCGGCGGTGGCGAAGCGTAGCCCGCGTTGTTCCCGGGCCTGTTCGAAATCACGCAGGAATTCGGCGACCATGTTGGCCTCCTCGTTTCGGCTGAACGTGAATGGCGCCAGTTGTCCGTCAATGACGGCATGGGGGCAGTAGTGGCGAATCTCACGCACCGTCAGCGTCGGGCCGAAGTTGGCACCCTTGAGATCCAATTCCGAAAGCAAAGGGAGCAGGTGGGCCATGTTGGAATCGCTGTGCTGGTAGCGCCAGTCCGTGGGGGCCGGCGCATAGCGCGCGAAGACGGTCCGGTGAATGGGCATGGCGAACTGCTCGTACATCTCCGTGTTGAACAGGCAGCAGTTGTCATCGTACCACGCCCACCCCTTCGGCGCCGTGGCCGGGGTGAATCCCGCCTCCTCATCGATGACCTGGGCGCGCGCAAGGATGGCTCGCCCGATCAGATCCGAAAACCGCTGCATCAAAACAGGATCGTCAAAATGAAGCAGCAGGAGATTCTCCACGCCGTAGATGGAACAGGCGAACGTACAGGGGCCTCGCTGTCCACGATAGAGCGGAATTTTTGCGCCCATGGATTCCAGACGCTGCTTCTCGGTGGCCCAGTTTTCCGGCAACAGGAAGTCCCGAACGTTCTCCAGACGGCGTTCCACACGATCCAGCAACGCCTTGAGTTCGTCAGGCGTATGAGCGGCCTGATGGAGCCACCAGGAGCCCGTGGCGCCGCCTTCCCAGACGTTCCGGGCCTCGAAGAGGTCGTGCAAGCCTTTGATTTCCGGCCAGTGCCGGGTTGGGTTGGAAGGCTTTTCATCCAGCAGGCGGCGCCCTACGATCCGTTCGGACAGATCATTGTAGCGTCGCTTGAGATCCAAGGCCCATACCTCGTCCCCATGCAGGAATCGCCACCAGTCCTGGGACACGCCCAGCTCATCGAACACACATTCCCAGTTGCAGATCGCGCCGAGCGGCACTTGCGGGATGGTGGGACCGAACGGATCCCTGTTGGCGATGTTCTGATCGGCCCAGAACTGCTTCAGATCGACAGGCGCCAACTCGCCATGAGCCTTGGTATCGGCCAGCAATTGCCTGATCCAGCCCTGATGTTCCGGCGTCGCCAATTCGTATGCGCTCATGTCTCATCCCGTTCTGTTGCGCGCAGGGACGTGCGCTACGCGTTGCGCGTCGGGCGCGCATTCTGTAATTCCGAGATCAGCTTTTCCATGCGCCGGCCGTACGCGACATAGCTGCGGTACAGGGCTGACTCCTGAGTACCGCCATGGCCCTCATGGAACACAACGGCCAGATGCGGCTCGATCGAGAAACCGCCGTCATATCCGTTCCGGAGCAGATCCGCGACGATTCGGCGGACGTCGCCTTGTCCTTCGCCGGGGAAGGTGTACGTGCACAATTGGGCCGCGGCGTCCCAGAGGCCATCCTTGATGTGGACGTAGGCTATGTGGGCTCGGACCTGTGAATAGAACTCCCAGGCCGATTGGCGCGGGCGCGGCTCCGGTTTCGTGTAGTCGGGGGTGAAGACGGGATTCCCGGTGTCAAACACCAGTTTGAGTCCCGGCACGTTTTCCACCAGACGCAAGGTGTATTTCCACCCCATGCCTCCGTAGTTCATGCAGTTTTCGTGAACGGGCGTGATCTCTGCGTCGTGAAACAGGGCGAGGAGTTCCCGGAGGCGGCGGAATCGCTCGGCCTCCATCTGATCCTCGGGGTCGCGGTCTTTCAACACCGCAAAGCTCATGATGCGGATCAGTTTTGTGCCCAGTCGGCGCATGCGGGGAATGGCGCGACGGGCTTCGGCCAGCGAGGCGTCCAGAGGCTCCAGGATGGACTTGCCCCAGTTGGCGATGGCGGAGCCGAAACAGTTGACCCGCACACCGGCTGCGTCCAGTTCGTCCGCCACGCGATCAAACGCCTCGTCGGACAGATCATGGATGTTTTTGCCGTCCACAGTGCGGGACTCGATATGCGCCCAGCCGAGTTCCCGCGTGGCCGCGATCTGTCCCGTGATCCCTTTCGCCGCTTCGTCGGCGAATCCCGTCAGGTACATGGCGCACGTCCTCCCTTCATTTCCGGGCCAGCGTTTCCAGGTAACGATAGCTCTGGGCGAGCGCGTCGAAGGGGTCGGCGCCGTAGCAATCGTCCTGTTCCACGATGAACCACTCACAGCCGGCGGCATCGGCCGCGCTCACGATGGCCGGCATGTCCAGATTGCCATGTCCCACCGGCGCAAACGAGGGCCTGCCGCCGATGATGGTGTAGTCCTTCAGGTGGAGCAATGGCAGGCGGCGGTTGAGCGTGCGGCACCAGACCACGGGATCGCCGCCGCCGTGCTGCACCCAATAGGTGTCGATTTCGCCTTGCAGGTTGCGGGCGTCGGTCTTCTCATAGATCCAGTCCAGGACCACTTTCCCCTCCAGCCTTTGGAACTCCGTGGAATGGTTGTGGTAGGTCAGGACCAGACCGGCTTCGCGCAGGAGGTGTCCCGCTTTATCCAGCCTGACCGCCAGGTCGAGCACGGTCGGGAGCGAGCTCAAATCCAGGTTGCCGGGGTGAGGATAGGCCGTGTAGCGGCAGTTCAGTTTCCGGAGCCGCGCGATGACGGCAGCCGTGTCGTCGAGGATCTTCGCGCCCGGTTCGTGCGTGGCGCAGCAGACCAGCCCCTCCCCCTGCAGGATGCGGTTGAGTTCCGTTTCCGCGATGGGCCCCATGCCGGAGACCTGGACCGCCCGGTAGCCGATCTGGCGCACTTTTTTCAGAGACGCGGCGATATCGGCCGGCGTCTTGAGGTGTTCCCGAAGCGTGAACAATTGCGCGGCAATTTGACTTGTTTTCATGATACTCCTGCCTCCTTGATTAGTATGACCGGGTGATATCGCCGAGCTTGGTCGCCGAAGTTTTTTTGACAAAGCGGGACGTTTTGATCTTGTGCTTCAGCATCCGTTCATAGGCTTTGCCGTTGAGCGGCAGTTCCACGGTTTTGCCGGTTTCGGACGAAAAGAGCATGGCGTTGCCCAGTTCGACGGAGTGGATCCCTTCCGCGGCGGGTGCGATCAGGGGCGCCTTTGCCACAATGGCATTGATGAAGTTCTGGAGGATCTCGACATGCTGACCGCCTGTGCCGTGGGTTGGAATCTCCACATTCCAGACGTCCGGGCGGGCCCACAGATCGGGTGAGGTTTTCAGAAAACGGCTCACGGATTCCTCGTTGCGGGTAAACCGGATGCCATTCCCCTCGATCACGACTTTGCCATATTCCGCGGCGACTTCCAATCGGTTGGTCCCCGGCGATTCGCCGGTGGAGGTGATGAAAACGCCGGAGCACCCGGAGTCATACCCGAGGTAGGCGGTGACTTCGTCCTCCACCTCGATGTTGTGCTTGCGTCCGATGTTGCAGAAGGCGCGGACCCGTTGCGGCATGCCGAACATCCATTGCCAGAGATCGAGGTTGTGCGGGCACTGGTTGAGCAGGACACCGCCGCCTTCGCCACCCCACGTTGCACGCCACGCGCTGGAGGCATAATACGCGTCCGTGCGGAACCAGTCGGTGATGATCCACGTGATCCGGTCGAGCTTGCCGAGGGTGCCATCCTGCACGAGCTGGCGCAGTTTTCGATAGCGCGGATCTGTCCGCTGGTTGAACATGGCGGCAAAGATCCGTTTGCGGTTCGTGTGGGCGGCAAGCAGGCGCTCGCAGTCGGCCTTGTGCACCGAAATGGGCTTCTCGACAAGGACATGCAACCCCGCGCGCAGGGCATCAATTCCGATCGTCGTGTGGGCATAGTGCGGTGTGACAATCAGAACGGCATCGCACAGGTTATCCGCGAGGAGGCGGCGGTGATCTTCATAGGCGGCGCAATGATACGTTTCGGCCGCCTGCCGGGCACGTTCCGGATCACAGTCGCACACCGCGGTCAACGCAACATGCTGGAGTCCTCCAATCTTCCCCAGATGAAAATTTCCCATGGTTCCGACGCCAATGACACCCAACCGTACTTTCTTCATACTGCCACAACTCCTTTGCGTCTTGCGCGCAATGGCTCTTACTTAAGCGATGCTTCCGATCCTAATCCTAGAGGCGCTCCCAAAACCCTTGGAAGCGCCGGGAATCAGGGTTCAGGCCAAAAACGCCTCCTGAACCCCGAACCCTCCGTTTGCACAAACCGGCGGTTTTGCAAGCGCCTCCCTAATCT
>CAZOJL010000195.1:0-5197 GCA_964580075.1 uncultured Akkermansia sp. | reverse complement strand
CGGCAGCGTCTGGAGTGCGCGCGGCAAGCGGTATTCCGCGCGACGCCGCTCTTTTTCACGTGCGCAACGCCTCAACCCGACGGAGGATTCTAAGGGACGGGCCTGAATGGCGCTAAGTTAAGCGATGCTTCCGATCATAATCCTAATCTTAATCTTTGAGTCCCTTATAAACAGGCGTGCCCCGGCGTGTACGGGGGTTGAGTGGAGAACGCTTGCTGCGCAACGCTGGGGAGCGTGGGGCCTAACGGTCAAAGTAAAATACCGACTGCGTCTTTGCCGATTCAAATATCCCCGTAATTATTGACAATCCCCGATACGCCTCGCGCGCATCGATCCGAGTTGCACTGCCGGTCTTCATGGCGGTCATGATGTCGGCCAGGGCCCTCTTGATATAGCACGTGCCGTCGTCGCTATGGTGGAAATGTTCGTGGGTCAACGGGTTGACAATCTCGGAACTGCCCGCATACCGCGCCCGAAAGATACTCCGGCAACCCTGCGGGACATTCATGTGCAATTGGGCAAACCCATCGGTGCCTTCGGCGTGGAGTATCGGCAGCCGTGAGCAGGATCGGTCACCCATTTCGATGACCAGCCGCGTGCCGTCGTCAAAGTGGACTGTGGCAACAATCTGCGATTCCATGGTCATGCCCTGGTGCTTCTTTGCATGGGTAAAGTCAACTGCGGCAAAAACCAGAGTCGGTTGTCGCTCGC
Organism: uncultured Akkermansia sp.; assembly: GCA_964580075.1. Taxonomy (GTDB): domain Bacteria; phylum Verrucomicrobiota; class Kiritimatiellia; order RFP12; family JAAYNR01; genus VGWG01. The sequence goes on along the minus strand of CAZOJL010000195.1, from coordinate 4,486 downwards.
CAAGACAATAGAGCGCGCTGTCGATACAATGGCTGCCAAAGTCAAAGATCCCGCCAAATGGCTGGGTGATATTGAACTGTATCAGGTCGCCGATTTTTTTCTGTTCCACGGCTTCGCGCAACCATATAAACGGCTGACCATATCGCCGCTGATGGTCAACAAACACCCGCACCGACCGTTTTTCCGCTTCGGACATGATCCTTTTGGCCGCATCGAGTGTGAGCGCAAACGGTTTTTCAATCCACAGCGCCTTTGCTCCTGCCGCCATGGCGGCCATGGCCATCTCTTCGCGCGCCGGTGGGAATGCACAAATCGATACCATGTCAGGTTCTTCATTTGCCAACATGGCCTGGTAGTCGGTGTATCCTTTGGTTCCGGGGTATTCGAGGCCAAAATCTTCGACATCTTTCTTGTTCAGACTCGAAACCGCTCTCAATACGACATCGGGTTGACTTCTATAGGCAGCCGCGTGTGCATAGCCAATAGAATGCGCGCCGCCTTTACCGGGGGCACTGGTCCCGCATCCGATTATTACCGATCGAAATGTATGTGACATCGTGTCATTCTCCTTCAACCCTCACGCGCACCTTGCCGCTGGCAACCCGCACTTCCACATCGCCGCTCTTCGCATCGAGCGCTGGCGACCGACCCTGCGTGCATCAGGGATGGCGGCCATCTTTAACTCCCTGCAAGGAGAGATCATCCTCGAGCAGCACCCGCACCCAGTCCCGCCCGTTCGATGATAGCGCGTCGTACCGTCTCTGGAATGCTTCGGCGCCATCCATGACCTCCCTGGCCTTGATATTCAGTGTGGCAACCGGCGTCTTCTCAGGGACGGGCTCGGGGAGAAAATCGCGCGCGATGCGCCGAAACAACTCCGCCCGCTTCTCCAGCGCATCAAGATCCGGCCAGTTCGCGACAGACACCATGCTCGCACCGTGCTCGAAGCTTTCCTTCGCCAGACGGTAATAAACCTCGTCGCTACCCTGGGCGGGGTTATCAATCTCGTTGCAGATCCATTTGCCAGGCAGGGAAGAACGCAGGTAATCCATGGAGAAGCAGTGGTCATACGTCGGTGCGTCATCCACCCATACGATGTGACTGTCCGTGCACAAGTCCGGAAAACAGACCGTCGTCCGATTGCGAATGTAAGGGTCAAAGACCGAACCGAACTGCAGCGCATGCCTTGCCTTGGGATGCCCTTCTCGAACGGCTGAGGCCATCCGGTGGATCACGCGTTTCAGCGCATCGTGCCTGAACTGGTACCACGACAACCCCGGTTCCTGGCCTTTTTGGGAGGGTTGGATCTGCTCGAAGGCGGCATAGGTCGACTCCCAGAACGCATTGAGTTTGTCGATCGTTCCGTACTTCCGGACAAGCCACGCCCGGTAGGCCTGGACGGAAGACGCCTCATGGCCCCACTCGCCCTGGCACCAGTACTCGGTCTCGGCAAATTGACTGAACGGGGTCACGTAGCCAAGGATGTCGTCTGCGTATCGCTCATGGCAGTGGGCGACCACGCGTTTCACAAAAGCGGCGGCCCGCTCGACCGCCCGGTTCGAGCTGAAGGAAATCATCGAGGAAAACTGTCCGGAAGCATCTTGCTGCAGGTCCTGCTCGACCAGGACGAGGTCCTGTCCGCCCCGGATCGGTTCCGCAGGCCTTATGAGCCAGATAAGGACCACGGCCTTCAACCGATTGGTTTTCACGACATCATCCAGAGCCCTGTCCAAGGCATCGAAATCGTATTCGCCCGGCTTGGTTTCGTGCTGGTGCCAGCGAACGACGATGCGGATCGCATTGAAGCCCACATCGGCAGCCTTATCGACAAGCGGCTTGAACTGGGGATCCGGGCATCCCCCCCACGGTGCCCCGTAGAGCAGGTAGCGATGGGTTGCAGGTGACGCGGCGATTGTATCCGGATTCCCGACCTCAGAGTTGTTCATGGCGAATACGGCCCTCCCCATCGGCAGGAGAAACATCATGACACGCGGCATGTTGAGATGTCTCACCTGATTGTCCTTCGTTGCTTGCGTCAGCATTGATTGATAAGAATCTGTGCATCACATCCACTCACGGCATCGTCATAACCACTCGGAAACCGAAATCGCCGTTCCGGTAGTTCGGCTCACCGCCGGGGCCGCGGTTCGCCGCACGACAGCATTTGGCGATGTCGTCGGAACTCCCGCCCCGCAGTACGCGGCTCTTCCCCGTCGCCGGTCCTTTCGGATCGGTCACGGCCCCTGGATAGGTTTCCGCATACCAGTCCAGACACCACTCCCACACGTTGCCGTGCATATCGTACAGCCCCCAGGTGTTCGGCGGGTATGACCCGACGACGATGGTTCCCACGAACTTGTATGTGTACTGCGTGTACCCCTTGAACAGGTTCCCTTGGCCATAGTACCACTTCTCCGGGTCATAACCTTTCGGCCCGGTTACATTGTAGTAGTAGCGTCCCACTTCCGCCATGTTCGGGCAATTCACCGCAGCGGTCACATCCTTCCCCGAATTCAGCGCCGTCGTGGTCCCGGCGCGACACGCGTATTCCCATTGCGCCTCGGTGGGCAGGTCTAGACTCGTCAGACCGGTCTTCGCCCGCAGCTTGCCCATGAAAGAGTCCTCGTTGACGACGCTGTTCGCCGGCCAGTCCACCGCCGGATCGTCGCTGGGAACCGGGCGATTATCGGCCGATTCGGCCGGCGTCTCGAACTTCTCGCGGATCTGGTAGTAACTGATCAAATGCATGGGATAAAAGTCGCGACGGGGATTCGTGCCATAGTAACTTCCCACCCAATCGCCCATCACCTGTTTCCACTGCTTCTGCGTCACCTCGAAGACCCCGATGTAGAAGTCTTTGGTGAGTGTCACCGGGTGCTCGGCTTCGTCGGCCTCGCGTCCCAATTCGTTAGCCGGGCTGCCCATCGTGAACGTCCCGGCCGGAATCCGGCGCAGCACCAGCTTGGTTGTCTTGTACTCGTCCGTCCATCCGCCCGGCGGTACGGCGGCGAGATTGCTGACGACGAAGCCCTGTCGCGTTACGGGTGGCGTGTCTGGATCCGTCTGCTGGCCCACGGCTATCTCGCGAAGGGTGAGGTCAATGACCAGATATTGACCCGTCGGCGAGCCGGCTTGCGTCTCCACCCAGGTCTTCGGGATGTCGGCAGCCTGCGCCGCCGTGGTGAGTGCGATGAATGCGCAGGCATTCAGTAACGTTCGATTGGCTTTCATTTTGCTCTCCTCATTGTGGAAAGTCACGCTCTCCGCGACACGCTCTTCCCGTTCACTTCATATCCACGTCGAAGATCAGGCCTTCCGCCGGTTTGCCGTCCTTGACATCGAGGAACCGGATGACCATGGTTCCGGGATTGATCTTCGGCCTATCATCTTGCTTCACTTCCACAACCATCGTGTTTCCGGACTTGCGAATGCGGCAGGTCGTAGGCCTATTGCGCTCATCCTTTGCCTTTGGATCCTGAGTATAACCCCCGATAGGCGTTTTATATACGAGCTCGTCGTTGATCCAGATGCGATTGGCGAACTGGCAGAACGTATGAGCATCATTGGGCTGGTGGTCCACGATGACGGTAACATCCTGGTCGCGGAGCGCCTCAAAGCGTGTGGCGGCCGCCACCTTCCCCCCTCTCGACACGAAGCCGATGCGGATACCACGGTATTCAACACCTTCTTCACTGTAAGTATCGGCGCCCAACACGGCTTGCAGAGGCGCTGCATCATAGATCACCGATTCCCAGCCCTTGGGCGGTGCATCCGCTTTGAACACGCTACCGTATTCGTATACATTGTCTTCTGTGAACTTGCCTAATAAGTCGATGAGCATAGTGTCCTCGCCAGCCCGTTGCTTTTGCGTTACGTCCACACCGTCTAAACGCACCTCTGTCGTATCACGCCTGAAGAACCACCAACGCGACCGCGCTTGCAGAACGACGACGGTTTCGCCCTCCAGCGGCGCCCCTTTCGAAAGGGCGACACGATAGGGCATCAGACATGTCCAATCCTGCGGCGTCCACCACCCTCTATTCGCGTAGGACACGGGCTGATCCGGAAAGCCCTGGCGCGGGAAGTGGTATGACACCTGGGCCAGTTCGCCCGCCGCGATCGAGACATGCCGGCTTGACTCGGACATCTTGACGCCCGGCGGCGGCGGCAGATTGAGCGTCAGCGCCTGCACCCGGGCCGTGGCATTTTTGATGCGCACGATAAATTCGCCGCCGACCAGCGAATCGACCGATTGCTTTGGCGCCCAGGGGCCTAACCTTTTCTCGGGCTTGTCCATCAACACGATGACATCCCGTGTAGCCAGCACATGGCCGTCGGAATCCAGTATCCGGACCGGCAACCAATTGACTCTGCGCACGGCGCCCGTCGCGCTCTGAATGGTCAGCGCCGTCGGAATGCGGAAGGGCGTGACCGCCTTCGGCGCCGCCGTGAACACGCGCGAGGCCGCGCCGTCCGGGAAGCACGC
>CAZOJL010000194.1:0-5324 GCA_964580075.1 uncultured Akkermansia sp. | reverse complement strand
GGGGGGGGGGGGGGGGGGGGGGGGGGGGGGGGGGGGGGGGGGGGGGGGGGGGGAGAAGGGTTCAGGTTTCAGGGTTCAGGGTTCAGGGAAGCCGCCGACCTGCGGCCGGATGGAAAACAGGATTGAGACAGGGTTTATCGGGATCGAAATCGGGATCGGGATCGAAATCGACGAAAAGGCGGGAATTCGACCCCGATACCGATAGCGATTTCGATTTCGACTGTACGGATGTGCTCAAAATTTGAATTGCTGGATCACTTATGGGTTGATATGTGTGCCGGACTTGGTACGCTATTGATGCCATAAGAGGAGGAAGCCGGATGAAATTCATGTCTGCCAGAGAGTTTCGTGTGAACTCGGGGACGATGCGCCGTGACTTGAACCGTGACGAGGAAGTCGTGCTCACGGCCAACGGGCGCCCCTTCGCAATCGTATCCGCGGTGCGTCCCGAATGCTTCGACAAAGAGTTGCGGGCGATCCGCGGGGCGCGGGCAAAGGTGGCGCTGGAACGGGTGCGCGAGAGCGCGGCTCTGGCCGGTACAGCAGACATGCCCATGGCGGAGATTGACGCGATCATTGCGAACACCCGCCACGCCAAGGGCAAGGCATGAAGGTTGTGCTCGACACCAACGTGCTTGTTTCCGGAATGATGACGACGGGAGGAACCTGCGCCCTGATGCCTGAGACAATCAGAATGAATGAGGTTAATCATGCCGTATAGTCTTTCACACGATGAGCGTCGGTATTTACGCGATCTCGCCAGACGCCAAGCGGAGATCGCGGCGCTACCGGTGATGGCGCAGCGCCGACACCTGTGGACCGCCATGAATGATGGGACGACAGGCTCCCGGCCACCGTTCGTAGTGGAGACGTGGACATTCGACCGCGATTTCATGCCTGCCTCCATCTTTCGCTGCCAATCGAAACATGGACGCCATCTGGAAGGCCAGTTTCTGCGACATATCCGCCACCACGAGCTTTTGGACGATGACCACGTCTGCCCCGACTCCTTCGATATGGGATGGCACGTCTGGTGTAATGAGTTCGGCATCGACATTCCCACCACGTATGCGAAGGATGCGGAAGGGGTTACGACGGGCTACCACTTTGAGTGCCCCATCAAGGATCTCAGGGACGGCTTTGACAGGATCCAGCCGGCGTCGTTTGGCGTGAACCGCGACGCGACGCTGGAGGAGAAGACATTTCTCGAGGAGGCCTTTGGCGATATCTTGCCGGTGGTCATCCGCTCAGGGACCTACGGCAACAACTACCTGACCCAAAGACTGATGCGGCTGATGAGCATGGAGACGTTCTTTCTGGCGATGTACGACTGCCCGGACACGCTCCATGCGCTGATGGCCTTGCTGCGGGACAACGCCGCCCGCATGGCGCGCTGGGCCGAGAGCGAAGGATTGCTGGTTCTCAACAATGGAAACCAGTGCACCTGCGGGACCTGTTTCAACTTCACGACGCTGCTGCCTCAGGTGCCGGTTGCGCCCGGTCAGGTCCGGTTGTCGGACATGTGGAGCGGCATGGACAGCCAGGAAACCGTGGGGATTTCTCCCGAGCTTTTTCATGAGTTCTGTTTCCCCTACTACCGCGATCTTGCGGCTCTGTACGGCCTCGTTTACTGGGGCTGCTGCGAGCCGGCCGACCCCATCTGGGAGACTTCGCTCAACCAGATCCCCCACCTGAAAGCCATTTCCATTTCGCGGTGGGCGAATCAGTCATACATGGCCGAAGCGCTCGCCGGAAAGAATATTGTCTTCTCGCGAAAACCCAACCCCAACCTTCTCGGCTTAGACGTCCGGCTCAATGAAGAGTCCTGGGCGAGGGAGATCCGTGAAACGCTGGAGGTCACCGCCGGGAAGAGCATTCCCTTGGGGTTTGTCGTACGCGATGTCTATTCCGTCCACGGCAATCTCGACAAGCCGCGCCGCGCGGTCGAAATCGCCCGTCGTGAGATTGATCGGTTCTTTCCGCATACATGCACGGCGTCCTGAAATAACATTAGGTTCCTAAATCTCGTAGTTTAGAATACCCTTGCCCGCATGATCCTTGCTCCGCTTCACAATGGTCTGCAGCGTGATCGACCCCAAAACCTCATTCAGCTTGTCCTCGATCTCGGCCCATACCTCGGACGCGGCGCAATCCGAACGGCGTTCGCAGCCCCGGGCACCCGTCGCACAGGCGGCGAGAGCAATCGGGCCCTCCAGGATGGTGATGATCTCTTTCATGGTCACCGACGCCGGCGTCCGCGCCAGGACGTAGCCGCCGCGCGCCCCGCGCGTGGCACTCAACAGACCGGCCCCCTTCAATGGGTTCAGCACCTGCCAGAGGTATTTCTGCGAGATGCCCTGCCGCCGGGAGATGTCGGCCAAAGTCACAGGTCCGTTGCTCTGATGCAAGGCTACATCCAGAAGAACCCGCAGCCCGTAACGACCTTTTGTTGAAACAACCATACGCCCACCCGTATCCCAATCAGACGCAATATACCTTTAGTTGATAGACATTATAGGGGATCGGCATGGGAGCCGTCAAGCAGCAGGTCAGGGCGAACGCATCTAAATTTCTTCCCCTGTTGCTAAAAAAGGAACACGTTTCGCAAAAACCGCAAAATATCAGCGAATGTTTCATCCGCCTCACCCGTGAATACACGGACGTCGGAACGAACATTCGCTGAAAAAGCGTTTGACTGCCCGACCCGGAATCATCTATAGTATTATCCTAGTTTTTATGGAGATTACTATGCCGTTTTCTGATAAACTGTCGACGTTGCTGGCCCAGGCCGGTTCGCGCCGCGACCCCGCGACCGGTGCGATTTCCGTGCCGATCTACCAGACGGCATCGTTCAGCCACCCCGCACTCGGCCGCTCCACCGGCTTTGACTATTCCCGCACCTCCAACCCCACACGACTGGCGCTCGAGGAGACTCTCGCCCGCGCCGATGGCGGTGCACGCGGTTTTGCTTTTGCCTCCGGACTGGCCGCCCTCGATACCCTTCTGCGCCTCTTCGCCCCCGGTGACCGCATCGTGGTTACCGAAGACCTCTACGGCGGCACCTTCCGCCTTTTTGAAAGGGTCTTCCGGCCGCTTGGCGTCACCGCTGTTTATGTCGATTCCTCCGATGCCGCCGCCGTGCAACGGGCCCTCGAAGATCCGTGCGCGCGCGCCGTCTTTGTCGAAACCCCCACCAACCCGCTGCTCAAAATCGCCGACATCCGCGCCCTCGCCGCCCTCACCCGCGCCCGCGATGCGCTGTTGATCGTCGACAACACCTTTCTCACCCCCTGCCAGTTGCGCCCGCTCGACCTTGGCGCCGATGTGGTCGCCTACAGCGCCACCAAATTTCTCGCGGGTCACAATGACGTGGTCGCCGGCGCGCTGGTCGCCGGCACCCCCGCATTGGCCGAGAAAATCGCCTTTCTGCAAAACGCCTGCGGTGCCGTCCTGGGTCCACAAGACGCCTGGCTCACCTTGCGCGGACTCAAGACCCTTCCGCTCCGCCTCCAACGGCAGCAGGAGAACGCCTCGGCCATCGCCTCCTGGCTCACCGCCCATCCCCGCGTGCGCCGGGTCCTTTACCCGGGGCTTCCAACCCACCCCGGCCACGCGATCCTCGTCCGCGATGGAAACGGCTTCGGAGGCATGGTTTCCTTTGAGGTTGCAGACCCCGCCCGCATTCCGGCCATTCTCGAACAGGTCCGCGTCTTCCTGTTCGCCGAAAGCCTCGGCGGCGTGGAGTCGCTGATCACTTATCCTGCGGTTCAAACCCACGCCGACATCGATCCCGCGACCCGCGAGCGTCTGGGGATCAATGCCAGCCTCCTCCGTCTTTCGGTCGGCATCGAAGACCCGGACGACCTGATCCACGATTTGGAGACCGTCCTATGAACGACCGCACACGCCTGATCCACTCGGGCTGCGACCGCGACCCGCACACCGGCGCCTCGAGCATCCCCGTCTACCAGGTCTCGACCTTCCACCAGGAGGACCCCGAGCATCTGGGACCCTACGACTACGCCCGCAGCGGCAATCCCACCCGCGCCGCGCTGGAGCAGACCGCCGCCGTTCTCGAAAACGGCGCCACCGGCCTTGCCTTTGCCTCGGGAATGGCCGCCATCTCATCCACCCTGCTCCTGTTCAATCCCGGCGACCACCTCGTCGTGGGCCGCGACGTCTATGGCGGCACCTACCGCATCCTGACCACCCTCTTCGCCCGATGGAAGCTCGACGTCACCTTTGCCGATGCCACCGATCCGGAAGCCGTCCGCCGCGCCGTCACCCCCGCCACGCGCGGCCTTTTCGTCGAATCGCCCGCCAACCCGCTGTTGCAGGTTACCGACCTGCGGGCCATGGCCGCCATTGCCCGCGAACACAACCTGCTGTCGATCACCGACAACACCTTCATGACTCCGCTCCTCCAGCGTCCGCTCGACCTCGGCTTCGACATCGTCCTGCACAGCGCCACAAAATTCCTTGGCGGCCACAGCGATCTGATCGCCGGCTTGGCCGTGACCCGTGCAGCCGAAACGGGCAAACGCCTCCGCGCCATCCAGAACGCCTTTGGCGCCATCCTGGGTCCGCAGGACTCCTGGCTCCTCCTCCGCGGCATCAAGACGCTCGGCGTGCGACTTGATGCGCAACAGCGCACCGCCGCCACCGTCGCCGCCTGGCTGCGGCAACACCCCCGGGTGAAACGCGTCTTCTATCCCGGACTCGCCGACCACCCCGGCCATGCGATCCATGCCGGCCAGGCCACGGGACCGGGAGCCGTGGTCTCATTCGAACTGGCCGATCGCGCCGCCGCCGTCGGCTTTCTCAAACGGGTGCGGTTGCCGCTGGTGGCCGTCAGCCTCGGCGGCGTCGAGAGCATCCTTTCCTACCCGGCCACCATGTCGCACGCCGCCATGCCGCCGGCCGAACGTCTGACGCGCGGCATCACCGACGAACTCATCCGTCTCTCCGCCGGACTCGAAACCGCTGAGGACCTGATTGCTGATTTCGACACAGCATTCACCGGCAAGGCCGCGCGCGCGTAAGTCAATCCGGGCCTTCCGGGTGCCGCATTTGCGTAATCCTGAAGGTTGAGAATGAACAGGTTACAGATTTGTGCGCACGCACCCAATGGTGAACAGACCTCATTTGCATAACCGACAGCCTCTCAATCCTCACAGTCTCACAGTCTTCTGCCCTTTTTAGTGTGCATGAGCAGCAGGGCAAACGCATCATATTTTCAGGCACTTTTTCAGTTTTGGCTCCGTTTTCGTACTCCTGAGAGCGGTGTCGCGCGGAATACCGCTTGCCACCGCACTCCAAAATGG
>CAZOJL010000193.1:3475-5464 GCA_964580075.1 uncultured Akkermansia sp. | reverse complement strand
GGAACGGGAGTTTTTCTATGGGCGGTTATTTCGGCGTAGTGGCCAGGCAGGATTGCGTCACGGATTTGTTTTACGGAACCGATTACCATTCGCATCTGGGGACGATGCGGGGCGGGATGGCGGTGCTGGGGAAGGCCGGGTTCACGCGGGTGATCCACGACATTCGCACGTCGCAGTTCCGTTCGAAATTTGAGGATGACGTGGCGCTCTTTGAGGGGCGGGCGGGTGTGGGCGTGATCAGCGATTTCGAGGATCAGCCGTTGATCATCGCCTCGCATTTGGGCACGTTCGCGATCGTGACGGTCGGCGTGATCACCAACTTGCCGGAGTTGGTGGCGGAACTCTACGCAAAACACAGGGCGCAATTTTCCGAGATGAGCGGTGTCGGCGTCAATCCGACCGAGCTGGTCGCGTCGCTCATCAACACGCAGGATTCGTTCGTGGCGGGGATCCGCTACGCGCAGGAGCGGATCTGCGGTTCCTGCTCGATGCTGGTGCTGAAGGATGACGGCACCTTGTTCGCGGCCCGTGACCGCTACGGTCGCACGCCGATCACGTTGGGGGAGAAGGCCGACGCCCGTGCCCTGGCCCTGGAGTCGTGCAGCCTGCCCAATCTGGGATATGTGCCGGTTCGCGATCTCGGGCCGGGTGAAATCGTGCATGTGACCGAGGACGGCGTTGAAACATGCCGCCCGCCGGAAGCGGAGCTCGCAATCTGCGCCTTTATGTGGGTCTATTTCGGGTACCCGGCATCGTCCTACGAGGGACGCAATGTGGAGATCGTCCGCTATCAGTGCGGTGAGGCCTTGGCCAGGCACGATGCGGGGTTGCGCGCCGATTTTGTGGGCGGGGTTCCCGATTCCGGCGTGGGTCATGCGTTGGGCTACGCCCGCGAGGCGGGGATACCCTATGCGCGTCCGTTCGTCAAATATACACCCACCTGGCCGCGGAGCTTCATGCCCTCTGTTCAAGCGCAGCGTGACCTGATCGCACGGATGAAGCTGATTCCGATCGCGGAGCTGATTCGAGGCAAAAGTCTGATCTTTTGTGACGACTCGATCGTCCGCGGTACGCAGCTCCGGGACCAGATGCACAGGCTCTACGACGACGGCGCGCGTGAGATCCACATGCGGATCGCCTGTCCGCCGTTGCTCTTCGGCTGTAAGTTTCTCAATTTTTCCCGCTCCAAGAGCGAACAGGATCTGGCCGCGCGCAGGACGATCAAGGAACTGGAAGGCGAGACGGCCGATGTGCGGGATTATGTGGATGCCGATGGCGAACGACATCAGGCGATGGTGGCGCGGATCCAGAAACGGCTTGGCCTGACATCGTTGACGTACCAGCGTGTGGATGACCTGGCGAATGCGATCGGGTTGCCGCGGAATCGGATCTGCACGTTCTGCTGGACCGGTGAGGATGTCTCGTGCGGCAGCGGGTGCCAGAAATGCGGGGCTGCATCGTGCGCCCGGCAGGAACCGGTCCCGGTGGCGGGGTGAGCGTGCACCCGTACCCTTCCCGCCGCGTATGCGAGCAGGGCGTTCGTACCTGCCTGCATCGTGGAAAATGGGGTAATGCCGACGTCTGGCGGGTGGAGATGCAGGGGCTCTGGGTGGTCAAGGACTTCAGCGCGCGCGCGGCCTTGGTGCGATGGACCTTGGGCGTCTGTCTGGTGTGCCGCGAGTTGTGCATATTGCGCAAGCTGGACGGGCTGAAGGGCATCCCCGAGGGGGTTTCCCGCGTGGATCGATTTGCGCTATGCGAGCGCTATATCGAAGGGTGTCCGTTACGGGCACTGGGTGCAGGTGAGGCGCCGGTCTCGTTTTTCGAACGCCTGGAGGGCGCGGTGCAGGCGATGCATGCCCGGGGGATCGTCCACCTGGATCTCCGCAACGGCGGCAACATCCTGATGGATGCATCCGAAACGCCGTGGCTGCTCGATTTTCAATCCGCCATCTCCGTCAGATGGCTGCCCGGTCCGTTGCGCAGGCG
>CAZOJL010000193.1:0-3375 GCA_964580075.1 uncultured Akkermansia sp. | reverse complement strand
AGACCAAGGGGCAGACCGAGGGACGGATGATAACGAATGAGGCGTTTTCGGCGGCGGAATGCCGCCGCCGCTGCGTGCGGCTGATGGCGGGGATGCAACGCCAGGGGCTGGCCGGCGCGATCGTGCGATCGCCGATCGCGCGGCTCTATTACACCGGTTTCGCCTCGTCCCACGGCATGCTCGCGCTGGACGTCCGCCGCGGCCCCGTCCTGCTCACCGATTTCCGTTATCTGATTGCGGCCCGCCGGACGTTGCCCTGGCTCCCCTGCGTTGACTGCGGCCGCGGCGATGAGTTCAAGCGGATTCTGCGTCGGCTGACCCAATCCTGGCGCCGGGCCGGCTATGAGGGATCCTTGGCGGTGGCGGACCACACCGTGCAACAACAGACCTTGTCCCACATCAGCGACTGGACGGATGTCGGCGACGTGATCGCGGCGCAGCGCGCGATCAAATCATCGGCCGAACAGGCGGTGATCCGCCGGGTGATCCGCGCGAATGACCGTCTATTTGAACGGGTGCTGCGCGGGGTCAGGCCGGGTCACTCGGAGCGGGATATCCGCATTGCGGTCCGGCGTGAAGCCGACGCGCTGGGCGACGGCGAGGCTTTTGATGCGGTGGTCTGTGTCGGCGCCAACGGCGCCGAATGCCACCATGTGCCGGGAGACCAGCCGCTGTTGCCGGGGCAGCCGTTGCTGCTGGATGCCGGACTCAAGCTCGGCGGGTATTGCAGCGATCTGACTCGGACCGTGTGTTGCGGCCGGTCGTCCCGGCAGTTTTGCGAGATTCACGGACTGGTTAGCCGGGCCAACCGCACTGCCATTCGGCGACTGAAGCCCGGGATGACCGGTGCGGAGGTTGACGCTTTGGCGCGCGGGGTGATTGAACGCGCCGGTTACGGCGCGGCGTTCGGACACGGCCTGGGGCACGGCCTGGGGTTGGAGGTGCATGAGGCGCCTTCCTTCGCCCCGACCTGCAAGACGGTGATCCGGCCGGGGATGGTGCTGACCGTCGAACCGGGCGTTTATCTGCCCGGCGAATTGGGCGTCCGCATCGAAGACGTGGTCCTCATCACCCCGACCGGTTGTGAGGTCTTGTCGGGTTATTCTTCAAAACAGCCGTCTTGACGGATCGGGCAAAGCGTTCTACCCTTGCAGCTCGGAAAACGGAAGCAGAATCGGGCGCGCGGTCGCGTCCGCAACGGATTGGACAGGAACAGACAGGGAGCCGTGTGACACATACACAATACATCGCGCGTGCGCAACAGGTTTTCGAAGCGGAGTCCCGCGGGTTGCAGCAGGCCGCTGCCGCCCTCGGCGATAGCTTTTGTGAAACCATTGATCGGCTGCTTGGCATTCTCGCCGACGGGGGCAAGATCGTCGTGACGGGCGTCGGCAAAAGCCTTCATATCGCGGAAAAAATAGCCGCCACGCTTGCCAGCACGGGATCGACCAGCGTCATGCTCAACCCGACCCAGGCGCTGCACGGCGACCTCGGCATTATCGCCCCCAAGGACGCCCTGCTCGCCCTGAGTTACTCGGGCGAGTCCGATGAATTGCTCGCGCTGATTCCCGCAGTCCGTCGGTTGGGTATTCCGATCATCGCCCTGACCGGGAATCCCGGAAGCTCGCTTGCCAAATGCGCCGACATCGTCCTGCAGGTTTGCGTCGAACGCGAGGCGTGTCCGTTCAACCTGGCACCCACAACATCCACGACCGCCACGCTCGCCGTCGGCGACGCGCTGGCGATGGTGCTGATAGATGCCCGCGGATTTGAAAAGAAGGACTACGCGCTTCTGCATCCCGCAGGCGCCATCGGTCGCGCCCTTCTCTGCCGCGTGCACGACATCATGCGCACGGGCGAACGAATCGCCGTTCTCGATGCGGACAAAACGGTCCAAGACGCGATCATGGCGATGACCGGCGCCAAGTGCGGTTCGGCCTGCATTACCACTGCGGACGGGTTGCTGGCGGGCATTTTCACCGACGGCGACCTGCGCCGGATGCTGGCCTCCAATCCGGCGGTCATCAGTCAGGAATTGCGTGCTGTGATGACCGCCAACCCAATCCGGGTCCAGGCGGACCAACTGGCCGTCGACGTGCTGCGCATCTTTGAAAAGTACAAGATAGACGACTTGCCCGTGGTGGATGATGCCGGTCGTCTCGTCGGCTGTGTCGATATTCAGGACCTGCCGCGGATGAAACTGATCTAAAGTTCGAAGAGCGTCATCTGGCCGGGCAGTTCGCGTGCTTTGCGGCGGGCGGTCTTGGCCAGTTTGGGCAGTCCCGCCTCGATCTCTCCTTCTTCGAGGTTGGCCAGAATCTCCCGGGCCCGGTCGACGACCTCGTCGGGCATGCCCGCGAGCCGTGCCACGTGGATGCCGTAGCTTTTGTCGGCCGATCCCGGCACGATCTTGCGCAGGAAGACGATGCCGTCGCCATGCTCGCGCACCTGGACGGTGTAGTTTTTGACGCCCTCGAGCGTGAGCGCGAGATCGGTCAACTCGTGGTAGTGGGTCGCGAACAGGGTCTTGGCCTTGACCTGCGGCGTGTTATGCAGATATTCGGCCACCGCCCACGCGATGCTGATGCCGTCGAAGGTGCTGGTGCCGCGGCCGATTTCGTCGAGCACGATCAGGCTTTGGGACGTGGCGTTGTTGAGGATGTTGGCGGCTTCCTGCATCTCGACCATGAACGTGCTTCGGCCGCGGGCGAGGTCGTCGCCCGCGCCGACGCGCGTGAAAATACGGTCGAGCAGGCTGATGCGCGCCTGCCGTGCGGGGACGTAGGAACCGGCGTGGGCCATCACCGCAATCAGTGCAACCTGCCGGATGTAGGTTGATTTGCCCGCCATGTTCGGACCGGTGATCACGGCGAGCTGGTTGCGGCTTCCGTCAAGCCGGGTGTCGTTGGGGACGAACCGTTCGGCATCGGGCAATTGCTCGATCACGGGGTGACGCCCCTCGCGGATCACCAGTTCGTCACCCGCATGCATCTCCGGGCGCGCGTAATCCAGCGCCAGCGCGCGGTCGGCCAGCGAGGTCAGCGCGTCCAGTCGCGCCACGGCGTCGGCCGTCTGCTGAATAGCGGCCGTCTGCTCCACGGCCCTGTCGCGCACCGTGCAAAAGATCTCGTACTCCATCGCCTGCGCCCGGTCCTGAGCCCCGAAGATGCGCTGTTCGTAGGTCTTTAACTCGGGCGTGATGAAGCGCTCGGCGCCGACGAGTGTCTGCCGCCGCTCGTATTCGGGAGGCACGGCTCCGGCCTGCCCCTTGGAGACTTCGATATAGTAGCCGAACACCTTGTTATGGCGGACCTTCAGGGTCTTGATCCCGGTGCGCTCCTGTTCCTGCGCCTGATAGCGGGCGAGCCAGGCGTG